>DAOPOS010000012.1:42188-76052 GCA_035358035.1 Syntrophales bacterium | reverse complement strand
TGGCGGAAGTGCATGGGAATCGAACCCACCCGGGACGGTTTTAGCGCCCCACACCGAATTTGAAGTCCGGGAGGCCCACCAGTGACCTTGGCACTTCCTTGATTTTGTCTCAATCCTTCAGATACTCGGGCGACTCCATCCGCTCCAGAGACCCGTCGATCAGTTGGACCATGACCTCGTCGCCCGTCCGGGCGTGCGTCACCGCCTCGGGGAGCACGATCAGGCCGTTGGCCAGGACCATGGATTTCAGGATTCCGGAGCCCTGCTCGCCCGTGGTGACGACGTGATAGCGGCCGTCCCTGAATTCGACGCGCGCCCTCAGAAAGTTTCTCGCCCCGGCATTTTTCCGGATATCCTCCCCCAAACGCGCCCGGATGATCCGGCGGAAGAGGTTCCGGTGCCCCATCATTTTAAGAAGGGCGGGCCGGACGAACTGTTCGAACGACACCATGGAAGAGACGGGGTTGCCGGGAAGGCCGAACAGGGGAACCCCCTCGAGGGCGCCGAATGCCAGAGGCTTCCCGGGTCGCATGGCAACCCGCCAGAACTGCATGCGGTTGCCCACCTCCTTCATGATGTCCTTGACCAGATCGTAGTCGCCGACGGAGACGCCCCCCGAAGACAGGATGATGTCCGCGCGCCGGGCGGCCTTGAATTTTGCGATCAGGTCCTCCCGCGTGTCCCTCGCGATGCCGATCTGAAGGGGCGAGGCGCCGCAGTCCAGGACCTGGGCCGCGAGCGAATAGCTGTTGCTGCTGACGATCTTCCCCTCCGCCAGGAAGGCTTCGTCGATCTCGACGAGCTCGTCTCCCGTGGCCAGGACCGCCACGACGGGTCGCTGATGCACTTCGACAAAGGCCCGGCCGACGGACGCCAGGATGCCGATACGCGACGGCGTCAGCACCTCCCCTTTTCCGACAACCCGTTCCCCCGGCTGCACATCCTCCCCGGCCCTCCGGATGTCCATGCCGGCGGCGGCGGCGGCGAAGATCCGGACCTTCTGCCCGTCCTTCGCGGTCTCCTCCATTTTCATGACGGCGTCGGCGCCATCCGGGATGGGGGCGCCGGTCATGATCCGCGCCGCGGTTCCGGCGACGACGGTCTTTTCCGGGACTTTCCCGGCCGGGATGTCTTCCACGACATCAAGGACCACCGGGGACTCCGGCGTGGCCCCCTGCGTGTCCTGCCACCGGAGGGCGTAACCGTCCATGGCGGAGTTGTCCCGGGGCGGAATGGCGCGATGCGCATGGATGTCCTCCGCCGCAACGCGACCGAGGGCGTCCAGCAGGCTCACCCTCTCCGGCCCCAGCGGGGTGATGGTGGCAAGAATCTGTTCGAGCGCCTGTGCAACGGAGATCATCGGTTCCGATCCTGAGTTTGGTGACTGAACGCTAACGTAAATCCGCGCGCTTGTCAATATCCGGATCCCCGGACCCCTCCGGATTTGTCCTTGAAGTAATTGTGTTTCTGTTGTAGCAAATAGGGCTATTTATCCGGGGATTGCATGCATCGTTGGCCCGCAAATTCCCGGGGAAGGATAACCGGTCATGACGGACATACAGGCATGGCAGCAGAAGGTGCGCCGGCTGCTGAAGGAGCGGCGGGCGATTCTCCTCGCCCACTACTATCAGCGGGACGAGATCCAGGAGATTGCCGATCTCCGGGGCGACTCCCTGGCGCTCAGCATCGAGGCGGCCCGGACGGACGCCCCGGTCATCGTGTTTGCCGGGGTGCATTTCATGGCCGAGAGCGCGGCCATCATCTCCCCGGAGCGCACCGTGCTCCTCCCCCGGCCGGACGCCGGCTGCGCGCTGGCGGACTGGATCACGGCGGCTCAGTTGGAGAAGGCCCGGGAGGCCGACCCCGAACTGCTGGTCGTCACCTACATCAACTCTTCGGCCGCGGTCAAGGCCGTGAGCGACATCTGCTGCACCTCGGCCAATGCGGTCCGCGTGGTGAACTCCCTGCCGGAGGGGCGGAAAATCCTGATGGCGCCGGACGGCAACCTGGCCCGCTATGCCGCCCGCCATACGACGCGGGAAATCATCCCCTGGAACGGGCATTGTCCCGTGCACCACGACATCACCGTGGACGAGGTCCGGCGCGTCAAGGCGGCCTGGCCCGGGGCGCCCTTCGCCGCACATCCCGAATGCAATCCCGCCGTCCTCGACGAGGCGGATTTCGTCGGCAGCACGACGGCGATCCTCCGTTTCGCCCGGGAAACCGATGCGCAAACGGTCCTGATCGGCACGGAACGGGGAATCTTCCACCAGTTGCGCGAGGAAAGCCCGGGAAAGCGGTTCGTTCCGGTCTCCGACAGACTTCTGTGTGAAACCATGAAATACACGACCCTGCCGGACATCGTCGCGGCCCTGGAGACGATGTCGCCCGTGATTTCCGTTCCGGAAGCCGTCCGGGTTCCGGCAAAACGGGCGCTGGACCGCATGCTGGCCCTCGGATGAGGAAAGGCCGGAGGGGAACCGATTGGTGCGTACGATCATAGCAGACAGACACGCCTTGCGCGATGCCTCCCTGGCCGGGCTGGCGGACCGGGTTGCCCGCGGGGCATCCGGCCTCCGGGTTCAGGGAGTGTCGGGAAGCGCCCGGGCCCTCCTGGCGGCGGTCCTCTTCCGGCGCCTCGGGAAACCCCTGGTGGTGGTCACCCCGACGGAGGGCGAGGCGCGCGGCCTGCACCGGGACATGGTCTTTTTCCTTGGGGAAGACGCGGCGCTGCTCTATCCCGAAGGCGAAACCGTGGCGACGGACATCCTGACCGCCCAGACAGAGTCCGAGCGGGACCGGATCCACGTCCTTGACCGTCTCCTCGACGGCGCGCCGGTTTCGGTCGTCACCTCCCTGCCGGCGCTGCTGAGGAAGGTTCTCCCGCGGGACGTCCTCCGCGCCGGCCGGATCACCGTCTCGATGGGGGATACGGCGGACCGGGACGGCCTGGCGCGGCGGCTTCTCGCCGGGGGCTACGAGCGGGTAACGCTGGTGGCGGAGGCCGGGGAGTTCAGCCTGCGCGGACATATCCTGGACGTCTTTCCCCCCGGCGCCCGCCACCCGGTTCGTCTGGAGTTCGTGGGGGACGAGATCGAGTCCCTCCGCACCTTCGACGCCGCCTCGCAGCGCTCGATCGAGGAAGTTGTGTCCTGCACGCTCGTCCCGGCGCGCGAGGCGATCCTGACGGAGGAACGGATCGGGCGGGCGATCCGCAATGTCCGACGCCGCGCCCAGACGCTGGAACTGCCCCGCCCGGTGAGGGAATCCCTTTCGGACGCCATCGCCGACGGACTGACCGCGCAGCTTCCCGCCCGGCTGCTGCCCTTGTTCTACGAGAACCTTCCCGGGACGGAAGACCCGACGGCCGCCGAGGGTCTGGGCACGCTCTTCGACTACCTGCCGGCCGAGGCGCTGTTCGTCCTCGACAATCCCGCCGCCCTCCGGCAGGCCCAGGAGGAATTCGCCAACGAGCTGGATGGGCTGATCCTGAAGGCGGAGCGGGAGGGGCGGTTCTTTCTGGAACGGGAGCAGACTCACCTGTCCGGCTCGGAGGGATGGGCGGCGATTCAGGCCCGGCCGCACCTGCGAGTCGGCGGGCTGACGATGACCGGCGGCGATGCGCACCCCGCCGAGGGGGGGGCGGCGGCGGAAACGGCCGTCACGCTGTCCACGGAGCGGGAGACCACGCGGCTCGAGGGTGGGCGGGTGTCCGTCGCGGAAGAGGGCCTCCTGAAACCCCTGGCCGAGCGCATCCGGCAATGGATCGCGTCCGGACACCGGGTCCTCTTCGTCTGCGCGGGACCGGAAAGCCGGGACCGGATCGGCCACCTTCTGGCCCAATACGACCTTCCCGCGACGCGGGAGGAGGCGTTTTCCCTGGACGACATCGTCAGCCAGCGCGGCCGGGGGCGCCTGGGGCTGGTGGAGGGGCGCCTGACCGGCGGATTCCATTGGCCGGGCCTGAAGCTCGCCGTCATCAGCGAGGAGGAGATCTTCGGCCGAAAGCATTCTCGCCGGCGGCCCCGGCCGGTGCGTGAGGGATATTTTCTCAAGTCTTTCGGCGAGCTCAACGAAGGGGACCCCGTGGTGCACACGGATCACGGCATCGGCATCTATCGCGGGCTGACGAAGCTCGCCGTCGGAAAGATCGAGAACGATTTTCTCCTGATCGAGTACCAGGAGGGGGACAAGCTCTACCTGCCCGTGGATCGTCTCGACCGGATCCAGCGCTACATCGGCTCCGACGGGCACGACCCCCGGCTCGACCGTTTGGGCGGACAGTCCTGGGAGGCCCTGAAGTCCCGGGTGAAGAAGTCCATCCAGGAGGTGGCCGAGGAACTGGTTTCCATCTACGCCGCCCGCGAGGTCATGGAACGGGAGAACTTCTCCCCGCCCGACCGGTCGTACGAGGAATTCGCCTCCGCCTTCCCCTTTACGGAAACCCCGGATCAGGTCCGGGCGATCGAGGATGTCCATCTCGACATGAACGCCCCCAAGCCCATGGATCGCCTCATCTGCGGCGACGCCGGCTTCGGGAAGACCGAGGTGGCCCTGCGGGCCTCCTTCCGGGCGGTCATGGACGGCCGCCAGGTGGCCGTGCTCGTCCCCACGACGATCCTGGCCGAGCAGCACTATCAGACGTTTCTGGAGCGGTTTCGGGATTATCCCGTCCAGGTGGCCTGCCTGAACCGCTTCCGCTCCCGGGTTCAGCAGACGGAGATCGTGGCGGGGACCCATCGGGGAACCGTGGACATCGTCATCGGCACGCATCGCCTGCTGCAGAAGGATGTTGCATTCAAAAACCTGGGACTGGTCATCATCGACGAGGAGCAGCGATTCGGCGTTCTCCACAAGGAAAAGCTCAAGAAGCTGCGGACCCTGGTGGATGTGCTGACCCTGACGGCGACCCCGATTCCCCGGACGCTACACCTGTCGCTGGTCGGCATCCGGGACCTGTCGATCATCAACTCGCCGCCGGAGGACCGGCAGCCGATCAGGACCTACCTCGCCGAGTTCGACGAGGACATGATTCAGAAGGCCGTCCGTCAGGAACTGCTCCGCGGCGGGCAGGTGTTCTTCCTCCACGACCGGGTCCGCTCGCTCAATACGATGGCGCGCCTCGTGGAGAAGCTCGTCCCCGAGGCCCGGGTGGAGGTGGTGCACGGCCAGATGAAAAGCACGGACATCGAACGCCGGATGGCCGCCTTCGTCCGCCGGGACTTCGACGTCCTGGTCTGCACGACGATCATCGGCGCCGGACTGGACATCCCCACGGCCAACACGATGATCATCAACCGCGCGGACCGCTTCGGCCTGGCGCAGCTCTACCAGATCCGCGGCCGGGTCGGACGCGCCCGGGACGAGGCGTACGCGTATCTCTTCGTGCCCAGGGGCGCCCTGCTCTCGCCGGAGGCCCGGCGGCGGCTGGAGGTGATTCTCGAATTCACCGAACCCGGCAGCGGTTTCCGCATCGCCGCGGGGGACCTGGATATCCGCGGGGCCGGGAACCTGCTGGGCATGTCCCAGTCCGGCCATATTGCCGCCGTCGGCTACGAACTCTACACGGAGCTCATGGAAAAGACGATCCGGGAAATCAAGGGGGAGACCCTGCCGGAGGAGCGCGTGCGGCCGGAGATTCACCTGGGGGTTCCGGCCTACATTCCCTCCGATTACATGAGCGACGAGCATCAGCGGCTCGTCACCTACAAGCGGATTTCCCTGGCCGCCGACGAGGACGCCCTGGCGGAGATCCGCGCGGAGCTGCTCGACTGTTACGGATTCATCCCCGGGGAGGTGGACAATCTCCTCGAGGTCATCCGGATCCGGAATGCCCTCACGGATCTGAAGGGACGCAAGATGGGATACGACGAGAAGCAACTTTTCATTCATTTTTCCCCGGACAGTCCCGTCGATCCGGTCCGGATCAGCGGCCTCGCGAAGCTCATGAACCTTCCCCCGCCCCGGGAGAAGCCGGTGCGAACGCTCGTCCGGACCCTGAGAAAACCGGCGGCCGCGCGGGAAACGCCACCCGGCGTCCGGCTGACGCCGGATTACCGCCTGTATGTTCCGCTTCCCGGCCTCAAGGGGGACGGGGTCCTCGCGGGGGCCCGGCGCCTGATCGACGCCCTCGGCGCCGGGAAACCCGATGCGTGAAAAACCGACCCGGCCGAATGGCGCCTCGAACGGCCATGCGGCCCCTTCTTCGACGAAAGGAGACAGAATCTTGAAAGCCCATCACATCGTCCCGCTGTTGATGATCTGCCTGTTCGCGTCGTCCGCGGCAGCCGCAACCGGCGTCGTGGAGCGGATCGTCGCCGTGGTCAACGACGAGATCATCACCTCCTATGAATTGGACAACGCCTTCGAACCCATGGAGAAGCGGATCGAGGCCACCTACAAGGGGCCCAACAAGGAACGGCTCCTGCAGGAGACGCGGCTGGATATGCTCAAGAAAATGGTCGACAAGCTGTTGCTGGAACAGGAGGCGAAGAAAACGGGGATCGTCGTCAAGGATGAGGAGGTCATGGATACGATCCACGACATCGCCCGGCGGCAGAATGTCTCGATGGACGCCCTGAAGCAGGCCCTCGCCAAGGAAGGAACGACCCTGGAGGCGTACCGGAACGAGATCCGGGAGCAGATGGTCCGGATGCGGATCCTGAGACGCGATGTCCGATCGAAAATCGCCATCAGCGAAGAGGAGATCGGCGCGTACTACCTGAAGCACCGCGAAGAGTACGAAGGGAAGGAGGCCGTGCGAATCAAGCAGATCCTGCTCCCCTATTCCGGCGGCCTCGACGAGGAGGGCAAAAAGAAGCTGCGGGAGCAGGCGGAAACCATCCGGCAGCGGATCGTGGCGGGGGAACCTTTCGACCTGATGGCGGCCACCTATTCGCAGGGACCGGCGGCGGCCCAGGGCGGCGACCTGGGATTCATCGAGAAGGGGCTGATGCTGCCGGAGGTCGATCGGGTCGCCTTCAGCCTCAAGCAGGATGAGGTCAGCGAGATCATCGAATCCTCCCTGGGGCTGCATCTGTTGAAGCTGGTGGACAAGCGCGGCGCGGGCGTCAAGCCCATCGAGGCCGTGCGTCAAGAGATCGTGGATCGGCTGGAAGAGGGAAAACTGGAAGTGAAGTATGAAGACTGGATGGAAGGGCTGCGCAAACGGTCCCACATTGAAATCCGGCTGTAACGCAGGCAGAGGCCCGGGAGGTCCTCCACCCGCGGACGGGTGGCGCCCATGAACTGCATCCGCATCAAGGGGGCGTCCCAGCACAACCTGAAGAACGTCAGCCTCGACATCCCGCGGGACCGGCTCGTCGTCATCACGGGCGTTTCCGGCTCGGGAAAATCATCGCTCGCCTTCGACACGATCTACGCCGAGGGGCAGCGGCGCTACGTCGAATCCCTGTCCACGTACGCGCGTCAGTTCATCGGACAGATGGACAAGCCGGACGTGGAATCCATCGAAGGCCTGTCGCCCGCCATCGCCATCGAGCAGCGCTCGGCGAGCCACAATCCCCGGTCCACCGTGGGCACGGTGACGGAGATCTACGATTATCTCCGCCTGCTTTTTGCACGCATCGGCATCCCGCACTGTTATCAGTGCGGGCGAGAGATCCGGTCCCAGACGATCGACATGATGATCGACCATGTCCTCGGCCTGCCCGAGAAGACGCGGGTCAACCTGCTGGCCCCCGTCGTCCGCGGGAAGAAAGGGGAGTTTCAGAAAGAGCTGAAGAAACTGCTCAAGGACGGGTTCGTCCGCGTCCGCGTGGACGGCGAACTGCGGGAGCTGGCCGACGAGATCGTGCTCGACAAGAACAAGCGCCACGATATCGACTGCCTCGTGGACCGGCTCGTCGTCAAGGAGGGGATCCGCAAGCGCCTGCGCGACTCCCTGGAGACGGCGGCGGGCCTGACGGACGGCCTCGTCCGGGTGGAGGTCGTCGGGGGGGAGGAGATCCTGTTCAGCGAGAAATACGCCTGCCCGGAATGCGGGATCAGCCTGCCGGAGCTGGCGCCCCGGATGTTCTCGTTCAACACCCCCTACGGGGCCTGCCCGGAATGCGGAGGCCTGGGGTCCAAGATGTATTTCGACGAATCCCTGATCGTCCCCGACCCTTCGCTGTCGATCCGGGAAGGCGCCATCGCGCCCTGGGCCGGGCGGAATTCCGTCTTCTTCTTCCAGCGCCTGGACGCCCTGGCCCAGCACTACCAGTTCGACATCAACACCCCCTTCAACCGCCTGCCGGCCCCCATCCGCGAGGCCCTGCTGTACGGCTCCGGCAAGGAAAAGATCAAGTTCTACTGGGACCGGCGCGGGCGGCGATTCTTTTACACCAAGGCCTTCGAGGGGATCATCAACAAGCTGGACCGCCGCTATCGGGAAACCACGTCCAACGCCGTCCGTCTGGATCTCATGAAGTACATCAGCCTGCGCGAATGTCCGGCCTGCCGGGGCGCCAGGTTGAAACGCGAGAGCCTGTCCGTCACCGTCTCCGGCCGCAACATCTTCGACGTCTGCCGCCTGTCGATCCGGGAGTGCCAGGCGTGGTTCGACGCCCTGCCCCTGACACCCCAGGAGACGCTCATCGCGGAACGGATCCTGAAGGAGATCCGGGAGCGCCTCCGTTTCCTGATCGACGTGGGCGTGGACTACCTGAGCCTGGAGCGGTCGGCGGACACCCTCTCCGGCGGCGAGGGCCAACGCATCCGTCTGGCGACGCAGATCGGCTCGGGCCTGGTGGGGGTCCTCTACGTCCTGGACGAACCGACGGTCGGCCTGCATCAGCGCGACAACGTCCGGTTGATCCACACCCTCAAGCGCCTGCGCGACCTGGGGAACACGGTGCTCGTCGTCGAGCACGACGCGGACATGATGCTGTCCTCCGATCACATCATCGACATGGGGCCCGGGGCCGGCCAGGAGGGGGGCGAGGTCGTCGTCCAGGGATCGCCCGCGGAGGTCTGCCGCTACGGCCCCTCGCTGACGGGCCAGTACCTCTCCGGGCGGGTCTCGATCCCCCTTCCGGCATCCCGCCGGCCGCGGCCGGGCCGGTTCATCGTCCTCGAGGGGGCGTACGAGCACAACCTGAAGGACATCGACATCCGCATCCCGGTCGGCGTGTTCACCGCGGTCACCGGCGTCTCCGGCTCGGGAAAGAGCACGCTCGTCATCCGGACCCTGCACAAGATCCTGGAGCGCAAGCTGTCCCGGCAGCGGGGCAGGGTCGGGAAGATCCGGCGCGTCGTCGATCTGGGCGGAATCGAACGGGTCATCATGATCAACCAGCAGCCCATCGGCCGGACGCCGCGGTCCAATCCCGTGACCTATACCGGGATCTTCTCCCCGATCCGGGACCTCTTTACCGGACTTCCCGACGCCCGGATGCGGGGCTACAAGCCGGGGCGGTTCAGCTTCAACGTCAAGGGGGGGCGGTGCGAGGCCTGTGAGGGCAACGGCCTGATCAAGATCGAGATGCACTTCCTGCCCGACGTCTACGTCACCTGCGACGTCTGCCACGGCCGGCGCTTCAACCCGGACACCCTGGACATCCGCTACAAGGGCAGGAACATCGCCGAGGTCCTGGACCTCACGGTCCTGCAGGCGCTGGTCTTTTTCGAGAATATCCCGTCCATCCGGAGCCGGCTCCAGCTCCTGTACGACGTCGGCCTGGGCTACCTCCGCCTGGGGCAGTCGGCCACGACCCTCTCCGGGGGGGAGGCCCAGCGAATCAAGCTCTCCCGCGAGCTGGGCAAGCGGGCCAACAGCAACACCCTCTACATCCTGGACGAGCCCACTATCGGCCTGCACTTCGCCGACATCCAGAAGCTCCTGGACGTCCTGATGCGCCTGGTCGACATGGGCAACACCGTGGTCGTCATCGAACACAACCTGGACATCGTCAAGTCCGCCGACCACATCATCGATCTGGGCCCGGAGGGCGGCCCCGGCGGGGGCCGGATCGTCGCCGCGGGAACGCCCGAGGAGGTGGCCGCCTGCGCGGACTCCCTGACCGGCCAGTTCCTCCAGCCGATCCTTTTGCGAACGAAACCGGCCTAGCAACCCCTGAACCGCCGAACGTCTTTTCAGGATTTTCCGATATAGGTAAAGGCCTTCGGAACCGGACGTCCATACACCTGGCCATGGGTCTTGTCGTCGAAGGCGCCGGCCTTCTGAAGGGCCTCGCCGATGGCGGGAATCTGTTCCGGGGAAATGATCATGTTGCAGCATTCGCGGGCAGGGGACAGACGGCTCAGGGGGGACTGTTTGGGACAGACATGCTTTTGCCGCCCAACAGTCGCCCCCGCTGCACCCGCGGCCATGGCGGCCTTGACGAGTTCCGGCCCTCTCCCCTCGTTGCAGAGCATCGTCAGATCGGTCAGGTCGCGCAGATAAGCCCTCCCCCCCTCTCCGCTCTCCGCTGTCCCGGAACGGCGCCTCCATTTGGTCCCACCCTTGAGTTCATCGATGACGGAAACGATCTGCTCGATACTGGCGGCATGCCGGGTGATGCCCCGCTTGATTTTCGTATTCACAATGCCCCGATTGAGGGGCGTGCAATACAGGAACCCTTTCCCGGGCTGATCCAGGTCGCCCACGTCGATCATCAGATTCATGAGGCCGTCCGCATCGTGCCGGTCTGTAACGATGTGGACCACCTCCTTGTCGGCGGGAATCGTGATCCGGAGAAGCCCCATTTTGTCGCGGACGCCGGTGCCCTGCCCGAAGGTGATGGCCGGCACGCACGTTCCGGTGTCGAGGGAGATCATGGCCATCCGGTCGCCCTCGCCGCGCTGTGCGATACAGCACACGAGCGCCAGATCGGACAGGAGGGGAATGTCGCTGTCCACCGTAAAATCGGCCGTCCGGTTTTCGGCACAGAGTTCATGGGCCCAAAGCAATTCGACGGACTCGCTAAAGGCCATGCCCCGTCCCGGAATGCCGAGCCTTCCTGCCTTAAGGACGAGCTTCAGCGCCGCGTCCTCCAGGGCAAGGTCCACCAGGAAAGACAGGATTTCGATCGGGTCTTCGTCGATGACGGTGCGTTCTCCCGCCCCGAAAAACCACTTTTTGTCATGCAGGACATCAGATCGGCCCACGGCAAGATGCGCGTCGACGATCCCGTGTTCGGCAAGCGCCGCGATGACGGCCAACGCCTCGCCTCGGTTGACGATTCCGGTAATTTTGGCAACCTTCTTCCGCTGCTCCATCATGGGGTTGTCCCTCCTCTTCGCAACGGCACGGACGCCTGTGCGGTCCTGCGCCTCATCGTCACCCAAAGGCCGACCGCCAGCACCGAAAGGATGGGACAGACGGAGGCCATCGCCAGAATGCCGAACCCCTCGACCACCCCGACCTGGGTGCTGATCCCGAGGCCCATCGCGAGCACCAGCGGTACGGTGATCGGCCCGGTGGTCACGCCGGCGCTGTCCCACCCGATGTTCACAAATTCCTCGGTCGAAACGGCCGTGACGAAGAGAAGCAGCAGATAGGGCGGCCCCAGGAGCCAGATCAGGGGAAGGTCCCAGACGATCTTGGCCACGCCGAGCGCAAGTCCCGCACCCACACCGGTTGCGACGGTCTGCATGAGCAGGGCCTTCTTGAACGCGCCGACGGTGAGATCTTCGACGGTGGCCCCCAGGGCGTTCAAGGCGGGTTCGGCCAGGGTCGCCGCGTACCCCAGGACGAAGGCGAACAGGAGCACCACGAAAATGCCCCCGATGCCGTCCGTGCTCCCGAAGAGCGGTCCCCGGGTCGGAACGTACGTGTACTGACGCGTATCTGGGTTGTACTGCCGCTCGTTGAAAGGCAGCGGCAGGAGCTGATTTTTTTCCTTCAAATAAAAGAACCGGCTCTCCTCCCCCTTTTGCGTCAGGGCGGTCTGAACGACCTCGGGATTGAAATCGTTGATCGTCCTCTTCCGGTCGGTCAGCTCAATGGCTTTGAAGGAAGAGGGGATCTTCCCGCCGACCTGTCCCCCGAGTTTCGCCAGCCCCAGCTCGATGCCGATGTTGAACAGCCCCATTCCGATGACGGCAAATACAAGCCCCAGGAGGATTTCATCGGCCCGCGGCAGTTTCTCCCGAAGCACGAGGGTCAGCACGAGGACGAAAAACAGCGACAGCGGGATGATCGCCTGGGCCGCGGCGCGCGTGTTGCGCGCCAGGAGGTCGAACACATCGAGACGCTCCGGGGCGGAGGCTTTGGTGGCGGCGTACCGGGCGGACGCCCTGATGTCTCCGAACACTACGACCTGCTGTTCCCTTGTTCCTTGGGATGCCGCCCATTTCTTCAGCGCATCCGCTCCGGGGCCGAAGGCCCGTTCCCGTACCCCCGCCTCGGCGGCCGCCTCCTGTAGAAAGGCGAGCATCCTGCCCCGATCCCCCCCGAAGAACGCCAGCTGATTCTCCGGGGCGGCGTTCAGGAACGCATAGCCGGCCATTTCATCCGGATGGCTGAAGAGGGACAGCGTCGCCTGACGATTCTCGAGTCTGAAGAAATCGGCCTCGCTCATGGGCTGGGGAACCGATCCCACGAAGAGAGTTCCCAGGGACATCACGGTCAGAATCGGGAAAAGCGAGGCGAGCGTCACCACGCCGAAACCCGCCGATCCCGATCCCGCGCTTCCCACAACGCGGCAGACCCCGATGCCCAGGGCCAGCACCAGCGGCACGGTGACCGGACCGGTGGTTACCCCGCCGCAATCCCACGCGAGGCCGGTGAGATACATCATATTCTTGTCGAAATAGGCCCATACGGAGAAAACAACCAGCACAGGGATCAACAGATAGATGAAGGGTTTTAGGGACCAGTTGTACAGGAATCTCAGCATACCGGCAACCACGGCGATGCCGACCCCGATTCCCACGGCGTAAATCAGAAAATCCGGGTATCGATTCAACAGCAGGAAAAGCAGCGGGGCGTCCCAGGCCTTGACAGAAGCGCCGGCGGCCTTGAGGACCCCGATGGCGGGCTCCGCAAAGGTGGCGCCGACGCCGAGAATGAATGAGAAAACCAGGATGACCGGAAGGATGGACTTTTGCGGGAGTTTGAGGCCGATGACTTCACCCAGGGGCATAAGCCCCAGGACCAGGCCCTCCATGAAGAAGGTGAGGCCGACAATGACGAGCGCCAGGCCCGCGGCAATGACGGCGGCCCTGGCCACCGGGATTCCCAGGATCAGGGTCTGAAACAGGACCAGGTAGACAATGATGAGGGCAACGGCCTTGATCTGCGCCATCAGCCGGCTTTTCACGTACGGCGCCAGCATGCCGACGGCCTGTCTGAAACTGACCCGGATTCTTCCGCCTGCCTGCTGTCGAGCCCTCATGCCCCCTCCCTCGCTGCTTCCGTCCGCCGGGGAATTGAACCGCTTCCCGGGCTGCTTCAAACGCTTCTTCCCCTCATCCGGTCCATCGCCAAAGGGTGCGCGGGTTTCTTCGGAGGGAGATGGATGCCCCATTCCATTCGCGCCTCCGCCACCTTCACATCCGGGATTTCTCTCAAAAATATACGTTCTTTCGTTCAGTTACGGAAAATAACCTAACGGATTCCGATCGCCTTGTCAAGCGGCGCAGGAGCCCGGTGCCGGGGCTTTTCACGCGGGGGTCCGCTGCTCCGGAGGTTGGGCAGGACGATCCCGGCGATGATGAGCCCCATCCCCGCGATCTGGACGAAAACGATGTTCTCCCCCAGGACGAGCCAGGCCATGAGCACGGTCGTGACCGGCTCGAAGGTGGAGAAGATGGACATGCGGGCGCTGCCGAGCTCGCGGATGGCGAGGAACTGGAAGGCGATGCCCAGGGCCGTGGGGACGAGGCCGATCGCGAGCGCAAGGAGCAGTTGGCGGGGCGCCAGGTGCAGGATGTCGAGCGGATTGTTGACGAACAGAAAGGGAACCGCCGTGAAGAGGATCACATAGAAGGTGACCGTCAGGGATTTCTCCCCCTTGAGGAAGATCTGGGTCATGATGAGATACACCGAAAAGGTCAGCGTGGTTCCCAGGGCGAACAACAGGCCGGTCACGTTCAGGGCCTTCAGGAAGGCGTCGTAGAAGACCAGGGCGCATCCCCCCGTCAGGAGCGCCAGGGAAAAGAAGACCGTCCGGTCCGCCTTCATCCGGAAAACGACGAGAGACAGGAGCGTCACGATGACGGGGTAGAGGTAGAGGATCAGGGCGTTCGTGGACGCGGGGATGTAGTTGAGGGCCTTGAAGAAGCAGGTGCTCTGCCAGCCGTGGAGGACCGCCCCGAGGAAGGCGGTCTTGGCCAGGGTGGCCGGACGGATCTTGAGCAGCCGGGGATTCCGGATCAGGAGGTAGCCGGCGAACAGCAGGGTCGCCAGGAGAAACCGGTACTGGAGGAGCGCCATGTCCTTCAGGCCGGTCTGGTAGGCCAGCTTGACCAGAATGGCCAACAGGCCGAAGAAAAAGGCCGAGACGAGCGAGTAGATCAGACCCTTGAGCATGCCTCTGTTCCGGTGCGGACGATGGGGGAATGCGCGGCGCTTCCAGGGATGCGCGGATTCGAACACCGGGAAGGACACTTCCCCGCGCCGCCGTTTATAGGCAATTCCCGCCGGTTTGTAAAGGGATCATTGGCCGCGCCCGGTCTCTTTTTCTTTGACAAATCCAGCGCGCGATTTTAGATTCATTCGCAAAATCCATTGAAACCCGGGGAGGAGAGGCGATGGGACAGATCACCGAGAAGGACCGGGCGATGGCCCGGCGCTGCGTCGAGTGCCCGGTCTGCCGCCGGGCGCGGCGCCAGCAGGCGGGGGTGGCGTTCTGGATCGTGAAGAACGTCGAGGAAGGCCTGTGCCCGTTCTGCCGGGCCTACGAGAAGGTTTACGGACGCAAGGCCCACGAACCGGCGCCGTGAGTCCTCACGAAAACGTCCCGGGGACAGGTTCGGCGGAAGGGGGAGAGACGATGCTCAAGCATGTGGTGCTCATGACGTTCAAGGCCGCGGTCGGCGAGGCCGACGTGGCCGATCTCGAACGTGGGCTGGCGGGGTTGCCCGCCGTGATCCCGGAGATCCGGGGGTACGACTTCGGTCGTGACCGCCGGCCGGAGCGGACGTTCGATTTCGCGCTCGTCTCCACCTTCGACGACGAGGCCGCTCTGGAGCGCTACAAGCCCCACCCGCGCCACCAGGAGGTCCTGTCCAGGGTCAAGGCCCTGTGCGACGAGATCCGGGCGGTCGATTTCACGTACTGATCCGCTCCGGGGCGGGCAGGGCAGAGGTCATGCCGTCCGTCCGCCGCTTCGAAGGCGGGCCTTAAACGTAAAGCGCGTTTTTCCGGATGTAGTGGCGGACGACGTCGGGGACGAGGTAGTGGATGGATTGGCCCGCCCGGACCCGGGCGCGGATCCGCGAGGCCGCAATGTCGAGGAAGGTGACCTCCCGGAAATAGATGACCTGGCCGGTGGGTCCCCGATAGCCCCGGGCCGCTTCATCGTAGGCGAAGCGGGCGGCGAAGGCGGCGGGCAGGATGCCGTCGAGCCCCCGGTTTTCATAGCCGGGACGCGTCATGACGACAAAATGGCACAGGACGAGGAGGTTCTCCCAGTCCTTCCACGTCTGGATGGCGTGAAAGGCGTCCTGGCCGACGATGAAGTACAGCTCCAGGTCCTTCAGGTACTTGCCGAGAAAGTACTGGACCGTCTCCACCGAAAAAGACATCCCCTCCCGCTCGTGCTCCACGCCGGAGAAGGAAAAGGACGGATTGCCCTCGATGGCGAGTTTGACCATCTGCTCGCGGTGGTAGAAGGCGGTGATATCGGCCTCCAGTTTATGCGGGGGGCGCGACGCCGGAACGAAAATGATGCGGTTCAAGTCGAACATCTCCCGGATCTCCTCGGCGCACCGCAGATGGCCGAAGTGGATCGGGTCGTACGTTCCGCCCAGAAGTCCCCATTTCATGTTCTCACCTGTCCGTTTCCGTAGATGATGAATTTGGTCGTCGTCAGTTCCTCCAGCCCCATGGGACCGAAGGCGTGCAACTTGGTCGTGCTGATGCCGATCTCCGCCCCCAGTCCCAGCTCGAAGCCGTCGCTGAAGCGGGTCGAGGCATTGACGAGGACCGTGGAAGAGTTGACCTCGTTCAGGAACCGCTGCGCCCGCGTGTAATTCTCCGTCAGGATGGACTCCGTGTGGAGCGAGCCGTACCGGCGGATGTGGGCGATGGCCTCGTCCAGGTCGGCGACCACGCGGATCGAGAGGATCAGGTCCAAATATTCCCGCGACCAATCGTCTTCCGTGGCCGGCTCCAGATCGGGCAGGAGGGCGCGCGCCTGGGGACAGCCCTTGAGCAGCACGCCCGCCTCCCGCAGTTGCCCCGCCACGACGGGCAGGAAGGCGGGCGCAATCGCCGCGTCGATCAGGAGCGTCTCCATGGCGTTGCAGACGCCGGGGCGCTGCGTTTTTGCATTCAAACAGATCGGGACCGCCCGCTCGAGATCGGCGTCGGCGTCGACGAAGATGTGGCAGACGCCCTTGTAGTGCTTGATCACCGGGATCCTCGACTGGCTCACGACGGCGCGGATCAGGTCTTCCCCGCCCCGCGGGATGATCAGATCGATCCATTCGTCGAGTTGAAGCATCTCACGGACGGCCTCGCGATCGGTCAGCGGAATCGCCTGGATGGCGGCTGCCGGGAGACCGTGGATGCCCAGGACGTCGGTCAGGCAGGCGGCGATGGCCAGGTTGGAATGGATGGCCTCCGATCCGCCCCGCAGGATGACGGCGTTCCCCGATTTCAGGCACAGCGCCGCGGCGTCGGCGGTGACGTTCGGTCGCGATTCGTAGATGATCCCGATGACGCCGAGGGGGATGCGCATGCGGCCGACCAGAAGACCGTTGGGACGCCGCCACATGCCGGTGACCTTGCCGACCGGATCGGGGAGGGCCGCCACCTCGCCGAGGCCCTGGGCGATCCCCGCCAGCGTCTGCTCCTTCAGGGTCAGGCGGTCGATCATGGCCGCGGGCAGGCCCTTCTCCCGGGCCGCTTCGAGGTCCCGGGCGTTTTCCGCGATCAGGGTCGCCCGCCGGGCCAGCAGCGCGTCGGCCATCGCGAGGAGGGCCGCATTCTTCCGGTCGGTGGAGACATGGGCCAGGCTGTCGGCGGCCTGCTTCGCCTCCCGGGCGATTCGAACGATCTGGTCGTGGAGATTCATGAACGGGTCCTTTGTGCGCCGTTCGCGGCGCGATCCGGAGGCGAAAGTCCGGTCCCAAACCGCTCCCGTCGGGCGGCGGACCCACTCTACAAAACACCCTTTCCCGTGTCAAGGCCAATTGCGGCCGGCGGCCGCAGACGCAAAGGCGACGCTTGCCAAGTTCCGGCAGGTCTGTTAAGGTCGCGGCCGATCGGGACGGCGGAAACGGGGGGAGAGGATCGCGATGGATTTTCTGCGGATCAAGGCGGGACCGAGGGCGTATGAGCAGCTCATGGACGGCGGCGGTGTCTGGGACCGCATCTCGACCTATTTCGGGCCGGCGGCGGGTCCACGCTGGCTGGTCGCCCAGGGGTTCGATCTGGCGCTGATGAAGGAGGGGCTGCTCGGTCGCGCCCTGCCGGTGTGGCTCGTCGGCTCTTCCGCGGGGGCCTGGCGCTTCGCTGCCTGGCTGCAGCCCGAACCGGAGAAGAGCTACGCGGCGCTGCGGGAGGCCTACACGGCGGTGACCTATGCCCGGAGCGACACGCCGGAAACGATTCTCGACAAGCTCCTGAACGTCATCAACGCCTACATCGAGGACGACGCGCTGCCCTTCGCCCTGAACCACAAGCGCTACCGCCTGGCCGTCCTCACGGCCCGCACGCGTCATCTGGCGGCCTCCGAGGTCGGCTGGGTCCAGAAGGGGGGCCTGGCCCTGTGCCTGATCGGCAACATGATCAGCCGCGCGAATCTCGCCCGCTTCGCCGAGCGGGTCGTGTTCTTCTACGGGCCCCGCCCGCCGGCCTTCTGCACGCGTCCGGACTTCCGGGGCCGTTTCATCCGGCTGTCCCCGAACAATTTCAAACAGGCGGTGATGGCCTCCGGCGCGATCCCGCTGGTCGTCGCCGGCGTCCGGGACATCTTCGGCGCGCCCCGGGGGGTTTACCGCGACGGCGGACTGATCGACTATCACTTAAGCCATGATTACTCGTCGCGGCCGGATGACCTCGTCCTGTTCTTCCACCACCAGGAGCGCATCATCCCCGGCTGGCTCGACAAGAAGCTTCCCCGCCGTCAGCCCCCCCCGGAAGCCCTGGAGCGGGTCCTGATGGTGTTTCCCTCCGAGGCCTTCCTCGCACAGCTTCCCTACGGGAAGGTGCCCGACCGGGACGATTTCGTGACCTTCATCAACGAACCGGCGGAGCGGATCCGCTATTGGAACCGCTCCGCCGAGTTGGCGGCGCCTCTGGGGGAGATGTTTCTCGAAATGGTGGAGAGCGGCCGGATCCGCCGGGTGCTGGAGCGTTTCTGAACCGAGGGCGCGGGTCCGGCGAGGCCGGAGGCGCCCCGCCCGGACAAGCGGCGCCCCGCGGGGGCGCGGAAAGGAGATTCCATGAAACTCAAGGGGGTGATTACGGTTGTCCGCGTCCCCTTTCTGATCCTCGCGCTCATCCTGGGGATTCTGGGGGCCGCGGTCGCCTGGTACGAAGCGAAACGGTTCGGATCGCCGTTTCACCCGGGATACGCACTCCTGGCGACATTCGGCCTGGTGGTCGCCCACGCGGCGGTGAACATCTTCAACGATTACTTCGACGGCCGGAGCGGTCTCGACTTCAGAACCCGCCGGACCCCCTTCAGCGGGGGAAGCGGCGCCATCCCGCAGGGGCTGTTGACGGTTCGGGAAACCCTGTGGCTCGGCATCGGCTGCCTCATCATCATCATCCCGATCGGCCTCTTCTTCACGTGGGCGGCGGGGTGGAAACTGGTGCCGCTTCTGGTTCTGGCGCTCTGCCTGATCGTCCTGTACACCCCGCTCATCCTGAAAATGGGCTACCCCGAATGGTCCCCCGGCCTCGGACTCGGCATCCTGCCGGTGATGGGCGCCTATTTCGTCCATACCGGCGATTATACGGCCGGCGCCTTTATCGCTTCGATGCCGTCCTTCTTCCTGGTTCACAATCTGCTCCTGCTCAACGAATTTCCGGATGTCGAAGCGGACCGGACCGTGCGGAGAAGAACCCTGCCGATCGTTCTCGGCAAGCGGAACGCCGCCGTCTTTTTTTCCGCGGTCCTGCTCTTGACCTACCTCTGGATCCTCTGGGCGGTGATGCGGCAGTTCATGCCCGTCTACGCGCTGCTCGCGCTGCTGACGCTGCCCCTCGCCATCCAGGTGATCCGGGGGGCGTTCCGGTATGACGAGCGGGAGGTCTTCATGACGGTTATGACGAAGAATGTCCAGGTCGTGCTGGCGACTCAGGCGCTCCTGGCCGCGGGATACATCCTGGGAGGGATCTTTCCCGGCTAGCGGCAAGGATAACGGACCCGGAACCGGGATCGACGCCGGCGTCCTGCCTCCCCGCCCGGGGAGCGGGTCATCGATACAGAGAGGGACCCCGATGGCAGATCCGCTTCTCACGCAAGCCGCACGGCTGCAGGCCATGCTCGAGTCCTGCGAGCTTTGCCCGCGCCGCTGCCGCGTGGACCGGACGGGCGGGGAACGGGGCGTCTGCGGTCTGGGTGCATCCGCCGTCGTGGCCAGCGCCCTGGTTCATCACGGGGAAGAGCCTCCCCTTTCCGGCAGCCGCGGCGCCGGCACGATCTTTCTGGCCTCCTGCAACCTGGGCTGTCCCTACTGCCAGAACTACCAGATCAGCCGTTCAACGGCGGGAACGGTGACGGACGACGAAGGCCTGGCGGAGATCATGCTGGCGCTCGAGAAGCGGGGGTGCCACAACGTCGAGGCCGTCACGCCGACCCCGCAGGTCCCCCGGATCGCCGGGGCCCTGCTCGCGGCCCGGCGCCGGGGATTCGCCCTGCCGTTCGTCTACAATTGCGGCGGGTATGAAAATCACGAGGTCATCCGGCTTTTGGACCGCTTCGTGGAGATCTATCTGCCCGACTTCAAGTACGGTCTCGCGGAAGTGGCGCTCGGGCTGGGCAACGTGCCGGACTATGTTCCCCACGCCCTCGCTTCGCTCAGGGAGATGGTCCGTCAGGTCGGCGATGCGCTGGAGCTTCGGGAGGGGGTGGCCGCGCGGGGCTTGCTCGTCCGCCACCTGGTCCTTCCGGGCCACGTGGCCAACAGCCTGGCGGTTCTGAAGCTGATCCGCGAGAACGTCTCGACGGCCGTCCCCTTAAGCCTGATGTCCCAATACACGCCGGTCCCGGCGGTAAAGGACCATCCCGACCTGGGGCGGCGCATCACCCGGGACGAGTACGACCGGGTCGTGGACGCGGCCCTGGATTGGGGCTTCTCCAATCTTTTCATCCAGGACGTGGACGACCGGGAACTGACCCCCGACTTCGACCGGGAGTCGCCCTTCCGCTGGTCCTGAGCGGGCCCCCGGTTTGGGTCCCTACCCCCAGAGGATCAGGCCGGTCTCGTGCAGGGAGGACAGACGGGGGTGAAACGGCAGGACGCGAACGCCGTAGCGGTGGGGGCCGTTCTGCCGGACCCGGTAATCGAGGGTGTAGGTGAGAACGCCGTTTTCCGCGCGTCCGGCCATCTTCAGGGGGATGCAATCCGGCCGGCCGGCGAAATCCGTCCCGTCCTTTCGACCGATCATCAGTTCCACGAGAATCTCCTCCGGCTCCAGTTTGCCCGGATCGACGCTGGCCGTCACGTTGAGCGGCTGATCCACCATGACGGCATCGCCATGGATCCCCTCGACGGTCACCTCGAGCAGGCGCAGGGAAGAAAATCGCATGGGCAGTTTCCGTTTCCAGTCCGCCAGCTCGCGGGCCAGCCGGTACTGGTCGTCGACGAGTTCACAGCTCCGTTCCGCGGAGGGGAGGTACAGATCGTGGAAGTACTCCAGAAGCATCCGCTCCGTGTTGAAGCGCGGCGCCAGGGTCCGCATGGAGCGCTTGATCATGCCGACCCATTTCTCCGGAATGCCGGACACGTCGCGATCGTAGAACAGGGGCGCCACGGTGTCCTCCAGGATTTCATAGAGGGCCTGGGCGTCGTCCAGGTCGGCATTCGGGGCGTCTTCGGACCGTTCCTTCACAACCGGACCGATCGTCCAGCCGTTCGTTCCGTCGAACCCTTCCGGCCACCACCCGTCGGAGGTGCTCAGGTTGAGCAGGCCATTGACCACCACCTTCTGACCGCTCGTCCCGCTGGCCTCATAGGGACGGCGCGGCGTGTTCAGCCAGACATCCACGCCCTGAACCAGACGCCGGGCAATGCGGATATCGTAGTTCTCGAGCAGGAAGATCTTCCCCCGGAAACGCTCGTCGCGCAGGATTTCCACGACCTGCTGGATGAGATCCCTGCCCATGCTGTCGTTGGGGTGGGCCTTGCCGGCAAAGACGATGGCCACCGGCCGGGCGGGATGGTTCAGAATCCGGTCCAGGCGGTCGAGATCCGACAGGATGAGGTTCGCCCGCTTGTAGGGCGCGAAGCGCCGTGAGAACCCGATCAGGAGCGCCGACGGGTTGATGCGGGCGTAGAGCTCCTCCCGCCAGGTCTTGGCATAGCCGTATTTTGCCCCGTGCCTGGCCACGTCATCCCGGAGAAAATTGATCAGTTGCTGCTTGAGTTCGTAACGGGTGCGCCAGAGGAGGGCGTCGGGGATGTCCTGGACCCTCGCCCAGCGCTCCGGATCCGTCAGGTCCCGCTCCCAGTCGAGGCCGAGATACACGTCGAGGAGTTCCTTCATGCGCGGGGCGATGTAGGACATCAGGTGGGCGCCGTTCGTCACGGACCGGATGGGAAGGTCGGAGCTGTGGAACCCCTTCCAGACATCCTGCCATATCCGCCGCGAGACCTCGCCGTGGATCCGGCTGACGGCGTTGCTCAAGTGGGCGGATTTGAGCGCCAGGACCGTCATGAAAAAGGGTTTGTCCTCGCCGCTTTCCTTGCGGCCGAGTTCCATGAACCGGGACCAGGAAATGCCGCTCCACTTCACGAAACTGCCGAAGTAGTGCTCGATGAGATCGCGGTCGAAGCGTTCGTTGCCCGCCTCCACGGGGGTGTGGGTCGTAAAGACGGTGTTGCCGCGCACCACCTCGGCCGCCTCGTCGAAGGTCAGCCCCTCCTCGTTCATGAGCGCCGTGATGCGCTCGAAGATGAGAAAGGCCGAATGCCCTTCGTTGATATGGTAGACGCGGGGGGCGATCCCCAACTTCTTCAGGAGCTTCACGCCGCCGACCCCGAGGAGGATTTCCTGTTCGATGCGTGTCCGCGGATCCGAACAGTACAGGCAATCGGTGATTCTCCGGTCCTGGGGGGTGTTGCGGGGCGTATCGGTGCTGAGCAGGTAGAGCGAGACCCGGCCGACCTTGACCTCCCAGATATTGGCATAGAGGACCCGGCCGGGCAGATCGAGGGCGATCTGCACCTCGAGCCCCCGTTCATCCTGGACGATCTGGACGGGCATGTTGGAAAAGTCGTTTTCCGGATAGTCGGCGATCTGGACACCGTCCTTATCGATGCTCTGGTGAAAGAAGCCCTTCTTGTAGAGCAGTCCGACGCCGACCAGCGGGATGTTCAGATCGCTCGCCGTTTTCAGGTGGTCGCCGGACAGGGTGCCCAGCCCCCCGGAGTAGATCGGCAGGCATTCGTGGAGGCCGTATTCCGTGGAGAAGTAGGCGACGGGCGAGGCCCAGCGGATCTCCGGGCAGACCGCCAGATTCTTGTCGGGGAGCCGGTCGTCCAGATAATCGTCGAATTGCTTGAGGATCTGGGTGTAAAGATTCATATAGCTTGCGTTCTCCGCGGCCTCGATCAGGCGTTCCACGGAGACCGATTCCAGCATGCGGACGGGATTGTTCCCCATCGACCCCCAGATTCTCGGATCCAGCGAGGAAAAGAGCAGGCGGGCCTGCGGGTGCCAGGTCCACCAGAGGTTATAGGCCAGCTCGCGCAACCGCTCGATCTTGCGGGGAAGGTTGGCAACGGCGGTAAACTGCCGGAAGTGGGGCTGGGTGGAGGCGGTGCCGGCAAAGGTGTGCTTCGTTTCCAGACGGTACTCCGTGGAGGTAAGCCTGACCGCCCTCTCCCGGGCAACGTTCAGGGCCTTGTCGTAGGCCGTGCGGTAATGCGCGTAGAAGTCGCTCCAGTTGGCCTGGCGGGCCACGTCATAGGCCAGCCCTCGCCGCTCCCGCTCCTCCTCATCGGACCAGGACAGAAACTGGCGAAAAACCCCGTAGAGCTCGCCTTCGATGGCGTCCTGGGGCTGTCCCCGGCGCTTCACCACGAGGACCCCCTTGTTTTCACCCATCCGGCCCTGCGCCCACAGCCCGAATCCCGCCTGATCCGTGGTGACCGTCGGCACGCTGTACGCCGCGCTCTCCAGGGGCGTATACCCCCAGGGTTCGTAGTAGGACGGGAAGACCCCCAGGTCGCACCCGGAGAGGGCCTCGTAATACGTCAGGTTGATCAGACCGTCGTGGCCGTTCAGGTAAGCGGGGACGAAGATCACGTTGACCCGGTTCTGTGCCGTGTTGCGCAGACCGACGCGATTGCACGCCTCCAGAATCGGGTCGGAGGCCTCGTTGTGGAGGCGGTAGGTGGCAAGGGGCGGATTGGCCGGATCGATCCGGACCGCATCGCCCTGGAGGGCCGGGATCAGATCGGTATGGCCGCCGATGACGAAGAGGTACGCCAGCACGGAGGTCCCTTCGCCCATGGATTTTTCCAGGCGTCCCAGGGCACCGAGAAAGACGTCGATCCCCTTGTTGCGGTACTCGTAGCGCCCGGAGATCACCATGATCTTCGCCCGGGCGGGCATCTCCCGGCCGAGAAACCGGGAAGCGGCCGCCAGGAGCCTCTGGCGGGCCTTCAGGGCCGGGGCGCGGTCCTTCGTGAGATCGGGGATGTTTCCCATGTCGAGGCCGTTGGGGGTGACCCCATCCGGGGCGCGTCCCAGGAAATTTTTGGCCTCCAGGGCGGTGATGTCGCTGACCGTGGTGAAACAGTCCGCCTCCCTGGCCGAGACCGCCTCCATGGAATACTTGGCGGCGATGTTCCGGTTCGTCGCTTCGCGCTGCGGGGAAATGCTGTCCATATCGGTGTAGATGTCCATCCCCGAACCGGCGAGGGTTCGCCCGAGAATGGTGGCATGGGTGGTGAAGACCGTCCCGATCTCCGGGACCTGCTTCTTCAGGCACAGAAGCCCGGCGCCGCACATCCACTCGTGGAACTGGGCGACGGCCGGCAGGCCGGCCGTCCGCAACTTGAGGTTGTAGATCGTCTCGATCACCTCGCCGCAGGCATAGCTGAACATCACCGGTTCCACGTAGTCCCAGCCGCCGGCGATGGAATCGACGCCGTAGTCCTCCCAGATCCGGAACAGGAGCTGGTCCTTGTCGTAGCGCTTGCCGAAATTGACGAGGATGACCTTGGGGCGGCCGGGAATCTGCCAGCGGCCGAAACGGCAGGGGATATCCTTGATGGCGGTCGCCTCCCGGATCCGGTTCCAGCACTCCTCGTCCGTTTCTTCGAATTCCAGGTTGGTCTTCAGGTCCGGTCCGAAAAGGATGTAGTTCTGGCCGTAGGTGCGGATCGCTTCGTTGACCTTGCTCGTGATGACCGTATAGATGCCGCCGACCTTGTTGCAGACTTCCCAACTGACCTCGAACAGGTATCCTTCCGGGCTCTTCAACATCGTGGTTCCTCCAACTCTGGCCTCGCGGCGGCGACCCTTTCGGTAAAATCGTCCAGGACGTTCATGAAGTTGACATAGGCGTCGTAGGGTGACGCATACGGATTGAAATAGCGGTGGACGTCCCCGTCGGCGGACCACTTGGTGCACATGTAGTAAAAATGATCCGACGTCTGCAGAAGACGCCAGGCGTTCAAGAGATCGGGGTCCCTCCGACGCTGCACCGGAACGGACAGCCGATAGAGGGCGCGGAGGGCGTCATGCTGCATAGCATTGCCCTGCCAGGCCGTCAAGTCCCTTTCCCGATCCGCCCAGGTAACGATGCCGGGACAATCGAGGATGCCTTCGGCCGGATGGGCCTCCGCCGCTTCGGCTGGGGTATGGAAACGGAACGCCGGGTGCTTGAGGATCTCTCCCGGCAACGCCTCGAGGAAGCGGAAGATCCCCGTCTCGGCCCATTGATGCTCCCCGAAGGTCTCGTAATCCATAAACAGGTTGACGACCCGGGCGGTGCCGGCCAGGGCATGAACCCAATGGGCGAACTTGGCCGCGGTCAGGGGAAAGCCCGTCCACCCCCGGTCGGAAAACCGGAAGGCGATATCGTCCGAGAGACGGTAGTTCCGGAGAAGGACCTTGATCCGGGGATCGCCCGCCGTCCCGTAGACCCGGTTCGGGGAACGCCCCCGCAGAAGCGGCTCCGCCCCCTCGGCGAGCATGACCCGATAGCCCAGCTCCGCGACGCACTCGACCAGGGCGTTGCTGAAGATCAGTTCCGTCCCCCGGAAGGTGAGCGCCTCCTGACCGAACGCGTCGCGGATGCGCTCCCGGTGGCGGCGCACCTGGGCGCGGAACTCTTCCGGATCGTGCGGAAAGGCCAGGGTGTGTTCGTAGGTTTCGTTCAGAAATTCGACGCAACCCGACGCGGCCAGCGCGCGGAAGGCGTCGAGGACGTCCGGATGGTCGATCGCGAGCTGGTCCAGGGTCACCCCGGTGATGGAAAAGGCGCAGCGAAAGCGCCCGGCGTGGCTCGCGACGAGATCGCCGAGGAGCCGGGTCGCGGGCCGGTAGCACTTCTCGACGACCCTGGCCAGGATGCGGCGGTTTTCATCCTCGGCCTCGTAGCGCGCGAAGGCCGGGGCGCCGGCGGCATCGATGTCGAAGACGCTGAAACGCTTCAGACGGCGGGGTTGGTGGATTTGAAAGTAGAGACAGACCGAGGGCATGGCGTTTGTCCGTTCACGGGCCGAGGAGCCCGCGATAAACGTCGAGGACGCGGAGCGCCGCGGTTTCCCAGCGGAGGGCCTCCAGCTCCCCCCGCGAGCGGGCCACGACCGCCTCGGCCAGGTCCGGCTGTTTCAGGAGGGCGACGATCGTCCAGGCCAGGGCGTCCACGTCCCAGAAATCCACCCTCGGGACGTGCTTGAGCACCTCCCCGACGCCCGACTGCTTCGAAATGATGACCGGGACGTCGTGCAGCATTGCCTCGAGCGGGGTGATGCCGAAGGGTTCGGACACGCTGGGCATGACGTAGAGGTCGCTTAAGGCGAACATGCGTTCGACCTCCTCCCCGTCAAGAAAGCCCGTGAAGTGGACCTGGCGCCCGATGCCCAGTTCGGCCACCCGTTCGATCGTCTGCGGCAGCAGATCGCCCGCGCCGACCATGACGAAGCGGACGTCCGGCAGAACGGACAGGACCTTGGCCGCCGCCGCCACGAAATGGTCCGGACCTTTCTGGAAGGTGATGCGGCCCATGAACAGGACCCATTTCTTCCCGGGGGGCTTGAATGCGCGGTAGGCCGGCCCCGCCTCCCGACGGGTGACGGCGTTATGCACGACGGAGATCTTGCCGGCGGGGATGCCGTAGTGACGGACGATGAGGCCGCGGGTATAGTGACTGACGGCGATGACCCGATCGGCCAGGCTCATGCCGAGGCGCTCGACTTCGAAGATCGCCGGATGGACGCTGTTCCCGCTCCGATCGATCTCCGTGGCATGGACATGGTACACGAAGGGCCGGCCGCTGACCCGGCGGGCCTCGAGTGCGGCGGGAACGGTCATCCAGTCATGGGCGTGGATGACGTCGAAGGACGCCTCCGCGGCAATCCGTCCGGCCGCCTTTCCGTACCGCAGGACCTCGGCCATCAGATCGGGCCCGTAATTTCCGGAAGGCGCGAGCATCCCGGCCGCCCCGCCTGGCGCGCCGGGATAGCGGTCCTCTCGCAGATAGGGATGGAGGGGGGAGTCGATGATCCGGAGCAGGATCTCCAGGGGTTTCCCGGGCGCACCGGCCGGTGACGCCGCGTCCTCCGCGTCCTGTCCCGGGCCGGCGCTTGCCGGCACTTCGGCCGCGGACACCAGCCGGACATGGCCGGGTTCGGCCCCCGTCCGGGCGCGCGGGATGACATAGGTGACCGTCTGCCCCAGTTCGCTCATGGCGCGCGTCAGACCCAGGCAGGCCGTCCCCAGGCCGCCGCTGATGTGGGGGGGAAACTCCCAGCCGAACATCAGGATGCGCATGCGTCCACCACTTTCCCGCCTTCGCGGAACCCGTCGACATTTCGGAGTCTTTTGAAACTATTGCAGGATGTGTCCCTTCTGTCAATAGGGAAAGGGTCCGCCTGCCGCCGCTTTCGTTTCCGACGGGGCCGTCCGGGAAAAAGGTTTTACAAGGCCTCCGGATTCGCATATGCTCCCCGCCGGGCGCGTCTCCGCACCGGGGGGGCGGGAACCGGGAAACCGTACGGAAGGGAAACGCCATGAAACTGTTTGCCATCAGCGACATCCACGGGGCGACCCAGCCCATCGAAGCGGCGGCGGCGCTCATCCGCGCGGCCGACGGGGTCGTCGTCTCCGGGGACATCACCCGCGGCAAGACGCGGTCGGAAGCGGAGGAGGTCATCGCCTGCATCGAGCAGTATTCCACCCGCATCCTCGCCGTTCACGGCAACTGGGACCGGCGGGAGGTGATGACCTTCCTCGAGGAGAAAGGGTACAGCCTGCACGGGACGGGACGGACACTTGACGGGACCGGCTTTTTCGGCCTGGGCGGTTCATCGCCGACGCCGATTCACACGGCGACGGAATACGCGGAGGAGGACATCGACGGTCTGCTCCGGGCGGGATACGAGACGGTCCGTGAAGCGGCCCGCACGGTCCTGATCTCCCATGTCCCTCCCCGGGGCGTCAGGGACCGGTCTTTCCTCGGCCTCCGGGGCGGCAGCCACAGCCTGAAGCGCTTCCTGGAAACCCACCCGGTCTCCCTGTGCCTGTGCGGGCACATCCACGAGGCGGCCGGGATCGAACGCTTCCGGGACACGCTCGTGGCCAACGCGGGAAGCTTCAAGCGGGGGCATTACCTCACCGTCGAGCTCGGCCCCGCGATGACGGTGGCCGCCGGACGGGTCGCCCACTGATCCCGCGGTGGCGGGGCGCCGGATCCCCCGCAACCGGGGACGGAATCCTTTCCGGGCGAACGCGGCTTCAGCGGCAGCCGCGCCGTCCCGCGGCGGCTTCGAGTTCGGCCAGGGCCTGAAGCCGGGAAACGATCCGGATGAAGGCGTCGGCGGCCCGATCGATCTGCTCCACCGTATTCGTGCGGCCGAGGCTGAACCGGACGGTGCCCAGGGCCTCTCCCGCGGAGAGATCCAGGGCCGCCAGGACGTGGGAGAGGGTCGGCGCCTCCGACGTGCACGCCGAACCGGCCGACACGGCGAATCCCTGCTTGTCCATCTCCCGCACCAGGGCCTCGCCCGTCAGGCCGTCGGCGGAAACGCTCAGGATGTTGGGCAGGCGCAGCTCCGGGTGCCCGTTGACGCGCAGTTCGGGAAGGGCCTGCCGGATCGCGCCCTCCAGACGATCCCGCAGGTACGCGAGGAAGACCGCCTGATCGGCGAGGTCCCGCCGGGCGATCTCGCAGGCCTTGCCCAGCCCCACGATGCCGGGAACGTTTTCCGTGCCGCTCCGGAGCCCCCCCTCCTGGTGGCCGCCGTACTGCCGGGGCGCCAGGTGCGTCCCCCCGCGGACATACAGGGCGCCAACGCCCTTCGGCCCGTAAATCTTGTGGGAGGCCAGCGACAGAAGGTCCACGCCGAGCGTCTCGACCGCCACGGGGATCTTTCCCGCGGTCTGGACCGCATCGGTGTGGAAGGGAACGCCCCTTTCCCGCGCAACGCGCGCCGCCTCGGCGATGGGTTCGATTGTACCGATTTCGTTGTTGCCGTGCATGACGCTGACGAGAAAAGTCTCGTCGCGGATGGCCTCCCGCACGGCCCCGGGATCGATCCGTCCCAGGGGATCGACCGCCAGGACGGTCAGTTCGCAACCCCCGTCCACCAGAGATTTGCATGCATTCAGCACGGCGGGGTGTTCGATGGCGCTGGTGACGAGGTGATTCCGGCCCGCCGGCCGGGCGCCGGCGGCGCCGAGGATGGCCAGGTTGTCCGCCTCCGTCCCGCCGCTTGTGAAGACGATCTCTTCCGGCGCCGCTCCGATCAGAGCCGCCACCTGCACCCGCGCGGTTTCCAGGGCTTCCCGCGCGTCGCGCCCACGGGCGTGGATGCTCGAGGGGTTGCCGAAACGGCTGCCGAAGTACCGCATCATGGCGGCCATCACCTCGGGATCCGTCGGTGTCGTGGCGGCGTGGTCCAGGTAAACGGTGTCCATGGTTCCGATTTCTCTCCTTCCGGACGGCGGGATCTGCCGTCCATACCCCCTGACCCGGCGTTTGTCAACGGCGATCAGGGGGATCGGAAACCGCGCTTCACCCGGACACGGACGCCTCCCGGCCGACCGCCCGCGAGGCGCCCCCCCCTCGATCAGACCGGCGTGAAATGTTTCAGATCGAGGATGTGTCCGGTCCGATCGTCCTTCCAGACGGCTTTCAGCTGCATCCCGTTGTGGACGATCCCGCGCACCTTGTCCAGATCCGTCAGGTCAAGCCCGCCCAGCAGGTGCAGAAAATCCACGTCCGTCCCGTCCAGGCGGATCAATGCCCCGATGAACGGGGGCTCCGTCGGCATCCCGAAGTAGCGGTAATTGATGTAGCTCCAGGCCGTCAGCTTCCCCGTCTGGGCCACCTCCACCCAGGCGTCCGTGTCCACGAAACAGCGCGGACAGAAGCTCCGGGCCGGCACCAGGATCCGGCCGCATTTCTCGCACTTCGTCCCGTATATCTTTTTTTCCTGCAGTCCCTCGAAAAACCGTGTCCACACCGGTCCGTAGGACAGTTCGTAAGGAAGCCGGATCTCCGTCTTCAGCGTCTTGTATTCCTTGGCCATGTCGATCTCCTCCCTCGGTCTTTTGGATGCTTAGCGTTCCGCGCCCACGATCATCACCCCGTTGAACTGATCCACGCCCCCCATGGCGTGACTCAAGGCCAGTTTCGCGCCGGGAATCTGATGCTCCCCCGCGCGCCCCATGACCTGGAGGGCCGCCTCCGCCACCCGGATCAGGCCGGTCGCCCCGATCGGGTTCGTGCACAGCGTTCCTCCCGAGGGGTCGCAGGGCAACTCTCCCGTTCGATCGAACACCCCCTTCAAGACCCAATCCGGGGACTGGCCGAGCTCACAGAATCCGAAACATTCGTAGAAGAGCATCTCCTGGAAGGTGAAGGGATTGTACACCTCCGCCACATCCAGTTCCTTCAAGGGATTCCGGATGCCCGCCTGATCGTACGCCTGTTTCGCGGCGCCCACCGCGCTCTGCCAGACGCCCTTGTCCGAATCGCCGAAGAAGTACTCCTCGCCCCGGTAGCCCACGCCCTTCACCCAGGCGACGGGCCGGCCGAGCTGCTTCGCCTTCTGTTCGGACATGAAGATCACCGCGCAGGCCCCATCCGAGGTCGGGCAGACGTCGAGAAGCCGTACCGGGTAAGTGATGAGCCGTGCGTTCTTCACGTCGTCCATCGTCACGTGGATCTTCATGTGGGCATAGGGATTCGCGAATGCCGCTTCGTGATGCTCCACCGAGATGTGTGCCGCGGCCTCGCGGATCTTCTCCTGCGGGATCCCGTACCGCTCCGCCCACATCTGAGACTGCATCGAAAAGACGCCCGGCGCCCCGGCAATAAAGTACCGCTGATAAAACGGTTCGACCACCGTCGTCATCGTCGCCTGTGCGTCGCCCTCGTTCATCTTCTCATGGCCGACCGCCAGCACGCAGTCCGCCATTCCTGAGGAAATCCAGTAATAGGCGGTATGGGCAATCGACACGCCCGTCGATCCGCACGTCTCCGTCTTCAGGATCGGCTTGCCGACCGCCTGCATGGCATCGGCAAAGTAAAAATGCGTGAGCGCGATCCCCTCCATCATCGACGGCATCGTCCCCGAAACCACCCCGTCGATGTCCCGCGGACTCAACCCCGTGTCCTCGAAGACCCGAACCACCGCCTCGCGGACCAGATCCGGATAGCTGATCTCCATCCGCTTGCCGTGGTGCGTCTGTCCAACCCCCACGATTCCGACCGCTCTTCCCATCGCTCTTCCCTCCTAACGTCCGATGATCGCAACGGCATGACACTGACCCGCGAAGCCGTGCGTCCCATGCGCCAACGCCGTCTTCACCGACTTCGGAACCTGATGCTCGCCCGCTTCGCCGCGGACCTGCAACGTCGCCTCGATCAGCCGCTGAAGTCCCCGGGAGACATACGGGTTGTTCGCCAGAACGCCCCCGGAGGGATTGATCGGCAGAGACCCGCCGATCTGCGTCGCGCCGCTTTCCAGGAACTTGCCGCCCTCGCCGGCGCCGCAGAACCCCAGGTCCTCGCTCCACAACAGTTCCTGGAACGCATAGGGCTCGCAAATCTCGGCCACGTCAATATCCTCTTTCGGATTCTTGATTCCCGCCATGTCGTAGGCGCGTTTCGCCGCGTTCGTCAATTCCCCGCGCAGCAGATCCCGGTCCCCCAGGGTATACGTATCGAGGGAGCTTCCGTAGCCCTTGAACCAGACGGGCTTGTCCGTCAGTTTCCCGGCCTTCGCTTCGCTGGCCAGCAGCATCGCGATCATCCCCTCGGACTTCGGCGCCGCCTGCAGCTCCGTCAGCGGATCCGCCAGGGTGGGGGATCGCAGGATGTCCGACACCGTGTATTTGCCCTTCCGGTGCGCATACGGGTTCTTCAGGGCGTTGCCCAGATTCTTCGCCGCCACCGCGGCGCACTGTTCCCGCGTGATCCCGTAGCGCTCCATGTAAAGGTTCATCTGGAGCGCCGCCGCCAGCGTCTCCGTCAATCCCACGTCGCGCTGGTAAAAGGGGTCCGCGAACATCACCGTGCAGGCATCGTTCGGCGGATTCTCGCTGCCCTTGCACAGACCGATCACCAGCGCCGTCTCGTAATGGCCCGTCATGATCCGCATCACCGCGTACATGAAGGCAAACAACGATTCGCCGTCCTGGCGGGAGGCGTTCTTCAGGAAAGCCCCCGTCGTGTCCCAGTAATACGCGTTCGCACAGGAAATCCCCCCGTGAAAGATGTCCGAGGACGCAGACACCACCGTGTCGACGTCCTCCCGGCCCAGGCCCGCCTTGTCCAGGCATTCCCGGGCCACCCGGTAGGCCTGGTCGTAGAAATTATCCTTCGACTCGGCCCCGGGGCTCTGCGCCACCGATACGATTGCGACCCTGTCCCCCATAACCTCACTCCTTTCGTTAAGATTGACGATTTCGTGAAAAGTTGCGGCGTGCTACAGACAGCGATCCAAGGCTATTGTGAAACGGTCAGTGACAACGACATAAGCCGGGCGAAAGCCCGATAGGGTATGGTTTTGAAGGTATACACGGCCCGCAGGAAGTCAGGCCGCGCGACGAAGCGCCGGACGGCGCATCTTATAGCATGAAACGGACGGGGTTTTCAAAAAAATTTTGTCCCCTCCCTTGGGCCTCCCCACCTTTCACGCTTCCTGAATCGTAATGCCCAGTTTCAGAAACGCCTCCGCGGCGCTCGACCATCCCGCGTAGGGCACCCACCGGTCGAGCTCGCCGTTCAGGCACCCCGTCCGGAAGTGCACCTCTTCGTGGGGTTGCGTTCCGCCGATCAGCACCCGTTTCTCTTCGAAACCGCCCAGCAGACGAAAGGGATCCATGACGATCAGGGCGATGTCGTCGTGCTCGAACCGGCCGGCATGTTTCCCCAGAAGGCGGTGCATCTGTTCGCCGAGGCCGTCGATGGGAAACGCGGCGAACGCGTCCGACAGGCGGGAGAGGAAGGAGCGGTTGATGCAGAAGCGAACGAGGTCGTCGAAACCATCGCTGTAGAGGGCCACGCGGGCATTCCGGTCCGTCACGCGGCACTCGATCACGTCAACGATCTCCCGGCTCCGCCCCGCGAAGACCATGTTGCGCCCGGTCTGGAAGAGGACGTCGCCGCTGACGGAATCGATCACCAGCACCCCGCTGTCCCCGCCGTGTGCCACCGTCAGGACGACTTCGCGATCGTCGCCGCTGACGGCCACACAGCTGAAGGTCGTTTTGTGCTGATACTTCTGCCCGGCATACACCCGCCGGTTGATCAACTCCTTCCAGTCCGCCGCCGTCCCGGGGACGCCGGCCTGCATCAGGGCATCGGACAGCCGGCAGAGGATGTCCCGTGAGGCCCACGGGAACCGCTCCGTCCCGTCCGCCACGGCAAACACCCGGTGGCGGAAATCAAAATAGAGGCAGTCGCCGTTCCCGTACCCGCTGCGAACCTTGTCCGTACCGGTAAAGATGCTCCCGCTCAGCGCGCCCTTGAGCCTCAGCGTCCGCTTCGCGGCATTGATCTCGATGACGTCAGACGGCGCCATGAATCAATCGATGATCCGGAAATACTCGATGTCCCGGGTGTTCCCCTTGCGCTCCTTGGCATACACGGGTTCCACCCGGGCGCCGATCTTGACCTTGCTCTCATCCTTGATATCGATATAGTGCTGCAGCAGGGTGTCGGCGCCGTCGAGCTTGATGAACCCGTACCCGTAGGGGACCGGCTTCTGCTGCCCGGTCTCCGGGTCGATGAAGGCAAAGCGCAGGATGGTGAACGTGCCGATCACGCCCTTCGGACCCACCTCGACCCAGTCGTCCATCTCGACGAAACACTTCCCGCAGACGCCCCGCGGCGG
>DAOPOS010000012.1:0-42088 GCA_035358035.1 Syntrophales bacterium | reverse complement strand
CGCCCTTCCGCCTTGCCCATGACCTGCATCGCCGCCTCCGCGCAGCGGATGAGGCCGGTCGCGCCGATGGGGTTGCAGGCGATCACGCCCCCGGAGGGGTTGACCGGCAGTTCCCCGCCCATATCCGTGTTTCCGTCCCACACGTACTTCGGCGCCTCGCCATGGCCGACGATCCCCATGTCCTCGATCCAGATGAGTCCGGCAAAGGAATAGGGCTGATACATCTCGATCACGTCCAGCTCCTTCCGCGGCTCCTTGATCCCCGCCTTCTTGAAAACCTCCTTGGCGCACTGCTCCATGCTGGTCAGCCGGCCCCAGTCGCCGTCTCCCAGGTAGGTATAGGTGTTGTGCGCGGAGGTGCCCCAGATCCAGTCCGGCACCGGACAGATCTTCTCGGCGCTGTCCTCGCTCGCCATGATGACCGCGCAGGCGCCGTCGCTCCGGGGGCAGACATCGAGCAGGTGGATGGGATCCGCCAGCATCGGAGAGGCCAGCACGTCTTCCAGCGACACCTCTTTCCGGAGCTGGGCATGCGGATTGTTCATCGCATGCTTCCGGTCCCGCACCGAAACCCGGGCGCCGTCCCGCTCGGAGGCGCCGAAGCGCGCCATATAGGCCTGCGCCTCGGCGGCCAGACCGGAGATGGCGCCGGCAAACACCTGCCGGTCCCAGATGGGGTCGAAGGCCGTCGTGATGGCGCCGGTGGTATCCGACTCGGAGTTCTTCTCCCAGCCGATGATCAGGACCTTCTCGAACATCCCGCTGCCGACCATGTGATAGCCGCCGATGGCCAGGGAGGCCCCCGTCGTCCCGCCGGTGGTGATCTTTATCACCGGCTTCATCACCCCGCCGGACCCGTCGACGCTCCAGCAGTCCACATAGTTGATCCCCTCGAAATGATCCATGTTCCCGATGAGGATGGCGTCAATATCCTTCATCGTCAGGTTGGCGTCGGCCAAGGCGCGCTGAACCGCCTCGTTGATGAGTTCCTGACCGTTCACATCCGGACGATGGCTCTTGTGGAAGGTCTGCCCCGTTCCTACGATTGCTACTCGCTTCGCCATAGTTCTTCCTCCTACTTTTCCTTGTCCAGAATCCAGACGCAGTGCGACTGACCGCACAGACCGTTCACGCCATGGGCCAGACCCGTCTTGGCCTTCTTCACCTGGTGCGCCCCGGCGTCGCCCCGCAGTTGCAGGACGATCTCGGCAATCCGGTAAAGCCCCGCAGCAATCACGGGATGACCCGACAGCAGCCCCCCCGACGGATTCACCGGCAACGCGCCGTCCAGGTTGAATTCGCCCGCCTTGAGGCGTGCGGCCGCCTTGCCGTAGTCCGCGAGCCCCATCTCTTCGAGCCAGAGCAGTTCCTGGTAGCTGAAGGCATCGTAGAGCTCGACGAGATCGATCTCCTTCCGCGGGTCCTTGATCCCGGCCATGGCGTACGCCTTCTTCGCGGCCTCGGTCAGGGCCTTGCTCCGGGCCAGATCGCGGTCGCCGAAGAAGAAGCTGTCCGTGCAAAAGGACAATCCCCGGATCCAGACGGGCTTTTGCTTGAACTTCGTGGCCACCGATTCGTGCGCGATGATCACCGCGCAGCATCCGTCCGAGACCGGCGAACAGTCGAGCTTGCGCAGCGGGTCCGCGATCATCTCGGAGGCCATCACATCGTTAACGGTGATGTTCATCGGGAGCTGCGCCACCGGATTCTTCAGGGCGTTGCCGTGGTTCTTCACCGAAACCAGGGCCGCATCCTCCGGCTTCACCCCCGTGCGGTTCATATAGGCGTTCGCCTGCATCGCACAGGCCGTGACCATGTCCATGCCCAGCGCCCGCTCGTAGATGGGATCGAAGGCCGCATTCGTGATCAGGCTGGAGACGCACTGCGATCCCTTGGAGTGTCCCGTGACCAGGGTGGTCTTGTAGGAGCCCGACAGCGCCCGCGCGTTGGCGTAAAAGGCCCCGTACGTCCCGTCGCCCTCCACGCAGGAGACGTTCTTCTCCGCCGCGCCGCTCACATCCCCCACCGCCATCAGGGAAATCGTCCGTCCGTCCCAGAAGTCGCTGGACGTGGTGATGACATTGTCGATGTCGGCGATGGTCATTCCGGCATCGCTCAACGCCTTGTTCACGGCCTCCCAGGCCATGTCGGCAAAGGTCTCCCGCCGCTTTTCCGCTTCGATGTTCGTCATTCCGACGCCGATGATTGCAGTTCTGTCCATGATTCCTCCCTACTTGACAGGCTTGAAATGAGAAATATCGCGGATGCCGCCCGTCCGTGACTCAGCAAAAACCGCTTTCACACGCATACCGATCGTCACCGACCCGGGATCGACTTCATCCAGGTAGTGAAGCAAGGCGGTGTCGGCCCCATCCAGCTTGATCAGCCCCCAGATCACGGGAACCTTCTTGTCGCCCGGGATCGCCTCCAGCTGCCGCCGGGACACGCTGTAGGAAACCACCGTCCCCTCATCCGAGACATCCACCCAGTCCGTGTTCTCCGTGAAACAGGCCGGGCAAACCTTCCGCGGCGGCATAAACACCTTCCCGCACTTGCCGCACCGCGGGGCGATGATCTTCCGCGCGTCCCGCAAGCTGATGAAGAACTTGCTGGCCGTATCCCCCGCCCACCAGCTGTAAGGCACGCTGATCTTGCTGTTGTGAACCATCGGTTCAATTCCCTTGAAGATCTCTGACATTCCTCCTGCCTCCTTTCGTCCAAATGGCTTTCACGCCCTGCATCTCCGGACGGCCCCGTTCCTGCGGCGCCGCCCGTTTTTACCATCCCGTGCAAACTCCCTGTATCCCGAACTCACCGCGGAACAAACCATAAATTGATTGACAAGTCAATCAAAAAACCTTAAGAGGGGCCCACCGACAATCAGGAGGGGAAAGACATGTCACAGGCTAATCTGGCGCAGATTTTCCGTCACCAGGCGCAGAGATACGGCGAGCGTCTGGCGGTGGAAAAACGGCTGCGGAATCAATGGCAGGGATGGAGCTGGAAAGCGTATTACGACACGGCCCGGGCGTTGGGACTCGGCCTGTACCGCCTCGGCGTGCGCCGGGGAGACCGGGTCGCCCTGCTCAGCGAAAATCGCCTGGAATGGGTCGGGGCGGACATGGGCATCATCGGCATCGGGGCCGTTACGATCCCGATCTACGTCACCCTGCCGGCCGCGGAGGTCGCTTACATCCTCGGCAATTCCGACGCCAAGGTCTTCATCGCGGAAAACCAGGCCGCCGCCGACAAGGCGCTGAAGATGCGCGCCGACCTGCCCGAACTCCAGAAGATTGTCGTCATCGAAGCCGACGGTTGCGACCTGTCTCACCCGCTGCTGATAAGCTTTTCCGCGCTGCTGGACCTCGGCCGCGAGCAGGCCGCCGAGGAGCCTGACCTCTTTGAGTCTCTGGGGGACGCCATCGGCATTGAGGACATGGCCACCTTCGTCTACACCTCCGGGACGACGGGACCGCCGAAAGGGGCCATGATCAGCCACAAGAATATCCTGGCCATCTTCGACGCCCTCGACGCCGTCGTTCCCGCTTACGACACGGACGAAACCGTCGCCTTCCTTCCGCTCTGCCACGTATTCGAGCGGATCGCGGGTCATTTCTACGGGATGAAGGTCGGCATCACCGCGCACTACACGCAGAATTTCGACACCATCGCCGAAGACATGAAAACCAAGCGCCCCACCATCGTTTTGGCGGTCCCCCGGGTCTGTGAAAAGATCTATGCACGCATCCAGTCCGAGGTGAAGAATCAGCCCGCCTGGAAACAGGGCGTCTTCCGCTGGGCCCAACGGGTCGGGTCCGAGGTCAGCCGGTTCAAGGAGAAGAAGCAGCCGGTCTCGACCCTTCTCGATCTCCAATACCAACTGGCCTATCGGCTCGTCTACCGGAAGCTGAACGAAAGTGTGGGCGGCCGGGTCCGCTGGATGACCGCCGCCGGCGCCCCGCTCTCCCGCGAGATCGCTGATTTCTTCGTTTCCTCGGGAATCTTCGTCATCGAGGGCTACGGCATGACGGAGACCACCGCGCCCGTGAGTTTGAATGTCCTCGGGGATTACCGGTTCGGGACGACGGGCCGCCCCCTGCCCTGCAACCAGGTGAAGATCGCCCCGGATGGCGAGATCCTCGTGAAGGGGGACAACATCATCAGCGGTTACTGGAAAATGCCCGAGCAGACGGCGGCGGCCTTCACCCCGGACGGGTGGCTCATGACAGGCGACATCGGACACCTGGACGGGGAGGGGTTTCTCGTCATCACGGACCGGAAGAAGGACCTCATCATCACCGCCGGAGGCAAGAACATCGCTCCCCAGAACATCGAGGGCCTGTTCATGCAGGACCCCCTGTTCGAGAATTTCGTCGTCATCGGCGACCGGCGGAAGTATCTGACCGCCCTGGTCACCCTCAACCTGGACGAAGCGGCCCGACTGGCCCGGGCGGCGGGATTGGCCTTTGCCGACGCGGAGGCCCTTCTGGAGCAGGAGGATTTCCGGGGCATCGTCGAGAGGCACGTCGCCGAGCGGAATCAGCACCTGGCGAAATACGAGACCATCAAGTACTTCAGGATCGTTCCCCACGCCTTCTCCGAACAGACGGGGGAACTGACCCCTTCCCTCAAGGTGAAGCGCAAGGTGGTGCTGGAAAAGTACCAGGAACTCATCGAAGGGATGTACCCCGCGGACGCGGTCTGACGGGGGCGCGCCCCCGCCGCCCGGACCGCTCGTCGCGTTCCGCGTGCGGGGATCGCGCGGGCTGCGGACCGGCTCAGGCGAACTTCCAGGTCGTGGCGGCGGGACCGTCCTGGAGGATGACGCCGTGCTCGGCGAGCCGTTGACGGATGGCGTCGGCCTGAGCCCAGTCGCGGGCCTGTCTCGCCGCCAGGCGCTCGGCGATGAGGGTTTCGATCTCGGCCACGTCCAGCCCGCGGCGGCCAGTTTCCCGCCGCTGATCCATCGCGAAATAGTCGCGGGGATCCTGGCGGAACAGGCCGAGGACGTCTCCGCACCGGTCGAAGGCCTCCTGGGCCGCCGTCAGAACGAGGGTCCTCTCGGGGCTCGCCGCCTGGCCCTCGGCGTCCAGATAGGCATTCGCCTGCCGGACCCCGTCGAAGATGTAGCCGATCGCACGGGCGGTGTTGAGATCGTCGTCCATGGCGCCCGCGAAGCGCTCCTCTAGCCCCGTCGCCTTTTCGTAAAGCCGCCGATGCCCCCCCGTGAGGCGCTCCCCCGCGGTTCCGTCGGCCGCCGGCCCCCCGGACAGCGCCGCCTGGATCTTCCGGCGGGTCTCATAGAAGCGGTCCAGACCGGTTCGGGTCTCGCGGAGGGCCTGGTCGGAGAAATCGACGGGCGACCGGTAGTGGCTCTGCAGGATGAACAGCCGGAGCACCTCCGGCGGGTGGACGGCCAGCATCTCGCGGATGGTCGAAAAGTTCCCCAGAGACTTCGACATCTTTTCCTTGTTCACGCGCACGAAGCCGTTGTGCATCCAGACGCGGGCCAGGGGCCGGCCCGTGGCCCCTTCCGACTGGGCGATCTCGTTTTCATGATGGGGAAAAATGAGGTCCTCCCCGCCGCCGTGGATGTCGAACGTTTCTCCCAGATAACGCTGGCTCATGACGGAACACTCGATATGCCAGCCCGGCCGCCCTTTCCCCCAGGGGCTGTCCCACCCCGGCTCTCCGGGCTTGCTCCCCTTCCAGAGGGCGAAATCCATGGGGTTCGTTTTCTTCTCGTTGACGTCGATCCGCGCCCCGGCCAACATCTCCTCGAGGCCGCGCCCGGAGAGTTTTCCGTACCCGGCAAACCGCTCGACGGCATAGTAGACGTCCCCGGAGACGACGTAGGCCAGGCCCTTCTCCAGGAGCGTCCGGATGAGGGCGATCATGCCCTCGATGTGCTCCGTCGCGCGGGGCGTGACCGTCGCGCGCTCGACGCCCAGGGAGGCCATGTCCTCGTCGTGCGCGGCGATGAACGTCTCCGCCACCTCGCCGATGGTCCGGCCCTCGCGTTCGGCGCGGGCGATGATCTTGTCGTCCACGTCGGTGAAGTTCTTCACATAGGTCACGTCATAGCCCCGGTATCTCAGGAAGCGGGCCAGGACGTCGAAAACGATGGCCGCGCGGGCGTGACCGATATGGCAGAGATCGTACGCCGTGATGCCGCAGACGTAGATCCCGGCCTTCCCCGCCTGAAGGGGGGAAAAGTCCTCTTTCCTTCGTGTGAGCGTGTTGTAGAAACGCACCGACATCGCGGGTTTCCTTTCCGGAAACGGCTTCGATCCCGGCCGGCCCGCACCGGCGGGAGTCAGGGGAACAGGGGGAGCATCTCCAGCCCGGCGGCCTCCTCGAAACCGCACATGAGGTTCATGTTCTGAACGGCCTGACCAGCGGCGCCCTTCACCAGGTTGTCGATGACGGACACGACGATGACCCGGCCCGTTCTTTCGTCGACGGTCACGCCGATGTCGCAGTGATTGGACCCCCGAACCGCCGCGAGATTGGGGAAGCTCCCCGGCCGGCAGATCCGGACGAACCGCTCCCGTTCGTAAAAGGCGTCGTAAAGCGCCTTCACGTCGGCCGCGGACGCGTCCCGGTTCAGCGTCCCGTACAGGGTGCTCAGGATCCCCCGGTTGAGCGGGAGCAGGTGGGGTGTAAAGGAAATCCGGATGGCCTCCCCGGCCAGGGCGGTGAGTTCCTGCTCGATCTCCGGCGTATGGCGATGCTGCCCGCCGACCTTGTAGGCCTTGAAGCCCCCGTCCACCTCGCAGAACAGGGAGGTCACCACCGGTTCCCGTCCCGCCCCGCTGACGCCCGACTTCGCATCGGCGATGATCGTATCCGTCTTAAGCCATCCCGCCTTGAGCAGGGGGGCGAGCCCCAGGATGATGCTGGTGGGATAGCAGCCCGGGTTGGCCGTCAGAACCGTCCGCCGGATGGCATCCCGGTACAGTTCGGGCAGGCCGTAAACGGCGGCCGGCAGCGTGTCCGCCGCCAGGTGTGGCGCATACCACTGCTCGTAGACGGACGCCTCCCGCAGGCGGAAATCGGCGCTCAGGTCGATGACCTTGCAGCCGGCCGCGAGAAACCCCGGGGCGACGGACATGGATACGCCGTGCGGAAGGGCGAGAAACACCACCTCCGCGAGTTCGGCGAACGCCTCCGGCGTGGCGTCCATGAACACCAGGTCGGTCAGATCCGCAAAGACGGGATAAAGCTCGGCGACCGCCTTCCCCCGATACCGGCGGGACGTGACCGCCGCGACGGTAATCCCGGGGTGCCGCAGGAGCAGGCGGAGCAGCTCCTGTCCCGTATACCCGCTGGCCCCATAAATCCCGACCTTCATCATCTTTCGACTCCAAAAAAAAGGGGGCCGAGGCCCCCGTGGTTTCTAACGCTTGGAGAATTGGAACCTCTTGCGCGCCCCAGGCTGGCCGTACTTCTTTCTTTCCTTCATCCGCGAATCACGGGTCAGGAAACCCGCCTTCTTGAGCAGGGAACGCATCTCCGGATCGTACTCGATCAGGGCCTTGGCGATCCCGTGCTTGACGGCGCCTGCCTGGCCGGCAACCCCGCCCCCGCAGACATTCACGAAGAAGTCCAACTTGCCCTTCTGACCCGTCATCTCGAGCGGCTGCATGATGAGCATCTTGAGGCTGTCCCGCGTGAAGTAGTCGTCGAAATTCCGCTTGTTCACCGTCAGGACGCCACTGCCCTCCTTCATGTACACCCGTGCCACGGATGATTTCCTTCTGCCTGTTGCATAGAACCGTTTGTCCGTCATCGCCTTCTCCAGCCTGTTCTCTCCTGTTGCGGGCAGGACGCCCGCCCCGTCGCCCCCGCCTACAGCACCACCGTCTGCGGGCACTGGGCCTGATGGGGATGGTCATTCCCCTTGTATATCTTGAGCTTCCTCAGCATCTGCCGGCCCAGGGAATTCTTCGGCAGCATCCCGCGCACGGCGGTGTGGAGCACTTTCTCGGGCGCCGTCGCCAGCAGTTTCCCGGCCGTCACCTGCTTGATCCCGCCCGGATAGCCGGAATGGTGCGAATACACCTTGTCGGTCAGTTTCCTGCCCGTCAGGAGGATCTTTTCGCAATTCACGACAATGATGAAATCACCCGTATCCGTGTGCGGGGTATAAACGGGCTTGTGCTTGCCCCGCAGTCGCCGCGCAACCTCACTCGCCAGCCGGCCCAGCACCTGCCCTTCGGCATCCACCAGATACCACGCCTCCGCGCGTTCTTCCTTCTTCGCCTGATAAGTCTTCATAAAACCACCGAACCTCGAGAATTGGAAAAGGGACGCTACGAAATTTAACGCGGTTTGTCAAGGGAAAACCTGCATGCAAATATCCATTCCGGGGAGGGATCAGCGAACGCCGGTCTGTCCCAGGCCGTAGAGGGAGAACAGCAGCGTGACCCGCTGGTCGTCCTCCTTCTTCTCGTACCCCAGGCCGATGCTCCAGCATTGCCGGTGGTAGGTCACCTGCACGTAATTCTCCACCTTCACGTCGTCCCGGAGGTTGTTCTGGAGCGTGTAGTCCAAGCGGATCGTCCGCGTCAGATCGGCCTTCACGTTCAGGTTGATCTCTTCGAGAATATCCCGCGTATAGTGGTAGCCGACCCCCAGGTTGACCCGGCCGACCCGTGCGCTCAGGTCGGTGTTGGTCTGGGTCCAGGCGCGCTCATGCACGTCATAAAGGTTGCGGACGACCAGGCTGATCTCCGGAACCGGTGCCAGGTCGAGGTCAAGGGCCAGCACGCCAAAGGGTCGCCGGCCGGGGTCGCCGGGGTCGTCCCGGTCCCGGCGGGCTTCCCGGATGTCGAACTGCTGGGCCAATTTCAGACGCAGGAGTTCCCGATAGGCGATCTGGTCGTCGTTTCCCCGCACCTTGGCCGTGAGCACATTGGTGATGCCGTAGGAAACGAGATTCTGGGCATCCACGCGGGCCACGTAATCGGGCAGGGCCCCCTGGCGTTCCAGAGTGGCATAGACATAGGCGATCTCCGGCCTGATCGTGTGCCGGAGCCGCTCCAGGGACTTTCCGGGACGATCGAAAACCCGGGAAAGCTCCGTATTCAGAGAGAAGCCGGCGTGAAAGACCTCCCGGTCGCCGTGCGGGTCCCCCGGCGCCGCCCCGTCATCGTCCCGGTCCCACAGGGTGGCCCGCACACCGGCCTCCGGCGTGAACAGGGCATACCGGCCCAGCTTCACCGGCAGCGTGAAGACGGGTGCAACGTCGTACAAATGCCCCCGCTGCCCCTCCCCCCGGTACAGATAATCGTACGCGGCCTTGAGGCCGTAGTGGACCGGCTGACCGAAAAGGGGAAGCGTCGCCCGGTTCAGGATGATCTCGGGGTACCGCTGGAGGGTGACGTCGTTGGAGGGAACCGTGAAATCATCGGTGTAACGCGCCAGCGCCGTCAGATTGTAGCGGGACCCGTCCTTGACCAGCCGCACGGTCGAATCGAGGGAGCGGAGCGACGCGTCGCCGTCGAAGGAGACCTTCTCGAACCGTTCCCGCCCCCCCCGGTCGCGATGGTCCTGGTAGTAGTTGCGGTCCTCGAAATCCTTGAAATACCAGGCGTCGGACACCCGGGCGATATCCGCCCTCAGATAAAATCCCTCGGCAAAGACGGTCTCGTGGTTGAGGAAAAGCGACCAGCGCGACCGGTCGGACCGCCAGTCCCGGCTGACGGGGCCCGATGTCTCCGTGACCCGCTTCCGATCGTTGAGAAAATCCCCGTAGAGGACGCCGGACGAACGCTCCCCGGCAAAGTACCGGAATTCGGCCCCCTCCTTGAAGCCCCGCTTGTCCATGTAACGCGAATAGAGGGTGGCGTCGAGCGACCGGGAGATGGCCCAGTAAAAGGGGACTTCGGCATCCCAGCCGTGATCGTCGGAGTGGGCCAGATAGGGCAGGAGAAACCCCGACTGGCGGGTCGTCTTCGCCGGAAAGATGAAATACGGGGCATAGAGGACCGGGATATCCCGGATCAGGAGTTTCCCGTGTTCCATGGTCCCGTACCCGTCCACCGTGACGTTCATTTCACGGCTGGTCAGCCGCCAGTCCGGCCGGGGCCCGTCGCAGGTCGTCGCCTCGGCCCCCTCGATCCGATAGGTCGCTTCGGCCGTCTTGGCAATCTTGTCCCCCCGCAGATAGAAATGGTTCTGGGCAACAAATATCCTGCCGGCGTGAACGACCCCCGTCTTGTCCGTCAGATGGAAGGTCATCCGTTCGCCTTCGAGGACATCCCGCCCGGACGTCAAGCGGACGTTCCCCTCGGCATGGGCCGTGTCGCTCCGGTGGTCGAGCAGGACCGACTGTGCGGTCAGGCGGCCGCCGCTGTAAGTGATGACGACATTTCCCCGGGCGTGATAGGTATCGGTTTCCCGATCGTAGGACAGGCTGTCCGCCTCGATGTCGACCGGTCCCTCCCGCAGGGCCAGTTCCATCGCCAGGCCTTGCCCCCCCATCCCGTTCAAAACGAACGACAAAAGGACCATGAGGACAAAGCGGACGGTTTTCCCCGTGATGCCGTGCATGCCTGGATCGTGGCCTTTCCAAACCGGGTGAGGATGATCCTGCCTGTTAACACACCGGGGGAGATTTTTCAAAGGGAGACCCGCCCGAAGCAGGCTTTTATTTCCCCGATCAGATAGAGGGAGCCGGCGACGCAAACGAGGTCGTGCGGACCCGCGATCAGCAGCGCCCTCCGCAGGGCCTCCCGGGGTTCTTCGACCGCCTCCACGCGGGAATGCCACCGTGCGGCCGCCTCGGCCAGGCGCGCCGCCGGAAGGGCCCGTTCATTGCGGGGGCGGGTCGCGATGATCGTGGCGTCGAGGGACGCCGTCTGGCGGATCATCCGGGCATAATCCTTGTCCTGGAGGATCCCCAGGATCAGGATCAGACGCGCGCAGGAAAAATCCGTCCGGAGCGATCGGACCAGTGCGGCCATGCCGGCGGGATTGTGGGCCCCGTCGACGACGACGTGGGGGCGCTCCTGCAGGGTCTCGAGCCGACCCTCCCAGCGGACGTTCAGCAAGCCCCGCCGGATCGCCGCTTCGTCCAGAGGCACCCCCCGCTCGGAGAGAATTTCGGCCGCGCCGACCGCCAGGGCGGCATTGGCCTGCTGGTGCCGGCCGGCGAGGGCCGGGCGCAGACGGCGCAAGGCTGTCTTGGGGCCAAAATAGCTGAAAGACCCGTCGGCATGACGCCGGATGCGGATCTCCCCGCCCAGCCGGAGCAGACGAACCCGGCGCCGCCGGCAGGTCTCCGCCAGGACGTCCCGGACCGCCGCCTGCGTTGCCGCCGTCAGACAGACCCCGCCGGTCTTGACGACCCCCGCCTTCTCCCGGGCGATGTCGCGGAGGGACCGGCCCAGATAATCCCGGTGCTCCAGGGCGATGTTCGAGATGATACTGACCGCCGGCCTCACCACATTGGTGGCATCCAGACGCCCTCCCATCCCCACTTCCAGAACGGCCCAGGGAACGGCTTCACGGGCAAAATGGGTGAAGGCCAGGGCCGTCAGAAATTCGAAATAGGTCACGTCTTCCGTCACGGCCGCCCGCACCTCCCGGATCAGGGTCTGGGCCTGCGCCCGGGAGATGGGCCGACCGCCGACCCGGATCCGCTCGCGGAAATCGATCAGATGGGGCGACGTGTACAGACCGGCCCGGACGCCCCCCTGCTTCAGAATCTCCGCGACCATGGCCGATACCGACCCCTTCCCGTTCGTCCCCGCCACCAGAACGGTCCGGTACCGTTCCTGGGGATCGCCCAGACGGGCGAGCAGCCGTTTGATCGGCCCCAGCCCAAGCCGGATCTGCGCCGGGCCGAAGGACGGGGGAAAAGTCGGAGGGGGGGGAGACGTCATGGGCATGCCCGGTGGCCGGTGGCCTCAGCGGGGATCGATCCGGATGAACTGGCCGTCCGTGAGGAAATGGATCCGGTGGCTCCCGATCGCCGCGATCTGTTCGCGGATGACGTCGTGGCAGTCCCACTTCATGTGGTAGAGGTAGACTTCGGGGTGGGGATGGCAGAGCTTTTTCAGTTCGTCCTTAAGCAGGGCGGGCGTGAGATGCCCCGTCTGCGACGCCATCTCCTTCATGCCGTCCGGCAGGGAGGTTTCGATGAAGATGGCCCGGAGGTCGTCCACACCGTTCGCCCGCTCCCAGAGGGGTTCCGTGGCGCCCGTATCCCCGAAAAAGATGACCGTGCCCTCCGTCGAGCGAACGACATATCCCACCGTTTCGACCGTATGGTCGACCTTGATCGCCTCGACCTGGAGGTCTCCCACCCATTCCGTTTCACCGGGCACCAGGGCCTTGAACCGGATGACCGGTTTTTCCCGGCTGGGAAGGATGCTGAAGTCGGGCCAGATGACGCCGTTAAAGACGTGCGCGTGGATCATCTCCAGGACGAAGGGCGTGCTTCGGACCGTCAGGGGCTTGTCCCGCTCCCCGTAACAGAGGTTGTCCGCCAGGAAGGCGATATCGCGAATGTGATCGAGGTGGGCGTGGGTTACCAGGATTTGATCGATGCGTCGCTGCTCGGCGATGTCCAGGACATTCGCAACGGCGCCGGCGTCGATCAGCAGGTGGCCGTTCAGAAGAAAGCTCGTCGTATTCAGGCCCGGAAGCTGCGATCCATGGCAACCCAAGACTCTGATATCCATGCTGTTCCTTCGATATCTCCCGGGACGGCGGCGACGCCCCCGGAAGCGAGGGCGCGGGGACCATCCCGGCGTTTTGGGGCGGATCGGTCAGGTCCGGTCCGTCGGGCGCTCAGTCCGGAATCACCTTGAAGACCTCGTCCCCGGGACGGACGCGATCGCCGATCTTCACCCCGATGAAATCACCCGTCACGGCCGTGTCGATCTTCTGGTTGTTGACTTCCATGGAATCGATGGTATGCGTCAGGTCGGTCGTATGCCCCGTAAACTTGACCGTATCGCCCACCTTCAACTCGCCGCCCGTTACCTTGACGGCGGCAACACTGGGCTTTGCGAAAAACTTCACCACCTCTCCGATCTTGACCTCTGCCATGACGACACCTCCTTCAGCGACCTGATAACCATCGGCAAAGACGGCAGATTCTCCCGCTCCGGAGCAGCGTCCGGGTTGCGACAGGAGCCCTGAAACCGGGGGAATTATAATCGTTTCATTGTAAAATACAAGGGAAAAAGACCCTTCCCGGGGCGCGCACAACAAAAAAGGCAGGGGGTGAGCCTGCCTTTTTCCTGCGGAACGCACCGGCGTTCTACTTCTTGGCCGCCGCCTTCTTCTTGGGTTTTTCCACCGCCACCGCCGGGATGAATTCGATCACGGACACCGGGGCATTGTCCCCGTGGCGGTAGCCCATCTTCACGATCCGGGTATAGCCGCCCGGACGCTCCCGAAAGCGGGGGGACAGCTCATCGAACAGCTTGATCACCATGGCCCGGTCCCGGATAAAGGAGAGCGCCTGCCGTCTGGCATGGAGGTCGCCACGCTTGCCCAGGGTCACCATGCGATCCGCCAGACTCTTCAAAACCTTGGCCTTGACGTCGGTGGTCGTAATCTTTTCCGCGCGGATCAGGGAGGTCACCATGTTGCGCAGCATGGCCTGACGATGGCTGCTCGACCTTCCCAGTTTCTTGCCAAACTTCCCGTGACGCATACCCGATCTCCTTCTCTTCCCGACGGCGCCGCCTAATCGGCCTGCGAACCGTTTTCACTCCCCTTCTTGTCCATGTCGTTCCACGGGGGAAAGTCGAGCTTCATGCCGAATCCCAGCCCCATCTCCGCGAGAATTTCCTTGATTTCATTGAGCGATTTCCGCCCGAAATTCTTCGTCTTGAGCATTTCCGCTTCCGTTTTCTGCACGAGTTCACCGATCAGGTTGATCCCGGCGTTCTTCAGGCAGTTGGCGGAGCGTACGGACAGCTCCATGTCGTCGACGTTTCGCAGGAGGTGTTCGTTGATGCCCTCGACCTCCCCCGGTTCGATCGTTTCTCCCTGTTCTTCCAGTTCCTCGAAGTTGATGAAGACATCGAGCTGCTCCTTGAGGATCTTCGCCGCATACGCCACGGCGTCCTCCGGCAGGACGCTTCCATCCGTCCAGACTTCCAGAACCAGTTTGTCGTAGTCGGCTACCTGGCCCACGCGGGCATAGGTCACCGTGTAGTTGACCTTCCGGATGGGCGAAAACGTGGCGTCGATGTTGATGGTCCCCTCCGGCTGTTCCTGGTCCTTTTCCTTCTGCGCCGGGACGTACCCCTTGCCCTTTTGCACGACCAGTTCCGCGCGGAAGGCGCCCTTCCCGAAAAGGGTGGCAATGTGATGCTCCGGATTCAGGACGTCCACGGTGGCGTCGGCGATGATGTCGGCGGCGGTGACCGCCCCTTCCCTTTTGGCATCGATCCGGACCGTCCGCGGTCCGTCATCGTGCAGTTTCAGCCGGATGCCCTTCAGGTTGAGGATGATGTCGGTCACATCTTCCTTGACGCCGGGAATGGTGGAAAATTCATGAAGGACCCCGTCGAACCGAACGGACACAATGGCCGCCCCCTGGATGGACGACAGCAGGACCCTCCTCAGGGCATTCCCCAAGGTGATCCCGTACCCCCGCTCGAGGGGCTGACAGGTGAATTCGCCATAGAACGGGGTATGGGTGCCCTCATCGATCTCGATTCGCTTCGGTCGGATCAAACTGCGCCAGTTTTTCTGCATGGTCTTTCTTCTCCCGTTCCCCTGATCGTCCGTCGTGACGTGATCGCGTTATTTCGAATAAAGCTCCACGACCAGCTGCTCCTTGACCGGCATGGTCAAATCCTCACGGGCCGGCAGGGTCTTCACGACCGCCCGGAAATTCGTCCGATCCAGTTCGAGCCACTGCGGTACGCCTCGCCGGGCAACGGTTTCCATCGCTTCGGCGATCCGCTGGACGTTACGGCTGCCTTCCCGCACCTGAACCTCGTCCCCCACCTTGACCTGATAGGAGGGGATGTTCACCGGCTTGCCGCCGACCAGGAAGTGATTGTGCCGGACCAGCTGTCTCGCCTCGGTGCGGGAGTTGGCGAAGCCCATGCGGAACACCATGTTGTCCAGGCGCTTTTCTAGGCCGACCAGGAGGTTCGTTCCGGTGATGCCCTTCTGCCGATCGGCCCGATCGAAGTAGCCGCGGAACTGCCGCTCGAGCAGTCCGTACATCCGCCGCAGCTTCTGCTTCTCCCGGAGCTGGACGCCATAATCGGAAAATTTTCGGCGCATTTGGCCATGCTCGCCCGGCGCATATCCCCGCCGCTCAAACGCGCACTTCTCGCTGTAGCACCGGTCCCCCTTGAGGAACAGCTTCAGCCCTTCTCTTCGGCATAATCTGCATGCGGATTCTCGATACCTTGCCAAAAAAGCCTCCCTGCTTCCTGAATGTCCCGTTACGTCCCGCCGCGGGGAACGCCCCCCGGCGTTTCCTGATCGCCTTTCGCCCTCAGCCCCCTTACACCCGCCGGCGTTTGGGCGGCCGGCAGCCGTTATGCGGAATCGGTGTCACATCCCGGATGAGGGTGATGTTGAGACCCGCCAGTTGCAACGACCGCAACGCGGACTCCCGGCCGGAACCGGGCCCCTTGACATACACCTGGACGCTCCGGAGGCCGTGTTCCTTCGCCTTCTTCACGGCATCCTCCGCCGCCATCTGTGCAGCAAAGGGGGTGCTCTTCCGGGACCCCTTGAACCCCTGCATCCCCGAGGACGCCCAGGCAATGACATTGCCGCTCAGATCCGTGATCGTGACGATCGTGTTGTTGAAGGTGGACTGAATGTGGGCCACACCCTCGGCAATGTTCTTCTTTTCCTTCTTCTTTCCAGTCTTCCTGACCGCCTTTGCCATGTTTCCTCCGGCTTGCTATTTCTTCTTGCCCGCGATGCTTCTGCGGGGGCCTTTTCTCGTCCGGCCGTTGGTATGGGTCCTCTGCCCCCGGACGGGCAGCCCCTTGCGGTGCCGCAGACCCCGATAGGTTCCGAGGTCCATCAGACGCTTGATGGACATGGACACTTCTCGCCGGAGATCGCCCTCGACCTTCTGCTCGTGGTCGATGACATTCCGGATCGCGTTGATCTCCATATCGGCCAGTTCGTCGGTCTTGGTGCTTTCGCTCACGCCGGCCTTGGCTAAAATCTGTTTCGCCCGCGATCGCCCGATCCCGTAGATATAGGTCAGGGCAATCTCCATGCGCTTGTTCTTGGGTAAATCGACACCTGCAATTCTGGCCACCTGATAACCTCCTTATGGATCCCGGGCATCTATCCCTGGCGCTGCTTGTGTTTCGGATTCTCGCAGATCACCCGCAAAACGCCGCGCCGCTTGACGATTTTACACTTGTCACAGATTTTCTTGACGGAAGATCGTACTTTCACTGCCACCACTCCTTCGCTTCTCCGGCCGAAACGACCACCGCGGTTCTTCCGCCCGGTCGCCCGCCGCTGATTCCGGACGGCTATTTCGTCCGGTACGTAATCCGGCCCCGCGTGAGGTCGTAGGGGGAAAGCTCCACCGTGACCTTGTCTCCGGGCAGAATCTTGATGAAATGCATCCGCATCTTCCCTGAGATATGGGCCAGCACGCGATGACCGTTTTCGAGCTCGACACGGAACATGGCATTGGGCAACGGCTCAATGACCTTTCCTTCGACCTCGATCGGTTCTTCCTTCGCCATGGTTTTCGGTCTCCCTCACCCCTAGCGTCCCCGTGTTGGCCGGACGCCGGTCCTTCCGTCACAGTCCTGCCCCCTCAGCGCAGCAGGCTCAGGATCTCCGGCCCCTGATCCGTAATCGCGACGGAATGCTCAAAATGCGCCGACAACTTTCCGTCCGCCGTCACCACCGTCCATCCGTCCTCGAGGACCTGGACACGATAGGTCCCCAGATTGACCATCGGTTCGATGGCGAGGACCATGCCTGCTTTCAGCGGCATCCCGCGGCCCTTGACTCCGTAATTCGGAATCTGCGGGTCCTCGTGGAGCTCCCGGCCGATTCCGTGTCCGACATAATCCCGGACGACGGAGCAGCCGGCCGTCTCGACACACGCCTGGACCGCGGCGGAGATGTCTCCCAGGCGGTTTCCCGCCCGGGCCTCCTTGATCCCCTCGTAGAGCCCGGCTTCGGTCACGTCCATCAAGCGGCGGGCCTCCCGCGAAGCCTGCCCGATCACGACCGTGATGGCGGCATCGCCGAAATACCCCTGATAATCGACCCCAAAATCCAGGCTGACGAGGTCGCCGTTCTTCAGGACACGGTCGTCGGAGGGCATCCCATGCACGACCTCCTGGTTGACCGACGCACAGAGGGAATAGGGATAACCCCGATACCCCTTGAACGCGGGTCGCGCGCCCCGGCGATGCGTGAGCGATTCCGAGAGGCGGTCCAGGTCTCCCGTCGTCACGCCGGGTTTGGCGTGCGCCTTCAATTCCGCGAGGATTTCAGCCACGATCCGGTTGCTCTTCCGGATTTTCTCGATTTCCTCCGGTGATTTCAGGATGACCATGTCATTTCGTCTACCGGACGCCACACCTCCCGTCAGCGCCTTCTGGCAATGCGTCCTTTCTTCATGAAGCCTTCGTACTGCCGCGTGAGCAGATGGGTTTCAATCTGGCCGGCCGTATCCAGGGCAACGCCCACCACGATCAGGAGGGCCGTCCCGCCGAAGTAAAACGGGACGTTGAAATAGCTGATCAGGATGCTGGGCAGGACGCAGACCGCCGAAACGTAGACCGCTCCGCTGAAGGTCAGCCGGGTCAACACGTCGTCGATGTATTCCGCCGTCTTTTTCCCCGGCCGGATCCCCGGAACGTATCCGCCGTACTTCTTCATGTTGTCGGCCACGTCCACCGGGTTGAAGGTGACCGCCGTATAGAAATAGCAAAAGAACACGATGAACGCGACATAGAGCAGTTCATAGCCCCACCGCCCCGGCACCAGCATCTCGGCGACGGTCTTCATCCAGGGATGGGGGATGAAATTGGCGATCGTCGCCGGAAACATGATGATCGAGGAGGCGAAGATCGGCGGGATCACCCCGGCCGTATTCACCTTGAGGGGCAGGTGCGTCGACTGCCCGCCGTAGACCTTCCGGCCCACCACCCGCTTGGCGTACTGAACCGGTATCCGGCGTTGGCCGCTCTCCACGAAGACGATGACCCCCACTACCGCGACCATCATGAGGATCAGCAGGATGATGAAGAAGAACCCCATTTCGCCGGAAGACAGGAGGCGAAACGTGTTCAGAATCGCTTCCGGTCCGCGGCAGACGATCCCGGCAAAGATGATCAGGGAAATGCCGTTGCCGATCCCCTTTTCGGTGATGGTCTCCCCCAGCCACATGATGAAGGCCGTACCGGCCGTGAGGGTGATCACCGTCATGAGCCGGAAGGGCCAGCCGGCGGCAATCACGATGGAAGCCCCCGTCGGACCGGCCATGTTCTCGAGGCCGATGGCGATCCCGAACCCCTGGATGATGCTGAGCAGAACCGTCCCGTAGCGCGTGTACTGGGTGATCTTGCGCCTCCCCGCCTCGCCTTCCTTCGAGAGCCGCTCCAGGTGGGGAATGGCCACCGTGAGCAGTTGCAAAATGATGGAGGCGCTGATGTAGGGCATGATCCCCAGGGCAAAAACGGAGAGGTTGCTTAGCGCGCCGCCGGCAAACATGTCAAAGAGCCCCAGCAGGGATCCCTTGGCCTGCTCGAAAAAGGCGGCCAGGGCCACGGTATCGATCCCGGGTGTGGGGATATGGGCGCCGATCCGGTACACGGTCAGCAAAACGAACGTGAAGAGGATCCGCTTTTGCAGCTCCGGGATCTTCTGGATGTTCTTTAACCCGTCTAACAACTCACGCCACCTCGACCACTGAGCCGCCGGCGGCCTCGATCTTGGCCTTTGCGCCCTGGCTGACCTGATCCACCTTCAGGGTCAGGGGACCGGTCAACTCTCCCTTGCCCAGGATTTTCACGCCGTCGTTCTTCTTTCGGATCAATCCGCAGGCCACCAGCAGGTCCTTGTCGATGACGGAACCGGCGGGAAAGCGCTTGAGCTGATCGAGATTCAGGATCGCCAGGACCCGACGGAACGGATTCTTGAAGCCCCGCTTCGGCAGGCGGCGCGCCATGGGCATCTGCCCGCCTTCGAACGCCGGCTTCGTCTTGCCGCCGGAACGGGCATTCTGGCCTTTGGCGCCTTTACAGGCGGTCCCGCCGTGTCCGGAGCCGTCACCCCGCCCGACACGCTTTCTCTTCTTTCGCGACCCCTCTGGGGGTTTCAGTTGACTTAAATTCATCCCTGTGCGCCTCCTTCGAGGTCCTCAACCGCCACGAGGTGGATGACCTTCTGGACCATGCCGCGGATGGCCGACGTATCCTCGAGCACGACGGACCGGTTCATGCGTCCGAGCCCCAGGCCACGGAGGACCTGCCGCTGTTTCGTCGGCCGGCCGATCATACTTTTCACGAGCGTTATCTTCAGTTTCTTTGCCACAACCGACCCCTCACTTCCCTACGCTTCCCCGAAACTCTTCCCCCGCAACTGGAAAATGGTTGCGGGATCCTTCAGCTGAACCAGCCCATCCAGCGTGGCCTTGACCAGGTTATGGGGGTTGTGGGAGCCGAGGCACTTGGTCAGGATGTTGTGGACTCCCGCCACCTCGAGAACGGCCCGGACGGCGCCGCCCGCGATCAGCCCGGTTCCCTCCGAGGCCGGCTTGAGCAGAACCCGGCCGGCGCCGTAGCGCCCCACCACCTCGTAGGGGATGGTCCGCTCCCGGATGGACACCTTCACCATATTCTTCTTCGCCTGCTCCATGCCCTTGCGAATGGCCTCGGGAACTTCATGAGCCTTCCCCAGACCCGCGCCCACGGAGCCCTGTCCGTCACCCACGACGACGACGGCGCTGAAACGAAATCGTCTCCCCCCCTTGACCACCTTGGCCGTACGGTTAATCGCGATTACCCTGTCCAGCAGTTCCTGTTCTTCCATGTCTTATGTCCCGTCACCATTCCTGTGAGATGTTGCGCGCGCCGCACATCAGAATTTCAGGCCCGCTTCCCGGGCCGCGTCCGCCAGGGCCTTCACACGGCCGTGGTAGAGATACCGCCCGCGGTCAAAAACCACCCGCTCGACCCCGGCGGCTTTCAGCCGCTCGGAAACCAGCTTGCCCACCTCGCGGGCCGCTTCGCTCTTCTTCATCCGCCCCAGACGCTCTTTCAGCTCCGGGCTCAGGGTGGACGCGGCGGCCAGCGTCTGGCCAACGTCGTCGGCCACGGCCTGGACATAGATATGCCGGGCGCTCCGGAACACGGACAGCCTCGGAACGGTCCGGGTACCCTTGATCTGCGACCTCACCCTCGCCTCGCGTTTCGCCCTGATCTTTTCAATCTTCTTTGTTGCCAATGTTCTACCTCATGATCCAGCGCATCCGGGCAGCGCCGTCCGCCGTTTCTCGATTCCCTTAGGCACCCACGGATTTCCCCACCTTGCGACGGACGTACTCGCCGGCGTACTTGATGCCCTTCCCCTTGTACGGTTCCGGTTTCCGGATGCCGCGGATCTCCGCCGCCACCCGGCCGACCTGCTCCCGATCGATTCCCGAGATCGCAATGTTGACCTGCTTTTCCACGCTGACCTTGACGCCCGGCGGCACCTGATAGGTCACGGGGTCGGAAAAACCGACCAGAAGCTTGAGGGCATCCCCGGCCATCTCCGCACGGTAGCCGACGCCGACGACCTCCAGATTCTTGACAAAACCCGTGCTGACACCGGTCACCATGTTGGCGATCAGCGTGCGGGTCAGTCCCTGATAGGCGTCGCCCGTCCGGGTATCCTCGCGCTTCGTGACCGTGATCGTCCGGTTGTCGATCCCCACCTCGATCCCCGTGGGCAGGGTTCTGGACAGCGTTCCCTTCGGTCCCTCGACCGTGATCCGCTCCTGATCCCAACGCACCTGGACGCGCTCAGGAATTTCGATTGCTTTCTTTCCGATTCTCGACATGGTTCATCTCCCGCCGGGTGGCCCTGCTACCAAACTTTGCACAGGATCTCGCCCCCGACATTCAGCTCGCGGGCCTCCTGATCCGTCACGATTCCCCGTGATGTGGAAAGAATGGAGATTCCGTAACCGTTCAGCACCTTGGGTATCTCTCCGCTTCCCACATAGATCCTTCGGCCAGGCTTGCTGACCCGCTGAATGTCCGTCATGACGGTCCGTTTGGCATCCACGTACTTGAGGAAAACTCTCAGCACTTGGCGGCCCAAGGCGTTCTTCTTGACATCGTAGCCGCTGATATACCCGGACTTCTTCAGGACCTTGGCGACGCTCAGGTTCATCCGGGAAAGCGCCACATCGGTGCTTTTGAAATGGGCGCGATTGGCATTTCGGATTCTTGTAAGCATGTCCGCAATCGGATCCGTCATCCCCATAACTGACTCCTTAACTCCCTGCTGACTACCAGCTCGATTTGATCACACCGGGTATCTCGCCTTTCGAGGCGAGGTTTCTCACGCATATTCTGCACATATCGAATTTCCGGTAATACGCCCGCGGCCGGCCGCAGACGGCACACCGGTTGTAAGCACGTACGGAAAACTTCGGTTTTCTTGCTGCCTTCGCAATCAAGGATTTCTTCGCCACACCCATCTCCTCCGGATTTCGTGTTCCTCTCGTTCCGCTGACGTCCTAACTTCGGAAGGGTATTCCCATGAGCTTCAGAAGCAGTCGCGCTTCATCATCTGTTTTGGCGGTCGTGACAATGGCGATGTTCATGCCCTTGACCTTGTCGATCTTGTCGTAGTCGATCTCCGGGAAGATGATCTGCTCTTTCAGGCCCAGGGAAAAGTTTCCGCGCCCGTCGAAGGATTTCGGTGAAATCCCCCGAAAATCCCTGATCCGGGGAAGGGCCACGTTCGCCAGGCGGTCGAAGAACTCGTACATGCGCTCCCGCCGCAGGGTAACCCGACAGCCGATGGACATTCCCTGGCGAAGTTTGAACGTGGCGATGGACTTCCTCGCCTTGGTGATGACCGGCTTCTGGCCGCAGATCGCCGCCATTTCCTGGGCCGCACTCTCCAGGATCTTCACGTTCTGGATGGCCTCGCCCAGCCCCATGTTGATCACGATCTTTTCCAGTTTCGGAACCTGCATCCGGTTCTGGTACTTAAACGCCTCGATCAGGGCGGGAACGACCTCTTTCTCGTAGTAACTCTTCAATCTCGCTGCCATGATTCCATTATCCTAAGCGTCCAAAATCTCTTGGCACTTCCCGCAGACGCGGACCTTCTTGCCATCGTCCAGGAGCCGATACCCGACGCGCACCGTGCCGTCGCATTTGTTGCAGACGAACATCACATTGGAAAGGTGGAGCGAGCCCTCCTTTTCCACGATGCCCCCTTTGCCCTTCGCATCGGGCCGCTGGTGCCGTTTGAGCATGTTGATCTTCTCGACGATCACCCGCTCTCTGTCCCGCACGATCTTCAGGATCTTGCCGGTTTTCCCTTTTTCCTTCCCGGCGATCACCTTGACCGTGTCACCCTTTTTCAACCTGATGTCCTGCATCTTTCTTCCTCGCCTTTAGAGCACCTCGGGTGCCAGAGAGATGATCTTCATGAACTGTTTGGCCCGCAGTTCCCGGGCGACCGGGCCGAAGATTCGGGTCCCGACGGGCTCCAGCTGATTGGTAATCAGGACGGCTGAATTGTCGTCGAACTTGAGATAGGACCCGTCCGGTCGCCGGACCTCTTTCACCGTCCGGACGATCACGGCCTTCATGACGTCCCCCTTCTTGACCTTGGAATTGGGGAGCGCCTCCTTCACGGAAACGACGATGACGTCTCCCAGGCTGGCATAGCGCCGCTTCGATCCGCCCAAGACCTTGATACAGGCAACCTTCTTGGCCCCTGAATTATCCGCCACATTCAAGACGGTCTGCATCTGAATCATGACTACACCCCGCTGAAACTCCCCGCTCAATCCGCACCAGGCAGGAAGTTCCCCCGCCATGCCTGGCCTTCTTTGAAGGCAAACGCCGCGCCTACTTCGCCCGTTCCAGGACTTCCTTCATCCGCCAACGCTTTTCGCGACTCAACGGCCGGCACTCCACGATCAGCACCCGGTCGCCGACCGCGCACTGGTTGGTCTCATCGTGGGCCTTGTACTTCTCATACCGTTTGATGTATTTATGAAAAACCGGGTGCTTGACGATCCGCTCGGCACGGACGACGATGGTCTTGTCCATCCCGTTGCTCAGGACGACCCCCTGGATGGTTTTTCTGTTCCCACGCTCGCTCATGCCTTTTGCACCTCCTTCACCCTCATGATGGTCTTGACACGGGCGATGTCGCGCCGCACCCGCCGCATCTGGGCGGGGGATTCGAGCTGACCGGAGGCATGCCGCAGGCGAAGCTTGAAGAGCTCCTCTCCCAACTCGCGGTCCCGCTGCTGCAGTTCAGCCCAACTCAGGTCCCGGATCTCCTTAATCTTCATCTGACAACTCCCTGGCCAGAAACTTCGTGGCAATCGGCAGCTTATGCGCGGCAAGGCGGAAGGCCTCACGGGCGATGACCCGGTCCACCCCCTCCATTTCGTAAAGGACCATGCCCGGCCGGATGACGGCCACCCACTCTTCCGGGGCGCCCTTCCCTTTGCCCATGCGCGTTTCCGCCGGCTTCTTGGTCACGGATTTGTGCGGGAAAATGCGGATCCAGATCTTGCCGCCCCGCTTGACATGACGGGTCATCGCGACACGCGCCGCCTCGATCTGTCTCGCGGTGATCCATCCGCACTCCATCGCCTGAAGGCCGTACTCGCCAAAGGTCACCTTGGCGCCCTTGGTGGATTTGCCCCCCATGCGTCCCCGCTGCAATTTCCTGTATTTCACCCGTTTCGGCATTAACATCGTCAGCTACCCCTGTTCTCTTCCCCCGCATCTCTCCACCCGCCGGGCGGGAGACACGCGGGCCCTATTCCTTGCTCCGCTTTCCGGGCAACACCTCGCCGTGGAACAGCAGCACCTTGACGCCGATCGCACCATACGCGGTCCGGGCTTCGGCAAAACCGTAGTCGATATCCGCCCGGAGGGTGTGAAGGGGAACACGCCCTTCACGGTACCATTCGGAGCGGGCCATTTCCGCCCCGCCGAGCCGCCCGGCGCAACTGATCCGGATCCCCTTGGCGCCGAACTTCAGGGCCGAGGTCACGCATTTTTTCATCGCCCGCCGAAACGCGACGCGGCGCTCCAGTTGGCTGGCGACGTTCTCCGCCACCAGTTGGGCGTCCACCTCGGGTTTCCGGACCTCGAGAATATTGATGATCACCTCGCTGGTGGTGATCCCCTCGAGATCCTTCTTGAGCTTTTCGATCTCGGCGCCTTTCTTGCCGATGATCACCCCCGGCCGGGCGGCGTAGATGTTGATCTTCGCCTTTTGGGCGGCACGCTCGATCTCGATTTTGGAGATGCCGGCATGATAGAGTTTCTCTTTCAGAAACTTCTTGACCTTCAAGTCCTCGTGGAGGAGTTCGGAGTAGTTCTTCTCCGAAAACCATTGAGACCCCCATGTCTTGATGCCCCCTAACCTGAACCCGATGGGGTTGACCTTCTGACCCAACCTGACACCTCCTCAACGATCAACGTTCATCCAAGATAACGGTAATATGACTCATCCGCTTGCGAATGCTGGCCGCCCTTCCCTGGGCCCGCGCCCGCCAACGCTTCAGCGATGGCCCCTGATCCACATAGACGGCCTTGACGAAGAGGATCTTCTCGTCGATGTTCGGGTTTTGGGTCGCGTTGGCCAGAGCTGATTTCAAGACCTTCTTGACCATCCCGGCGGCACGTTTGCGGGTGAACGCCAAGATGGTCGCCGCCTCCTCGACGCGTTTCCCCCGGACCAGATCCACCACCACCCGGACCTTCTGTGGTGAGATGCGCACATATTTTGCAACCGCTCTCGCTTCCATATCCCCTCTATACTCCACCCTTACAATCGTCCCCGCAACCGCCTCCCGGGAAATCACCCGGATTCGGCGGTTATCGCTTCACCTTGGACTTCCGGTCGCCGGCATGGCTGAAAAAGGTTCGCGTCGGGGCGAATTCGCCCAATTTATGCCCGACCATGTTCTCCGTCACAAACACGGGAATGAACTTCTTGCCGTTGTGAACCGCAAAGGTTTGACCGATCAGTTCCGGGGTAATCGTCGAACGCCGGGACCACGTCTTGATGACCGCCTTGCTGCCCGAAGCCTCCGCCTTGCGGACCTTATCCAGAAGTTTGGCTTCGATATACGGACCTTTTCTGATTGAGCGCGCCACTTCTTAACCCCTTCTCTTGACGATGTATTTATCCGTCCCCTTGTTCGTTCGCGTCTTGTGACCCTTGGTCGGCACTCCCCAGGGCGTGCAGGGATGCCTTCCACCCGAGGATTTGCCTTCGCCACCCCCCATCGGATGGTCGATCGGGTTCATCGCCACACCGCGCACCTTGGGCCTCCGGCCCAGCCAGCGGGCTCGCCCGGCCTTCCCGATGCTGATGTTTTCATGGTCCAGATTGCCGACCTGACCGATGGTTGCCGAACACTCGATGAAGATTTTCCTGACCTCTCCGGACGGGAGGCGGACCTGGGCGTATCCTCCCTCCTTGGCCATGAGCTGCCCGTAGGCGCCGGCACTGCGGATCAACTGCCCGCCCTTGCCGACCTTCAGCTCGACGTTGTGGATGAGCGATCCCAGGGGAATGTTCTTGAGCGGCAGGGTATTGCCCGGCTTGACATCCGCCCGCTCGGCACTGACCACCGTATCCCCCACTTTCAGCTTGTCGGGTGCGAGGATGTATCGCTTTTCGCCGTCCAGGTAGTTGAGGAGGGCGATCCGGGCCGACCGGTTCGGATCGTACTCGATCGAGGCCACCCGGGCCGGAACATCCCGCTTCTCCCGGCAAAAATCCACAAGGCGGAACTTTCGCTTATGACCGCCCCCCCGATGCCGGCTCGTGACCCGGCCGTTGCTGTTCCTCCCACCGGTTTTCTTGAGCGAACGAACGAGGTCCTTCTCGGGCGTCGTCGAGGTAATTTCCTTGAAGTCCGAGCAGGTCTGAAACCGCCGGCCCGGCGATGTCGGTTTATATTTCTTTATCATCGGCTTTCTTCCTTAACGTCTTTCCGCCCTGCGCCTGCCTAAACCCCCTCGTACAACTCGATGCTGTTCCCCGGCGCGAGGGTCACGATGGCCTTTTTCCAGTCCTGCTTCTGCCCGACGATCCGTCCCAGGCGCTTCTTTTTGCCAGTCATGTTCAGGACATGGACGTTGACGACCTTGACCTTGAACAGTTTCTCCACCGCATCGCCGATCTCGATCTTGTTGGCCTTCCGGTCGACCTCGAAGACATACTTGTTGGCCTCGTCCTTGGCGATGGTGCTCTTCTCCGTCAGGTGCGCTCTTTTGATGATCCGGTATCGGTCCATTATGACAACAAAGCCTCTTCAATCTTTTTCACGGAGGGTTCCAGAAGAACGACCCGGTCGTATTTGAGCAGATCGTAAACATTGATCCCTTCCGACCGGATCATTTTGACGTCCTTGATGTTCCGGGAAGATTTCTCCAGGATCGGACTGGCCTGATCGATGACGAACAGGGCCTTCTTCAGGCCCAGACGATCGAGGATGGACTGGAAACGCTTCGTCTTGATCTCTTCCATGGGAATATCGCGCAGGATGAGCATCTGCGCTTCCTGGAACTTCATGCTGAGCGCCGAGATCAGGGCAAGCCGCCGCATCTTCTTGGGCATGCGGAACGCGTAGCTGCGGGGTTGCGGGCCGAAGACCGTCCCGCCGCCTTTCCATAGGGGGGAGCGGGTCGTGCCGGCCCGGGCGCGCCCCGTGCCCTTCTGGCGCCAGGGCTTCTTGCCGCCGCCGCTGACGTCGCTGCGCCCCTTGGTCGCCGCCGTACCCCGGCGCCGGGCCGCCAGCTGCATCCTCACGACATCGTAAATCAGGCTTTCATTGACGGAGGCGCCGAAAACCGCTTCGCTCAACGTGATCTCCGAAATTTTCTCGTTTTCAATATTGTAAACAGCTGCCGTCGGCATCTTCACCACCCGTTCCTGTCCAATTCCTACTTCTTGATCGCCTTCTTCACCAAAAGCACGCCCGCCTTGCCGCCGGGAACCGCCCCCTTGACGAGGATCACATTCCGGTCCGGCCTCACATCCATGACCATCAGGTTCTGAACGGTCTTCCGGACGTCGCCCAGATGCCCGGGAAGGCGGGTCCCCTTGAAGACCCGGGAGGGATAGGCGCTGGCGCCGATGGAGCCGGGCGCCCGGTGGAACATGGACCCGTGCGTGGCGCGGCCCCCGCCGAAGCCGTGCCGCTTCACGACGCCGGCGAAGCCCTTCCCCTTGGAGATGCCCACGACATCCACGTAATCGCCAATGGAGAACGTCTCCGCCGTCAGCTCCTGGCCGGGCTCATAGCCCTCGGGGGACATGCGGAATTCCCTCAGATGACGGAAAAAACCCTTGCCCGCCTTCTGGAGATGCCCCTGCAGGGGTTTGGTCACGTTCTTCTGTTTGATGCGTCCGTAACCGAGCTGAAGGGCGTCGTAGCCGTCCGTTTTGACGGTTTTCTTCTGAATCACGACGGACGGCTCCATCTCGATGACCGTGACGGGGATGGCGGCGCCATCCTCGGCAAAGATCTGCGTCATTCCCAACTTTCTTCCGATAATCCCTGCTTTCATGGTCGTTCCAGTATCTTTCCTAAAATTTCGGAAAACCGCCCCGAGTGAAAAAAACGGAGGAGATGAACCCTGCATTCATCTCCCCGTACGTCTGACCTACAGCTTTATTTCCACATCCACCCCGGCGGACAGATCCAGCTTCATGAGTGCGTCGACCGTGGCCTGGGTTGGTTCGATGATGTCGATCAGCCGCTTGTGGGTTCTAATCTCGAACTGCTCCCGGGATTTCTTGTCAACGTGAGGAGAACGGTTGACGCAGAACTTGTTGATCTCCGTCGGAAGCGGCACAGGGCCCGCCACGCGGGCGCCCGTTCGTTTGGCTGTTTCGACGATGTCCACGACCGAGCGGTCCAGCAGCTTGTAATCGTAGGCCTTCAGGCGTATCCGAATCTTTTGATCTTTCATGGTCTCTTCGTTTCCATTCGATCGGCGGGTTACTCGATGACCTTGCTGACCACGCCGGCGCCCACGGTCCGGCCGCCTTCCCGGATGGCGAAGCGCAGCTGCTCTTCCATGGCGATCGGGGTAATCAGGCTGATCTCCAGCTGGACGTTGTCGCCGGGCATGACCATTTCCACGCCTTCGGGCAGGCCGGCCACCCCGGTCACGTCCGTTGTCCGGAAGTAGAACTGGGGACGGTACCCGTTGAAGAACGGCGTATGACGGCCGCCTTCCTCCTTCGTCAGGACGTAAACGGCGGCCTGGAACTTGGTATGGGGGGTGATGGAATTCGGCTTGGCGACAACCTGGCCCCGTTCCACGTCTTCCCGCTTGGTCCCGCGCAGCAGGACGCCGATGTCGTCACCCGCACGCCCTTCGTCCAGGGTCTTGCGGAACATCTCGACGCCGGTGCAGACCGTCTTGAAGGTCGGCCGGATCCCGACGATCTCGACCTCGTCGCCGGTCCGGACGATCCCGCGGTCCACACGACCCGTCACGACGGTTCCGCGGCCGGAGATGGTGAAAACGTCGCCGATCGGCATGAGAAAGGGCTTGTCCAGGTCGCGGACGGGCTCGGGAATGTACGTGTCGACGGCATCCATTAGTTTGAAGATGCTCTGCACGTCGGGATCGTTCTCGTCGTCGCTCTCGAGGGCCTTGAGGGCAGAGCCGCGGATGATCGGAATATCGTCACCGGGGAACTCGTAGGTCGTCAGCAATTCCCTGAGTTCCAGCTCCACGAGGTCCAGGAGTTCCGGATCGTCGACCAGATCGACCTTGTTCATGTAAACCACGATGTAGGGCACCTGCACCTGGCGGGCGAGGAGGATATGTTCCCGGGTCTGGGGCATGGGGCCGTCGGAGGCGGCGACGACGAGGATCGTCCCGTCCATATGGGCGGCGCCGGAGATCATGTTCTTGATATAGTCGGCGTGGCCGGGGCAGTCCACGTGGGCGTAGTGGCGTTTGCCGGTTTCGTATTCCACGTGCGCGATATTGATCGTCACGCCTCTTTCCTTCTCTTCCGGGGCGCTGTCGATGGAATCGAATGACCTGAACTCGGCCCACCCTTTCTTGGACAGGTGCTTCGTAATGGCTGCCGTCAACGTGGTCTTGCCGTGATCCACGTGCCCGATGGTCCCGATATTCAGATGCGGCTTCGTCCTTTCAAATTTCTTCTTCGCCATTTCTGTTACCTCCTCCTATAACGTTGAATGGTTCTTTATTGTTGCTTCAGCGCCTAACAGCAGCCCCTTCGTTCATCCTAGAACCGATAATGGGCAAAGGCCTTGTTCGCCTCCGCCATCTTGTGAACGGCTTCCTTCTTCTTGATGGAAGCGCCCCGGTTGTTGGCCGCATCGATCAGTTCCGCCGCCAGCTTCTCCCGCATGGTCTTTTCCGTCCGCTCCTTGGAATGGAGGATCAGCCAGCGCAGCGCCAGCGCCATCCGCCGTGACGGAGCCACCTCCGTCGGCACCTGATAGGTGGAACCGCCGACGCGCCGGGATTTGACTTCGATGACGGGCTTCACGTTGTTCACGGCCCGCTCGAACACCTCGACCGGCTGCTCCTTCGTCCGCTTTTCGATGATGTCCAGCGCCCCGTACATGATCGATTCGGCCGTGCTCTTCTTGCCGCGCTTCAGCAGGCTGTTGATGAACTTCGCGACCAGCTTGTTATGGTATTTGGGATCCGGCAGGACCTCCCGCTTGGCAATTTCTCTTCTTCTCGGCATGGTTCTCTCTCCGCCTAACTCGGCTTCTTCGCCCCGTATTTCGACCGTCCCTGTTTCCGGTCCTGGACACCGACGGCATCCAGCGTCCCGCGAACGATGTGGTACCGGACGCCGGGAAGGTCCTTGATGCGCCCCCCCCTCACGAGCACCACGGAGTGTTCCTGAAGGTTGTGGCCGATGCCGGGAATGTACGACGAGACCTCGTAGCCGCTGGTCAAACGCACCCTCGCCACCTTCCGCAAGGCCGAGTTCGGTTTCTTGGGCGTCGTGGTATAGACGCGGACGCAAACGCCTCTCCGCTGGGGCGACTGGACCAGCGCCGGCGTCGCCGCCTTTTTCTGGATCTTCTCTCTTCCTTTACGGACCAACTGATTGATGGTGGGCATGATTCCTCTCCGTCAGACGCGCGCTGCATTTCACAGGTGCAGCAAAATTTGAGTCATCTATCAACTCAAGGCCGGCCTGTCAAGACTTTTCTCGATTTCTTCGCCGTATTCTTCAGGTTTTTCGGGGGTGGGGAGCTCCCCCGCCGCCGTCTTGATCCCGAGTTTTCGGTACAGGGACAGACCCGTACCCGCCGGGATCAACCGTCCCATAATGACGTTCTCCTTGAGCCCTCTCAGGTAGTCGGTCTTTCCCGCGAGACTGGCCTCCGTCAGAACCCGGGTCGTCTCCTGGAAGGACGCGGCCGAGATGAAGCTCTGCGTGGAGAGCGAAGCCTTCGTGATCCCCAGCAGGAGCGCCTCCGCCGTCGCCGGACGCCCGCCCTCGGCCATCACCCGCTCGTTCTCCTCCTGGAAGCGGTGCCGCTCCACCTGCTCGTCGGCGATGAACGCCGTGTCGCCCGGGTCCATGATCTTGACCCGCCGGAGCATCTGGCGGACAATGACCTCCATGTGCTTGTCGTTGATCTTGACGCCCTGAAGCCGGTAGACCTCCTGAACCTCGTCCACGAGATACCGGGCCAGCTCCTTTTCCCCCTTGATCGTCAACAGGTCGTGGGGATTGTGGACCCCGTCCATCAGCGGCTCGCCGGCCCGGACGCGGTCTCCCTCCTGGACGCTGACATGCTTCCCCTTGGGGATCAGGTATTCCTTTTCCTCTCCGATTTCGGGACTGATCACCACCTTGCGCTTCCCCTTGGCGTCCTTGCCGTAGGAGACGACGCCGTCGATCTCGCTGATGACGGCAAACTCCTTCGGTTTGCGGGCCTCGAAAAGCTCGGCCACGCGGGGAAGACCGCCGGTGATGTCCTTGGTTTTCGTGGTTTCGCGCGGGATTTTCGCGATGATGTCCCCGGCGCTGACCGCGTCCCCCTCGGAGGCCACGATATTGGCCCCGACGGACAGGAGATGCCGGGCTACCATGTTCGTCCCCGGCACCTTGGCCGTTTTGCCCTTGGCGTCCTTGATCGACACCCGCGGCCTCAGATCCGTTCCCCGGGACTCCACGATCACCTTCCGGGAAAGACCGGTGACCTCGTCGACCTGCTCCTGCATGGTCTTGCCTTCGATGATGTCCCCGTACTTGATGGTCCCGTCGACTTCGGCGAGGATGGGGATGGAGAAGGGATCCCATTCGGCGATCAGGTTCCCCTTCTTCACCGCGCTGCCATCGGATTTCTTCAGGTGGGCGCCGTAGGGGATGGGGTACTTGCCGCGCCCCCGTCCCTGTTCATCGAGGACGTGAACCTCTCCGTTGCGGTTCATCACGACGAGATCCCCCGTCTTGCTCAGGACCGTGTTCAGGCTCATGAACCGGATCTTCCCGTCGTGTCTCGCTTCCAGGGTGGAGTGCTCCTCGAATTTCGCCGTCCCGCCGATATGGAAGGTCCGCATGGTCAGCTGGGTTCCCGGCTCGCCGATGGACTGGGCGGCGATGATCCCCACCGCCTCCCCGATGTTGACGAGGTGCCCGTGGGCCAGGTCCCGGCCGTAACAGGCCGCGCAGACACCGTTCTTGGAGCGGCAGGTCAGAACCGAACGGATGTTGACCCGCTCGATGCCCGCATGGTCGATCCTTTCCGCCAGCGCTTCGTCGATCCCCTCGTTGGCCCGGACCAGGACCTCGCCGGTAAACGGATCCGGAATGTCCTCCAGGGCCACCCGCCCCAGGACCCGCTCTCCGGCGGTCTCGATGATCTCCCCGCCTTCCATCAGGGCCGACACGTAGATCCCGTCCAGGGTGCCGCAATCCTCTTCGGTGATGATGCAGTCCTGGGCCACGTCGACCAGCCGGCGCGTCAGATACCCCGAATTGGCGGTCTTGAGGGCGGTATCGGCCAGTCCCTTGCGGGCACCGTGGGTCGAGATGAAGTACTGCAGCACCGTCAACCCTTCCCGGAAGTTCGCCGTGATGGGCGTCTCAATGATCTCGCCGGACGGCTTGGCCATCAATCCCCGCATGCCGGCCAGCTGGCGAATCTGCACCGCGCTGCCCCGCGCACCGGAATCGGCCATCATGTAGATGGGGTTGAAGCTCTCGATTTTCTTCCCCGCCGCGCTGTCCACATCCACCGAACTGATGCCGCTCATCATCTCCGCGGCGATCTTCTCCGTGGCCTGGGCCCAGATGTCGATCACCTTGTTGTAGCGCTCGCCGTCCGTAATGAGGCCGTCCATGTACTGCCGCTGGATCTTCAGGACGTCCCGATCGGCCCTGGCCACGATATCCTTCTTGTTCTCGGGAACCACCATGTTGTGAATGGCGATGGACGATCCCGAACGGGTGGCGTACCTGAAACCGAGATCCTTCAGCCGATCCGCCAGGAGCACCGTCGTCTTGTCGCCGCAGCACCGGTAGCAGTAATCGATCAGGTTGGCCAGCTCTTTCTTGTTCATCACCTTGTTGATCTGATCGAAGGTGATGGTGTCGGGGATGATCTCGTAAAGCACGATCCGGCCGACGGTCGAATCCTTCACCTGGCCGTCGATGCGGACCTTGATCCGGGCGTGGAGATCCACTTCCCCGGCATCCAGCGCGGACCGCACCTCCTCCGGACCCGCAAAAACCATGCCTTCTCCCTTGACCGCGTTGTCCGCCCGGGTCAGGTAATAGATCCCCAGCACGATATCCTGGCTGGGAATGATGATCGGCTTGCCGTTGGCCGGGGACAGGATGTTGTTCGTGGACATCATGAGCACCCGGGCCTCCGTTTGGGCCTCGATGGAGAGCGGCACGTGCACGGCCATCTGGTCCCCGTCGAAGTCCGCGTTGAAGGCCGTGCAGACCAGGGGATGGAGCTGGATCGCCTTGCCCTCGATCAACACGGGCTCGAAGGCCTGGATCCCCAGGCGGTGGAGGGTCGGCGCGCGGTTCAGCATGACTGGATATTCCCGGACCACCTCGTCGAGGGCGTCCCAGACCTCCGCGGTTTCCTTTTCCACGAGCTTCTTGGCGCTCTTGACCGTGGTCACGTAGCCCTTGTCCATGAGCCGATTATAGACGAACGGCTTGAACAGCTCGAGGGCCATCTTTTTCGGCAGGCCGCACTGGTGCAGCCGCAGATCCGGACCCACGGTAATGACGGACCGGCCGGAATAGTCCACCCGCTTGCCCAGAAGGTTCTGGCGGAAGCGTCCCTGCTTGCCCTTCAGCATATCGGACAGGGAGCGCAGCGGCCGCTTGTTGGTCCCGGTGATGGCCCGACCCCGGCGCCCGTTGTCGAACAGCACGTCCACGGCCTCCTGCAGCATCCGCTTTTCGTTACGGATGATGATCTCCGGCGCGTTCAGCTCCTGAAGGCGCTTCAGGCGGTTGTTCCGGTTGATGACCCGGCGATAGAGGTCGTTGAGGTCGGACGTGGCGAAACGCCCGCCGTCCAGGGGAACGAGGGGACGGAGATCCGGCGGAATGACCGGAAGAACCGTCAGGATCATCCATTCCGGTTTGTTGTCCGATTTTCTCAGCGCCTCGATCACCTTGAGACGCTTGATCATTTTCTTGCGCTTCGTGTCCGAGGTCGAGGTTCTCAGTTCCGAGCGGAGCTCCTCGTAGAGCGCCTCCAGGTCGATCTGATGGAGGAGTTTGCGGATGGCCTCGGCGCCGATTCCCGCCTCGAAGGCGTCCGGCCCGTACTGTTCCTTGAGGTCGATATAATCCTCTTCGGTCAGCAGTTCCTTCTTCTTCAAGGGGGTGTTCTTCGGCTCCAGCACGATCCAGGATTCGAAATAGAGAACCTTCTCCAGTTCCTTCAGCGTCAGGTCCAGGACATTGCCGATCCGGCTGGGCAGGCTCTTCAGAAACCAGATGTGGGCCACCGGCGTCGCCAGGGTAATGTGACCCATCCGCTCGCGACGGACCTTGGACTGAATGACCTCCACGCCGCATTTTTCGCACACGACCCCGCGGTGCTTCATCCGTTTGTAGCGGCCGCAGAGGCATTCGTAATCCTTCACCGGTCCGAAGATCTTGGCACAGAAAAGACCGTCCCGCTCCGGCTTGAAGGTCCGATAGTTGATCGTCTCCGGCTTCTTGACCTCGCCGTGGGACCAGGAAAGAATCTTCTCCGGCGAGGCAATGGACATCTTGATGGCATTGAAGCGGATGGGATCCTTCGGTTTTTCAAAGTAACTGAAAACGTCTTCCACGGACTTATCTCCTGATGGTTTTCATTCCGGGACGCCGACGGCGGCCGCCCCCTTCCTTATTCTTCCTCGATCAGGTCCACGTCGAGGCAGAGGCTTTGCAGTTCCTTCACCAGCACGTTGAAGGACTCCGGAAGCCCGGGTTCCAGGGTATGTTCCCCCTTGACGATCGTCTCGTAGATCCGCGTCCGGCCGGCCACATCGTCGGATTTGACCGTCAGGAACTCCTGCAGGGAGTAGGCCGCCCCGTAGGCCTCCATGGCCCAGACCTCCATCTCGCCCAGCCTCTGTCCCCCGAACTGCGCCTTGCCGCCCAAGGGCTGCTGGGTCACCAGGGAGTACGGCCCGATGGAGCGGGCGTGGATCTTGTTGTCGACCAGGTGATGCAGCTTCAGCATGTAGATCATGCCGACGGTGATTTCCTGATCGAACGGTTCACCCGTCCGGCCGTCGAAGAGCACCGTCTGGCCCTTCTCGGGAAGCCCCGCCTGGGCGAGCATCGCCTTGATCCGTTCTTCGTCGGCGCCGTCAAAGACGGGACTCGCCATGGGAATGCCCTTCCCCAGACGGCGCACCAACTTCAGCAGGGACTCTTCGTTGAGCCCCTCCACCAGACGCGAGATTTCAGGAGCCGCGTAAATATCCTTCAGCTCCTTTTTCAGGCGCTTGACACCGGAATTCTCGTCGAGCATGGCGCCCAGCTTGTCCCCCAGGCCCTTGGCCGCCCAGCCCAGGTGCGTTTCGAGGATCTGTCCCACATTCATCCGGGACGGCACACCCAGGGGATTCAGGACGATGTCCACCGGCGTTCCGTCGGCGAAATAGGGCATGTCCTCTTCGGGCAGGATCCGCGAGAGGACCCCCTTGTTGCCGTGGCGTCCGGCCATCTTGTCCCCGACGGACAGCTTTCTCTTGATCGCGACGTAGACCTTGACGAGTTTGATGACTCCGGGCGGGAGTTCGTCGCCCGCCTTGAGCTTCTCGATTTTCCCGGCGAAGTAGGCGTGGACGAATTCGATTTTCCGCTCCAGATTCGTCAGAAGGGTGGCAATGCGCTCTTCCAGGGCCTCCTCGTCCTGCAGCGGGATTTCCTTCCAGAGTTCGAAGGGGATTTTCTCCAGAATCTCTTCGGTGACTTCATCCCCCTTCTTCAGAACGATCTTCCGCTTCTTGGGGTCCGACAGTTTTCCCGCCGCGGTCTTCCCGACGATCAGGGAACGAATCTCCTTGCGAACGCTGTCGGTGATGATCCGGATCTCGTCGTCCCGATCTTTCTCCAGTTCGGCCAGGGCCTCATCCTCGATGAACTGGGAGCGGTGATCCCGTTCCGCCCCCTTGCGGGTGAAGATCTTCGCATCGATCACCGTCCCTTCGACGCCGGGGGGAACGCGGAGGGAGGTGTCGCGAACCTCGCTCGCCTTCTCGCCGAAGATGGCCCGGAGCAGTTTCTCTTCCGGAGAAAGCTGGGTTTCGCCCTTCGGCGTAATCTTCCCGACGAGGATGTCCCCGGGCTTGACGGCCACCCCCATCCTCACGATGCCGCTGTCGTCCAGATTCCGCAGGGCCTCCTCGCCGACATTGGGGATGTCCCGGGTGATTTCCTCCTTGCCGAGTTTGGTGTCCCGGGCCATGGTCTCGAATTCCTCGATGTGAATGGAGGTATAGACGTCTTCTCGAACGACCCGTTCACTGACCAGGATGGAGTCTTCGTAGTTGTAGCCGCCCCACGACATGAAAGCGACCATGACGTTGCGCCCCAGGGCGAGCTCGCCGGTGTCGGTGGCGGGTCCGTCGGCGATGATCTGTCCCGGCCGGACACGATCCCCCAGATTCACGATCGGCTTCTGGTTGAAGCACGTGTCCTGGTTCGACCGCTGGTACTTGACCAGATTGTAGATGTCCACCCCCGTGTCGAGATCGCCCTTTTCCGGTCCCTCGGACTTGATGACGATCCGGGACGCATCCACACTTTCGACCACGCCCGCGCGCTTGGCCGCCACCACCGCCCCGGAATCCCTGGCGACAACCGCCTCCATGCCGGTACCGACCAGGGGAACCTCCGGCTTCATCAGCGGGACTGCCTGGCGTTGCATGTTGGATCCCATGAGCGCCCGGTTGGCGTCATCGTGTTCGAGGAAGGGAATCAGCGCCGCGGCGACGCTCACCAACTGGTTCGGGGACACGTCCATCATGTTGACGTCGGTGGGAACGACCGTCTGGAAGTCGCCTCCCTTACGGGCGGAAATCATTTCGCCGGTAAACCGTCCGTTTGAGTCCAGGGGCCAGTCCGCCTGGGCGATGATGTAATCTTCCTCCTGAATCGCCGTCAGATAGCGGACATCATCCAGGACCTTGCCGTCTTCCACCAGGCGGTAGGGCGTCTCGATGAAGCCGAATTCATTCACCCGGGCGAAGGTCGACAAGGAAACGATCAGACCGATATTCGGACCTTCCGGCGTCTCCACCGGGCAGATTCGCCCGTAATGAGTGGGATGAACGTCCCGCACCTCGAACCCGGCGCGCTCCCGGGTCAGGCCCCCCGGCCCCAGGGCGGAAAGTCGCCTCTTGTGAGTGATTTCCGACAGGGGGTTGGTCTGATCCATGAACTGGGACAACTGGCTGCTGCCGAAGAACTCGTTGACAACCGCGGAAACCGGCTTGGCGTTGACCAGGTCATGGGGCATCATGGTTTCGATGTCCTGCAGGCTCATCTTCTCCTTGATGGCCCGCTCCATTCTGACCAGACCGATGCGGTACTGATTCTCGATCAGTTCTCCCACCGAACGGACGCGGCGGTTTCCCAGATGATCGATATCGTCCACGCTGCATTCGGCGCTGCCGTTCTTCAGATCGATCAGGTATTTCACCGCCGCCAGGATATCCTCGTTGCGCAGGACGGTCAGATCCGTCGCCACATCGAGGCGGAGCTTGTAATTCATTTTTGCCCGCCCGACATCGGAGAGGTCATAGGTGTCGGGATCGAAAAAGAGGCTGTGGAAGAACTTGTGAGCCGTCTCCGGGGTCGGGGGATTGCTCGGCCGGAGCCTCCGGTAGATTTCGATGATGGCATCCTCGGCCGATTCGATCCGGTCCATGGCCAGGGTATCCCGAATGGACGCGTTGGCCATGTCTTCGTCCAGCCGGACGAAGCTCAGTTCGGACACGCCCCTCGCCAGGGCCTTTTCCAGTCCGTCGAGGCTCAGGGCCTCGTTGCAGTGCAACAGGGTCTCGCCCGTGGCCTTATCCCGGAAGTCGCTCGCCAGGATCTTCCCGACGAGATCCGCCTGGTTGATCTCGATCTTCTGGATCTTGAGATCCCCCATCCGCTTGAGCAGGGCGCGGGTCAGCTTGCGGCCTTTTTTGACGACGATTTCCCCCGTCTTGGCGTCGACGACGTCGTCGGGGGCCTTTTCGCCGACCAGGGAATCCTCCACCAGAATCTGGGGGCGATCCTGGTCCACCGTGACTTTCTCCACGGAATAGAAGTAATTGAGGATCTGCTCCGTAGAGTTCCCCATCGCCTTCAGCAGGATGGTCACCGGCATCTTGCGGCGACGATCAATGCGAACGTAGAGAAGGTCCTTGGAATCGAATTCCAGGTCCAGCCACGATCCCCGGATGGGAATGACCCGGGCCGAATAGATCAGCTTGCCGCTGGCCAGGGTTTTCCCCTTGTCATGATCAAAGAAGATGCCCGGCGACCGGTGCAGCTGACTGACGATGACCCGTTCGGTCCCGTTGACGATGAAGGTCCCGTTTTCCGTCATCAGGGGAATTTCGCCGAAGTAGATCTCCTGCTCCTTGATGTCCCGGATCGGCCGCGGTTCCAGCGTCCGGTCCGCGTCGAACACGACGAGGCGCGCCACGATTTTCAGCGGCGCCGCATAGGTCATGCCCTTCTGGATGCACTCCTTGACATCGTAGCGGACCGTCCCGATCTTGTAACTGACGAATTCCAGCGAGCACTTTCCGCTGAAATCCGTGATGGGGAAGACGCTCCTGAAGGCGCCCTGAAGACCGAAATTTCCCCTGTTCTCCGAAGCGACATCCATCTGCAGAAATTTCTCGTACGAGCGCACCTGGATGTCGATCAGGTTGGGAATATCCAGTATCCTCTTGATTTGACCGAAGTTCTTTCTAAACTCGCCCATAGGCATCCTTCATGAATTTTTTGAATCCCGTCGCCCCGGCGGCGCATCCCGAACGCATTCGGCATGGCCGCCGCCGCGACCTCCGGTTTTTCACGGGCCCTCGCGGCAGCCCGAACGCACTGCCGGGTGGGAGGATCCAGCTTATTTAATCTCGACGGTACCGCCGACTTTTTCGATCTTGGCCTTGATGTCCGCCGCCTCGTCCTTGGAAACGGCTTCCTTCACCGGCTTGGGCACGCCTTCGACCAGATCCTTCGCTTCCTTGAGACCCAGGCCGGTAATGGCCCGGACTTCCTTGATGACCTGGATCTTCTGATCCCCGAACCCGGTGAGGATCACGTCAAACTCCGTCTTCTCCTCGGCCGCCGCGGCAGCGGCGGCGGGTCCGGCGGCTGCGGCCGCGACCGCGACGGGGGCCGCCGCCGATACGCCAAAGCGCGCTTCCAGTTCCTTTACGAGCTCGGAAAGCTCAAGTACCGTCATCTTCTCGATGAATTGAATGACATCTTCCTTCGTGATCTGTTCTGCCATCTTCCTCATTCCTTCCTGTCTGTGGTTTGTGGGTTTATTGCGTCGCTTCCTGTTTTGCCTGATAGGCGCCGAGAACCTGCACCAGCCCCCGCGGCACCGCGCTCAGGACGTTCACCAGCGAGGTCTGTACGCCAATCATGACGGACATGAGCTTCGCCAGGAGGATTTCCCTGCTCGGCAGCTCCGCCAGGACGGCGAGCTGTTCCGGGGTGATGACCTTACCGTTCAGAACGCCGGCCTTGATTTCCAGCTCCGCGTTCTTCCTGGCAAAATCGATCAGCACCTTGGTCGCCTCCACGACATCCCCGTCGTTCAGGGCCAGGGCCAAGGGACCCTTGAGCTGATCCGAAAACACCTGCATATCCGTATCTTTAGAGGCGATACGCAGCAGGGTGTTCTTCACAACCTTCAAATCCGTCCCCGTCTTTCTCAGCGCATTCCGCAAAGCGGTCAGCTTTTCCACGTTCATGCCACTGTAATCGCTCAGAACGGCCAGCTTGAAAGACTGGAGCTTTTCCCGAAGCTCGACGACGACCTGCTCCTTCTGCTCTCGATCCAACCTTCAACCTCCTTTCAGTTTCTGAATTTCCGATGCCGAAACTGCCATTTTCGCCGGTTTCGGTCATCGCGGAAACGTCAGAGAACTGATCCACATACAGGGGAAAAATCGAAAATCCGACCGTTAATGCCGGATGTCCAGCGGACACCCGTGGTCTCGGCAGGCCGAAACGCTCGTTTAAACCCTGTACCTGCTGTCTCTGACGTCTGATCCGGTCTTTTTATACCCTTATCTCAAATACTTCTGACATCCTGAGGGTCAACTTTCACCCCGGGACCCATGGTGGTGGACAGTGAAATGCTTTTCAGGTAAGTCCCTTTGCTGGAGGCCGGCTTCAACTTGACGATCTGTTCGATGACGGCCTGAACGTTTTCGAGCAGCTTGTCGACCCCGAAGGAAACCTTGCCGACGGGGCTGTGGACAATGCCCGCCTTCTCGACGCGAAATTCAACCTTGCCCGCCTTGAGTTCCTGAACGGCCTTGCCCACGTCGAACGTGACGGTCCCGACCTTGGGATTGGGCATCAACCCTCTCGGACCCAGGATCTTGCCCAGTTTTCCGACGCTCCCCATCATGTCGGGAGTGGCGATGACGCGATCGAACTCCAGCCAGCCGCCCTTGATCTTCTCGATGAGGTCCTCCGCACCGGCAAAATCCGCACCGGCCTCCTGGGCCTCCTTTTCCTTTTCTCCCTTGGCAAATACGAGCACCCGGACCGTCTTCCCCAGCCCGTTCGGCAACACGACGCTGCCCCGGACCATCTGATCCGCGTGGGCCGGATTCACCCCCAGGCGGATCGCCGTGTCGACGGTTTCATCGAACTTCGCCTGAGCCGATTTGACGACCAGCTCCACCGCCTCCCGCAACGGATAGCGCTGACCGGACACAATGGCTTTCTTTGCCTCCAGATATTTCTTACCCCGACTAGACATGACTGAACCTCGACGTTTGTTTCATCAGACAATTTCGATCCCCATGGACTTGGCCGTTCCCGAGATGATCCTGACGGCCCCCTCCATGTCCACGGCATTCAGATCGTTGTATTTCAGCTCGGCAATCTCCCGGATCTGCTTTTCCGTGACGGATCCCACCTTATCGCGCTTTGGATCCCCGGCGCCCTTGGCGATCTTGGCGGCCTGCTTGAGCAGGACGGACGCGGGGGGGGTTTTGGTGACGAAAGTGAAGGAGCGGTCCGCGTAAACCGTGATCACCACGGGAATCACCGTCCCCTCCTGGTTCTGCGTCATGGCGTTGTACGCCTTGCAAAACTCCATGATGTTCACGCCATGCTGCCCCAGGGCCGGTCCGATCGGAGGCGACGGCGTCGCCTTGCCGGCCTTGATCTGCAGTTTGATATTCGCGATAACCTTCTTTGCCATTGGGATCACCTCAATCCAGGCACCGGTCGCCCGGCAACGGGCCGGGAACGCTGCCTCCCCCTGGACCCGGACTGCCCGACGCCTTCAGCCGTATTGTGTCTCTATGCCCTCAATTCAGGACCACCTGAATAAAATCCAGTTCCACCGGCGTGGAACGCCCAAAGATGCTGACAATGACGCGGAGCTTTCCCTTTTCGGGCTTGACCTCGTCCACGATCCCGTCGAAATTCGTGAAGGGACCGTCAATGATCCGCACGTGATCGCCCTCATCGAACTTGAATTTCGGCTTGGGCTTGAGCGTCCCCTCGTCGATCCGGGCGCGCAGGTTCTCCACGTCCTTGTCCGGGATGGGCGAGGGTTTGTCCTTGCTCCCGATGAACCCCGTCACCTTGGGGGTGTCCTTGACGATGTGCCAGGTTTCGTCGTTCATCTCCATCCGGACGAGGATGTACCCGGGGAAGAATTTTCGCTTCGATGTCTTCTTTTCGCCGGAGATCAGCTCGACGATGTCCTCTTCCGGAATCAGGACATCCGAAAAGTGCTCCTGCATCCCCGCCGCCTCGATGCGCTCCTGGAGGGACAGTTTCACCCTGTTTTCGAAACCCGAATACGTATGGACGACATACCAGCGCAAGGCCATATCCTTAACCCAACACGAGCTTGATGATCTTGGTGAGGCCGAAATCCACCAATCCCAAGAACAGCGAGACGACAACCGACACGAGGATCACCACCGAGGTCGAAGCGAGGGTCTGTTTCGGCGTCGGCCATGTCACCTTTTTGAGTTCAACCCGCGCCTCTTTGAGAAACTGTTTGACCTGCGCGAGGATCGCCTTCAGTTTGTCCATTCGTTGGCCCCTGTTCCGAGCGTCCCCCGAAAAAAGTGGCAGGCCAGGAGGGACTCGAACCCCCAGCATCCGGATTTGGAGTCCGGCGCTC
>DAOPOS010000011.1:0-76102 GCA_035358035.1 Syntrophales bacterium | reverse complement strand
CCATGACCCTCAACAAGGACCTGCTCGACATCCTGGCCTGCCCCAAGTGCAAGGGCGACATCCATTTGAACGACGCCGGAGACGGGCTCATCTGCGACGCCTGCCGGCTCCGGTACGAGATCCGGGACGACATCCCCATCATGCTCATCGAAGAGGCCCGCTCCCTGGACGAGGGGCGATGATCTACGCCAAGCTGTTCCTGACGGCCCTTTTCTGGGGAGGCACCTTCGTCGCCGCCCGCGTCGTCACGCAAGAGCTAGAGCCCTTCAGTGCGGCCCTGTGGCGCTTCGTTATCGCCTCGGCGGTCCTGACGGCCGTGGTCGTCCTCCACGAGGGGGGCCTGCCCCGTCTCCGGCGGCGTCAGGTCGTTCCGGTCGTCCTCCTCGGCCTGACGGGCGTCTTCGCCTACAACGTCCTTTTCTTCCTCGGCCTCAAGACCATCACGGCCGGACGCGCCGCGCTGATCGTCGCCAACAACCCCGTCTTCATCGCCCTGTTCTCCGCCCTGCTCTTCAGGGAGCGCCTCTCGATCGTCAACGGGATCGGCATCGGCGTGTGTCTGGCCGGGGCCGTCATCGTCATCTCCCGGGGGGATCCCGGCGGCCTCCTGTCGGGCGGCATCGGGCGGGGCGAGCTTTTCATCCTGGGCTGCGTCGCGAGCTGGGTGTCCTATTCCCTCATCGGCAAGGTCGTCCTGCGCGACCTCTCGCCGCTGGCGGCCGTGACCTGGTCCTGCCTGATCGGCGCGGCGGCCCTGCTGCCCTTCGCCTGGCAGGAAGGCCTCGTCCGGCAGACGGGCCTCGCCTCGCCGGCGGCCTGGGCCGGTCTGCTCTTTCTGGGCGTGCTGGGGACGGCCGTCGGGTTCCTGTGGTACTACGAAGGCATCCGGGCCATCGGTCCTGCCCGCGCCGCGGTGTTCATCAATTTCGTCCCCGTGAGCGGCGTCCTGTTCGGCTGGCTGATCCTCTCCGAGACGCTGACGCGCACCCTTCTGGCGGGCGCCGTGCTCGTCGTCGCCGGCGTCTTTTTGACCAACCGGCCGAACGGGCGGAAAAGCCTTGAAACATAGCGGAAATCGTGCTACGGCTCCCCCAGGCGTTCACGACGCGCCGCCCCGGCGGCCCGGTGCCGTTTCTGCGGGGGAAGCGCCGCTTGGCGCCCGTCGCCGGGGGGAGGGGAACCCATCTTGAATCCGTTCACGATCGCGACCTACAACGTCAATTCCATCCGTTCCCGGCTGCACATCCTCCTCCCCTGGCTCGAAACGCACCGGCCCGACGTTTTCTGCATGCAGGAAACCAAGGTCGACGACGGCCGGTTTCCCGCGGATGCCTTCACGAACCTCGGCTATCACTGCATCTTCCGGGGCGCAAAACAGTACAACGGGGTCGCCATCGCCTCCCTCGCCGAACCGGAGGCGGTCCGCTACGGATTCCCCGACGGCGGCGCCTCCGATGACGACCGGCTGCTGTGCGGTGTCTTTGACGGCGTGGCGGTCGTCAACGCCTACGTGCCCCAGGGGCGGGACCGCGAGAGCGAACACTTCGCCTACAAGCTCGCGTGGTTTCAGCGTCTGAAAACGTTCCTCGCCGCCCACTACTCCCCCGCCCGGCCGCTGGCCTGCTGCGGCGACCTGAACTGCGCCCGGGAGGCGATCGACGTCCACGACCCCAAGCGCCTGCGGGGACACGTCTGCTTCACGCCGGAGGTCTGGGACGCCTTCGACGCGCTGACGGCCTGGGGGCTGGAGGACCTCCTCCGGCGCCACCACCCGGGCGAGGCGAATCTCTACACCTTCTTCGATTACCGGGTTCCCCGCTCGCTGGAACGGGACCTGGGGTGGCGGATCGACCACCTGCTCGTCACCGCGCCACTGGCGGAGCGGTCCCTGGGCTGCCGGATCGATCTGGAACCGCGCCGGGCGGAAAAGCCCTCCGATCACACGATCCTGATCGGCGAATTCCGGCGCTGAGGAGCGCGAGGGCATGGACGAAATTCAGGAAACGCTGCGATGGAATGAAGACGTGGCCCGGAAACTCGCGGAGATCGAGCGGGAGATCGCCGACAGTCCCGATCCCACGGATCTCTTCGAGCACCTGACGCGGCGCATGGAGACCGCCTTCGGGATCCCCTTCGTCTGGCTCTCGCTGGTCCGGAACCCGCGGGCCGACGCCCTCCGGAGCGCCCTCGCCGTCTCCACCCTGCTCGGCGACCGGCTGAACCTGATCGATGGCGACGCCTTCGCGGCCCTTCTGGACGGCCGGGCCGAACCGCTCCTGGTCAACGGGGATCTGCGCTCCTTCTACCGGCTGCTCCCGCCGGCGAAGAAGTTCCTCTTTCGGTCGCTGGCCCTGGTCCCCTTCACCCTGGACGGAACGGTCGTCGGCAGCCTTAACCACGGCGACCCGTCCCCGCAGCGCTACCATCCGGACCTGGCGACGGATCTTCTCGCGCAGCTCGGCGTCCGCATCTCCGCCCGCCTCGGGATGCTGTCGTCGAAGGCGGTCCCGCTGCCGGCCTCGCCCTGACGGGGCGCCCCGCTTCCCAGCCTGCCTCTCCGGCAGGCGTCGCGCGGCATCCGGGAAACCGTCCCCCGCCGGATTTTCCCCCTTGACAAATGTTCCCTGCATCCGTATATTCAGAACTGACTGATTGTGCTGATTGCGCAAGATCCATGGGGCATCGAACGGGAGGGGGTGGGGGTATGGTCAAGGCCGATCCGAAGGCGTCCTGCTGCGCGCCCGGCAACCGGACACCGGGCGGTTTCCACATCGAATCGCTGGTCAGCGTCGACGAGCGCGGGCAGATGGTGCTTCCCAAGGACCTGCGCGACAAGGCCGGGATCAAGGCCGGCGACAAGCTGGCCCTCGTCAGCCTGAAAAGGGACGGGGAGATCTGCTGTCTGGCGTTGATCAAGGTCGACCAGCTGGCCGATCAGGTCAAGGAATTTCTCGGACCGGTGCTGCGCAATGCGGTTGCCGGCTGAGCGCGGCGGCGGATCTCCGTTTCGGGAGCGGATCCCATGAAGTGGCGTCAGAACGATTCATCGAATGAGGCGGTCCTGTTTCCCATGGCCTCGCCGCAGGCCCTGGCCGCGGCGGATATCGCGCGTCCGATGCGGCCGCCCGGCCTGGATCAGCCGTTCGTGAACGGCGCGGTGGAAGGCCCGGCGGGAAAGATTCCCCGGGTCTCGGCGACGCTCACCCGGCGGGACCGCTGGGGCTCGATCAAGGCCCGCTGGGGCGTCGGCCGGATGCACTACGCCGTCGATCCGGGTCTGTACGCGCTCGGGTCGCCCGATGCGGGGTCCCCCGTGCTCGTCACGGCCAACTACAAGATGAGCTTCGACCGCCTCCGGGAGGCCCTGCCGGGGCGGAATGCCTGGATCCTCGTCCTCAACACGGAGGGCATCAACGTCTGGTGCGCCGCCGGCAAGGGAACGTTCGGAACGGGGGAGCTCGTCCGCTGCATCGCCGCCAGCGGCCTGAAGGATTGCGTCGGGCACCGGGATCTGATTGTGCCGCAGTTGGGGGCCCCCGGCGTTTCCGCCCATTGGGTCCGAAAAATGTCGGGGTTTACGGTCCATTACGGCCCGATACGCGCGCGGGACATTCCCGCCTATCTCGACGCCGGCCGGAGGGCGACGCCCGGCATGCGGCGGAAAACCTTTTCCCTGACGGAGCGCGCCGTCCTCATTCCCATGGAGCTGGTGGCCGCACTGAAGCCCACGGCCCTCCTCGTCCCGCTCCTGTTGCTCGTCAGCGGGCTCGGCGGCCGGGACGCGTTTGTCCGGAACCTGATCCATGACGGCCTGTTTTCGTTGACGGCCCTGCTGCTGGCCATCCTGTCCGGGGCGGTCTTGAGCCCGCTCCTCCTGCCCTGGCTCCCCGGACGCGCCTTCGCAACGAAAGGCCTGGCCGTCGGGCTTGCGGCCGCGGTCGCCCTGCTCTCCGCCTGGGGGATGGATCTCAACAGCGGGCGGAACCTGCTGCTGGGAGGCGCCTGGCTCTTGATGATGCCGGGGATCTCCGCCTTTCTGGCGATGAACTTCACGGGGGCCTCCACCTACACGTCGCTCTCCGGCGTGAGGCGGGAAATGCGCTGGGCGCTTCCCCTGGAAATCGGGGCCGGCCTTTCCGGGTTGGCCGTGCTTCTGGTCTCCCGCTTTTTTTAGGAGGATGAGGCGAAGACGATGGTCTATCTGAAGGACGTGGTCACCCTCGAAGTGAACCGGGACGCATGCACCGGCTGCGGCATGTGCCTGGAGGTCTGCCCCCACGCGGTCCTGGCGCTGGAGGACCGGCGCGTCCGCATCCGGAATCGCGATGCCTGCATGGAATGCGGCGCCTGCGCCCGCAATTGCCCGGTCGGCGCCGTGTCCGTCGCGGCCGGCGTCGGGTGCGCCGCGGCCGTGATCAACGGGCTGCTGAACCGTCAAGCCCCGTCCTGCGGTTGCAGCATCGATCCAAAAAACGCGTCCGCGGGCAAGGTCGGGGGCTGCTGCTGAAGCCGATCGCCGCGGCCGCATCCCACCCGTTATCCCGAAGCAGGCACGTGCCTACGCATACATCTTCTCGATGGCGTCCGCGTACTTTACGGCGATCACCCGCCGTTTCACCTTGAGGGTCGGCGTCAGTTCGCCGGTCTCCTGCAACCATTCCCGATCGAGCAGGGTGAACTTCTTGACCTGTTCGACCTGACCGAAGTCCTTCGTAAACGCCCGGATCTGCTGTTCGAACAGGGCTTGAACCTTGGCCTGCTTCACCAGTTCGGACCGGTCGGCGAAGGTGACGCCGTTCTCCTTCGCCCAGGGCTCCAGAACCTCGAACGCCGGGACGATCAGCGCCGAGATGAATTTCTTCCCCTCCCCGACGACGCTGACCTGATTGATGTAGGGGGAGAACATCAGGCTGTTCTCGATATTCTGCGGGGAGATGTTCTTGCCGCCCGAGGTGATGATGAGCTCCTTGATCCGGCCCGTGATCCTCAGATTCCCCTCGGCGTCGAACTCGCCCAGATCGCCGGTTTTCAGGAACCCGTCCGGCGTGAACGCCTCTTTCGTCGCCGCCTCGTTCTTATAATAACCAACCATCACCTGGGGGCCCTTCACGAGGATCTCGCCCTCGTCGCTGATCTTCACCTCGGTGTCGATCACGGGCACGCCGATGGTCCCCGGCTGGATATGGCCGACGTAGTTGCACGTCACCATCGGGGAGGTCTCGCTCAGTCCGTAGGCATCGCAGCAGGGAATGTCCATGCCGAGGAAGAACTCCAGCACCTTGCGGGGCATGGGCGCCCCGCCGAGGCCGATGAAGTAGATCTGGTCGAGGCCCAGCACGGTCTTCAGCTTCGAGAAGATCAGTTTGTTCGCCAGCGCGTACTCGAGGGCGAACAGGCCGCTCCGCGCCTTCCCCTTGCAGACATAGGGGACGTTCCGCCGGCCGACGTCGAGCGCCCAGGCGAAAAGCTTCTGCTTGAGGGGCGGGGCCTGGGCCACCTTCGCGGTGATCGCCTCGTACATCTTCTCCAGCACCCGCGGCACCGAGGCCATGATGGATGGATGGATCGCCTGCAGGTCTTCGAGCAGCGTTTCGATGCTCTTGACGAAATGGATCTTGTTGGCGCAGTAGACCTGGCAGTAGTACACGGCGGTGCGCTCGACGGCGTGCGAGAGGGGAAGGAACGACGGGGCCTTGTGGAAGCGGTTGACCATTTCCGGGAAATAGGCGTTGAACTGGTGGACGTTGGAGATGATATTGTGGTGCGACAGCATGACGCCCTTGGGATCGCCGGTGGTCCCCGAGGTATAGATGAACGTGCACAGATCCCCGGGCTGGATCGCCGCCAGCCGCCGGTCGAAGAGCGCCGCATCGGCCTGCGTGCCTCCCTGCCGGATGGCCTCCGGGAGGGCCGCCACCCCGTTAACCGGCTGTTCCAGGTCGTTGAAGAGGACGATCTCCATGAGCATCGGCAGCCGGTCCCGCACGGCCACGACCTTCTCCATGTGGGCTTGGGTGCCCACAAAGCAGATCCGCGAATCGGAGTTGTCGAGGATGTAACGCACCTCTTCCGCGGTGTTCGTCGCGTAGATGGGGATGTTCACCGCCCCGATGGAGAGAATCGCCAGATCGGCGACCCACCACTCGTAACGGTTCGGGGAAAAGACCGCGACCTTGTCGCCGTGCTGAATCCCCTTGCCCATCAGGTAGTAGGCCAGGTTGTGGACCATCTCGTTCATCCGGTTCCACGAAACGTCGAACCACTGGCCCGCGTCGTTGCGATAGGCCACGCACGCCTTGTCGCCGTGTTCACGGGCGCGATTCTGAAAAACCGCGGCCATCGAGGTTTCTTCGAATGTCTTCACAGGTCACCCCTTTCTTGAAAACCTTGCCCCCCGCCGGCCGGCGGGGCAGGAAGGTCGATCCCGGTGGAGGCTCAGTCCACCATCATGAGGCAGTACTCGTTGTTCGTCTGCTCCTTCGCCCGCAGGGTTTCGATGAAGAATCCGTTGTTGCGGGCCGTCTGAAAAACGTCGATGCCGCAGGCCTCCATCGCCGGCCGGGCGCGATCGCCGTGGAGGCACGAAACGCCCGAGAGCTTCCCGCATTTCCTGCACAGGAGACAGGGGCCGGCGAGAAAGACGAAGGCCTTGTAGTATCCGTCCTTGAACAGCTCCCCTTCCAGCGTCACCAGCATGTCCATGTAGGCCCGATACCGCTTCCCCCGGTCGGGGGTTGCCGGCATCTCGATATGAAAGAGGATCGCCCGCCGGTAGGAATCGAGAAGCGTCCGGGTCTGCTCATGGGTGGGCGTGTCGGGCGGACAGCACCAGCCCTGGCCGTACCCGGGGCAGCCGAACTGACACTTCCACCTCACCCAGGGGGCGGTGACGACGAGACCGGGATGAATGATCCGGACATCCGTCGCCCCGTTCGCGAGCGCCTTCCGGCAGTAGGGGGCGAGATCCTCGTTCCCCCGGGGGACATCCCTGACGTTTTTTCCGCCCATGGCTTCCTCCCCTTGTCCTCAGATGCGTTCCTTGAATTCCTTCCCCAGAAGGCCCTCGTGCTTGACCAGCAGAACGAGAATGATGATGAGGAAAGGCACCGTATTCTTGAATTCGAGCGAGATGTACCCCCCGCAGAGGTTCTCGATGACGCCGATCAACAGCCCGCCGATAATGGCGCCGGGCAGGCTGTTGAGGCCGCCCAGGATCGCGCCGGCGAAGCCTTTCAGAAAGGGCTCCAGCATGAAGAAGGGGTCGAGAATCAGGGCCGGCGCCAGGAAGAGGCCGGCCAGAACCCCCAGCAGGGCGGCCAGCCCCCAGGAGATCGCGAGGATGGTCCGGGTCGGGATTCCCAGGGTCTGGGCGGCGGGCAGATTTTCCGATGTGGCCCTCATGGCGAGGCCCAGGCGGGTCTTCTGGATCAGGAGATACAGCAGGACGCTGCCCAGGATGCCGACGATCAGCGTGCCGAGGCTCAGCTCGTTCAGGTAGATCGGCCCCACGTTCCAGGTCTTCGTGTCGGACAGGGGAAAGGCGAGCATCTTGGAGTCCGTTCCCCACAGGTAAATGATGGCGCCCTGAAAAATCATGCTCAACCCCACGGTGAGGGCAATCTGCCCCAGCAGGGTCGCGTCGCGCCGCTGGGCCGGAACGATGATGGAAAAGTAAAAGATGACCGCGAGCAGGGCGCCGAAGAGCAGGCTGAGCGGGAGCGCCAGATAAAAGGGGAAGCGCCAGGACAGGAGGCTGAATGCAAAAAAAGTCCCCATCGTGGCCATGTCTCCGTGGGCGAAATTCAGGATTCTCGTGGAGCGGTAGATCAGCACCACGCCCAGGGCCACCAGCGCGTAGAGGCTGCCGGCGGACAGGCCGGAAATCAGGTATTGGGTGAAGTTGACCATGATTGACTCCTCGTCGTCGCTAACGGAACGGCCAGTTGCGGTAATAAAGGCGGATCTTGAACCACCGTCCCGCGAGCCCCAGGGGTTCGAAGATCATGATGAAGACCACCGTCACCCCGAAGATCACCGGCACGAATTCCCGGTAGCCGCTGAAGATCTGGGGAATGAGGATGACGAAGGCGGCCCCGAAGATCGCCCCCTCCACCGAGGCCAGTCCGCCGATGACCACCGCCACGAAGATGATCAGGGATTCGGAGAAATTGAACATCTGGGGTTCGATGAATCCCATGAACATCCCGAACATGGCGCCGTGAATCCCCGTGTAGAAGGAGCTGATGGCGAAGGACAGGAGCTTGTAGTTGGTCAGATTGACGCCGAGGACCTCCGCCGCGATGTCGTTGTCGCGGATGGCGACGAAGGCCCGCCCGAGGTAGGACGAGACGAGGTTGTACGTGGCCAGGGTAAACGCCAGCCCCAGCAGAAGGGCAAAGTAGTACATCGACACCTCCCGGGAAAGTCCGAAGAGGGCCGGAAATTTCGGAACGACAAGCCCCATGCGCCCCCCCGAGAGGACCTCGAAGCTCGTGAAGGTCTGATACACGGCAATCCCGAACCCCAGGGTGACGATGGCCAGATACGGCCCCTTCAGGCGGAGGGAGGGGAAACCGACCAGAACCCCGAAGCAGGCCGCCATGAGCCCCGCGGCCAGGAGCGCGAGGCCGATGGGAACCCCCAGCCTCGCCAGGTGGCCGAAGGTGAAGGCGCCGATGGCCAGGAAGCCCGCCTGCCCCAGCGAGATCTGCCCGGTATATCCGATCAGGAGGTTCTGCCCCATGATGCCGACGGCGACGATGAAGATCAGGGTGCCCAGATAGATCCAGTGCGCGCTGCCGAACCAGGGGAGCAGCACGAGGGCGAGCAGGGTCAGGCCGATCCAGCACCCCGTCCAGGGCTTTTCAATCAGTTTGAGATCGTCTCTGTAGCTTTCCACCAGGTTCATCGTCGTTTCCGTCCCGTCCCCGCTCCGCGACCGGCCCGCATTCCTCCGGGCCGCCGCCCCGTCTGCCTCACGTTTCGTCGCGGTACATCCCGTCGATCAGGTCCTTGTAGAGCGTCTCCACGTTCCGTCGCTTCACCTTCTGCGTCGGGGTGACGTCCCCGTCCTCGGCGTAGAACCGCCGGGGGATCAGGGCGAACTTCTTGATCGTCTCCACCCGCGCCAGGGTCTTGTTCACCTCCTTGACCTCCCCGTCCAGCAGCTTGACGATCGCCGGGTTCTGCGTGAGGTCCTCGAAGGTGGTGAACGGGATCCGGTTGTCCTGGGCGAACTTCACCACGTTGTCCTCGTCGATCAGGATCAGGGCCGTGAGATAATGGCGACCGTCGCCGATGATCACCGCGTCCTGGATGTAGGTGCTGAACTTCAGCTTGTTCTCGATGAACTCCGGCGTGATGTTCTTGCCGCCGGAGGTGATGAGGATGTCCTTCATCCGCCCGACGATCTTGAGCCAGCCGTCGTCGATGGCGCCGAGATCGCCCGTGTGGAGCCAGCCGTCCCGCACGGTCTCGGCCGTGAGTTCGGGATTCTTGAAGTATCCCTGAAAGACCCCGGGGCCCCGGGCCACGATCTCCCCCTCCGGCGTGATCTCCATGTCCAGCCCGGGGAGGGCCTCGCCGACGTACCCGTAACGGGGCGCCTTGTCGAGACGCTGCAGGGCGATGATGCCCGTCGATTCCGTCTGGCCGTAGCCGTCCCGGAGCGGAATGCCCAGGATGTTGAAGAATTCGAAAAGCTCCTTCGACGCCGCGGCCGCGGAGCATAGCGCCCAGCGGATCCGCTCGAATCCCAGCTGCCGTTTGAGGTGGTAGAGCACGCCCCAGTAGGCGAGCGCGTAGACCGCCCGCCAGACGAGGCGCGACCCGGCGCCGTCCTCCTGCCGGGCCTGCTGGTAGCGCCGCCCCGCCTGGACGCTCCGCCTGTAGAGGAACCGCTTGAGCGGGGTCGAGTCGTCCATCTTGATGTGGATGTTGGAGGCGAACTTCTCCCAGATCCTCGGGACGCTGCCGAAGATCGTCGGGGAGATCTCCCGGAGGTTAGCCGGGAGGGTCTCCAGGCTTTCCACGAAGTTGACCGTGACGCCCGTGAAGACCGGCATGAAGACCGAAACGAGGTTTTCGTAAATGTGGGCGAGCGGCAGGTAGGAAACGACCTCGTCCTTTTCGCTCACCGGAATGACCTGGAGAAAGGCCTGGGTCACCATCGAGATGTTCCGGTGGGAGAGGAGCGCGCCCTTCGGCCGGCCCGTCGTGCCCGATGTGTAGATCACCATCGCCGTCTCGTCGACGTCGATCGCCCGCAGGCTGTCCGCCACGGCGTCCGGATGAGCCGCCTGGTGCGCCTCCGCCCGGCGGATGAACTCGCGGAAGAACACGACCTTCGGATGGGTGTAGCCCCACAGGCCCTTCTCGTCCCAGACGACGATCCGCTGGAGGCGGAGGTCCGGCAGGATGTCGAGGATCTTGTCGAGCTGCTCCTCGTTTTCCGCGAAGAGGAGCTGCGCCTCGGAATGGTCGATGATGTACCGGATTTCATCGGGGGAGGACGTCGGATAGATGCCGCACGTTCGCATCCCGGCGGTCATGACGGCCATGTGGCAGATCAGCCATTCGGGACGGTTGTCCCCCAGGATGCAGACCGTCTGCCCCCGGGGCAGCTCGAGCGACAGGATGGCGGCGGCCACTTGCCGGACCGTTTCCCCGTACCGGCCCCAGGTGACCTTGTTCCAGATTCCGTACTGCTTGTGCCGGAGCGCCACGCGCGCGCGGTGCTTGTCCGCCTGTTCAAAAAAGGCGTGGGGAACGGCCCTCGCGTTCAACGGCATCACCATCTCCTCCGCTTCGTGTAGAATTTCCACCCCTTCTCGGAAGCGTCCCCCTGCTCCAGGCCCAGATACAGCTCCTTGACGTCGTCGTTCTCCTTCAGTTCCCGCGAGGTCCCCTTCAGCACGATGCGACCCGCCTCCATGATGTAGCCGTAGTCGGCGATGTCCAGGGCCATCCGGGCGTTCTGTTCGACCAGGAGGATCGTCATGTCGCGCTCGCTGACCTTGCGCAGGGTGTCGTACACGCTGCGGGCCATGATGGGGGACAGCCCCAGGGAGGGTTCGTCGAGCATGAGGAGTTTCGGCCGGCGGAGGATGGCCCGGGCGATGGCCAGCATCTGCTGCTCGCCGCCGGAAAGCGTTTCCGCCTGCTGCCCGCCCCGTTCCTTCAGGATGGGGAAGAGGTCGTAGATGAAATCCAGATCGTTCTTCACGTCCCGGTCCCGGCGCCCCCAGCAGCCGAGATCGAGATTTTCCGCGACCGTCAGCTCCCGGAAAAGACCGCGGTCCTCCGGCACGTAGACGATGCCCAGGGAGGCGATCTTTTCAGGCGTAAGACCACTGATCCGCCTGCCGCGGAACTCGATGGTCCCCTTCTTGGGCTGGTCCTTCAGCAGGCCCGCAATCGTCTTCAGGAGCGTGGTCTTCCCCGCCCCGTTCGGACCGAGCACGGTGAAGATTTCGTTTTCCCTTACCGTCAGGGAGATCCCCCGCAGGGCGTAGATCCGGTCGAAATAGAGGGTTTCGATGCTCGCGACGCTGAGAAAGCTCATGAGGTTTCACCGACGTAGGCGCGAATCACCTCGGGGTTTCTCTGCACCTCCGCAGGAGGACCCTCCGCCAATTTCTCTCCGAAGTTCAAGACCACCATGCGGTCGGCCAGCCGCGACACGATCCGCAGGTCATGCTCGATGAGCAGGACGGCAAAACCGAACCTGCCCCGCATCTCCGTCACCAGGTACGCCACGCGGTTTTTTTCCTCCACCGTCAATCCCGCGACCGGTTCGTCCAGGAGCAGGAGCTTCGGCTCCATCACCATGGCGCGGCCCAGTTCCACGCGCTTCTGCACCCCGTAGGGGCAGTCGATGACCCGGGATTCCCGGTAGGCCGCGAGATCGAGAAAATCGATGATCTCCTCCACCTTCTCTCGATGGATCAACTCCTCCTTCCGGATGCGCAGAAAGGCGTGGACGAGGCTTCGCCGGAACTTCATGTGCCGGCCCAGCATCAGGTTGTCGAGCACCGACATGTTGTTGAACAAGCGGATGTTCTGAAAGGTCCGGCCGATGCCCCGCTGGGCGATTCTGTCGGGGGAGAGCCCGAGCAGGCTCTCCCCGGCAAACAGAACCTCTCCCACGGTGGGACGATAAACGCCGGACACGCAGTTGAAGAGGGTGGTCTTCCCCGCCCCGTTCGGACCGATGATCGAAAGGATTTCCTTCTCCTCCATTTCGAAATCGATGGCCGACAGGGCCTTGATGCCGCCGAACTGCACGGTCAGGTTGTGGACCTTCAATAGGCTCATCGTCTTCAAAGAACCTTAAAACAGGGGCTTGAAAATCATGAAATCGCTGATCGGCACGTGCTTGCCGCCCTTTGCCTCGCAGATCCGGATGGCGTTCAGCCCCATTTTCTGCTTGGCTGAGAAGGTGATGGGGGCGCCCATTCCCTCGCACCTGAAATTCCTGATGCCCTCCATGGCCTTCACGAAGCTCTCGCGCGTCAGATTCTTCCCAGCCTTCCGCAGCCCTTCGGCGATCAGCATCATCGTCGTGGCGCCGGTCACGCCGAGGAACTCCCGCCCCTTCAGCGCCGGCTCGTATTTGAGGAGGATGTCGACGACCCGGTCCGCCTGCGGATCGACGCCCGGCAGGGACACGTTGCCCGAGACGGCGGGGTAGGCGCCCTCCCACAGCTCTCCGGCAATCTTGTACATCAGGGGATCGCCCAGGGGATTGGCGGTGAAAATCTTGGGCTTGTAGCCGATCTTCGCCATCTCCTTGATGATCAGCGCCGCCTGCGTCGGCGCCCCGTAGATGACCACGGCATCCGCGCCCAGTTCCTTGAGCTTCAGGGCGTGCCCGCCCACGGCCCGGTCCGTCACCTCGAACGTGACGAAGCCGGCGAACTTCCCCTTGCCGCCGAGCCCCTTGATCGCCTTCTGAATGCCGATTTCAGCCGACTTTCCCCAGTCGTCGTTCTGGCCGAACAGCGCGATCGTCTTGATTCCCATCTTGGTGACGGCAAATTTGGTGACCGCCTCGGACTCGTCGATGTAGTCCGGGTAGGCGATAAAGATGTTCCTCCGCTGCGCGGCCGGCGTCTGCAGCCAGATGCGGGGATTGGCATGAACGTGGACGACCGGCACCTTGCTCGTGATGAGGAAATCCTTGCTCGCATTGGCCGTCGCCGAACCGATCACGCAACCGAACGCGAGCACGTCGTCCTTCATCTCCGTCAGGTTGGCCAGGGCCCGGCTCGGGTTGTAGCCGTCGTCCTTGACCACGAACTTGATCTTGCGGCCGTGAATCCCCCCCTGGTCGTTGATGTGCTTCGCCCAGGCGGAATTTCCGAGCGCCATGGCGCTCCACAGCGCCGCCGGCCCGGACATGGGACAGGTCATGCCGATGGTGACCTCGTCCTTCGTCACGCCGGGGGTGCCGGCCGCCAGGACGGTCGCCGGCAACGATAAACCGATGATGATCAACAAAATCCAAAACAAGCCCCTCCTCATATGCCACCTCCTTTTTTTAAAAAGCACCGTGTGTGTCACCGAGGAAAGTTCAGGCGCTTTCCCCCCCTGTCCGATCCCTTCCGCGGCTTCACCTTTTGCCGGATCCGCCGCTTCAATATCCCCAGAGCACTCCCAGCGCCTGGCCCAGCACCTGACGGGTGCCCCCGCCGCTGAGCAGGACCATGGCATCCCGGAGATAGCGCTGGGCGTCGTATTCCATGGCGTAACCGTAGCCGCCGAAAATCTGGACGCCGTGCAGGGACGTCTTGCGCGCCGCCTCCGCCGCGGCAAGGCGCGCCTGGATGATCTCCGGCAGGCATTCCTGCCCCCGGTCGACGAGCGATGCCGCCTGGCAGGTGAGCAGTTCGGCCACCCGCGCCTGCAGTGCCATCTCCACCAGCATCTCCCGGATCGCTCCGAACTGGATGATCGGCCGGCCGAACTGCACGCGCTCCCGGGCATACTGGAGCGCGTACGCGTAGGCGCCCCGGGCGATGCCCATGCCGCAGGCCGCCACGGCCAGATGCTCGGCGCCCATGACCCGGTCGAGTTTCCTGCGCTCCGCCGGGGCATCGGCGTCTCCCCCCAGCCTATCTTCCGCGCCAACGGCGACGGCGTCCAGTCCCACCTCGCACAGGCTCATCCCGTGAAATCCGACCGTCTCTAGCGCGCGGATCCCGATTCCGGGGGTTTCCGCGGCGACGATGAAGAAGGCGGGGGTCCCGTCAGCGTCCTCCAGGGACGCCCGGACGAGGATCAGGGCCGCCCGGTCGGCCAGACGCACGAACGTCTTCGTCCCGTTCAGGACCACACGCTCCCCTTCCCGCCGGGCCGTCGTCCGGCTGACGCTCTGGTCATAGCCCTGATCGGGCTCGAGCAGCGCGAGGGTCACGAGCGACGACCCGTCGATGACGCCTGGAAGATGGCGCTCCCGCTGCGCCTCCGTCCCCAGGTCGGCCAGCGCCTTTCCGCCGCAGAGACTTTGAGTGGCGAAGGTTCCCGCCAGGGGCGGGTGGATCGACGCGAGTTCGGCGGTCACGATCACCGCACCGAGCGCGTTGGGACCGGCGCCCCCGTCGACCTCGGGGATCGTCAGGGCGCAAAGGCCGATGTCCGCCACCTTGCGGAAGAGTTCCGCGGGGAAGGCCCCCTCCTCGTCCAGCCGCTTGATGGCCTCGCGCTCGCACTCCTTCGCCACAAACTTCCGGATGGTATCCCTGATAGACCGTTGTTCTTCCGTCAGTGCGAAATCCATTTTTCAATCCTTTTCCCTGATCAGGCCGAGAGCGGCAGGGGGGACGTTCCCCCCTCCCTCCTCCGTTCCGCTTCCGGGGAGCCGCCTCACACCTTGCGGTCCATCCCCTTCCAGAACATTTCCCGGATCTTCTTCTTGTCCAGCTTGCCGAGGTTCGTCAGGGGAATCTCCTCCCAGAACTTGACGCTCTTCGGGGCCAGGAGGCTTCCCTTGCGCTCCTTGACGAACTGGACGAGTTCCTTTTCGCTCGCGGTCTTGCCCGCATGCAGCGACACCACCGCCGTGACTTCCTCGCCCCACTTCTCGTGAGGCACGCCCACCACGGCCACGTTTTTCACCGCGGGGTGCTCATGGAGGACATCCTCGATCTCCCGGGGGAAGATGTTGAACCCGCCGCTGATGATCATATCCTTGGAACGGTCCACGATGTAGAGGTACCCCTCCTCGTCGAACTTTCCCACGTCCCCGGTCCACAGCCAGCCGTCCCGGATCGTCTCCGCCGTCTGTTCCGGATTCTTGAGGTAGCCCGTCATCATGTTGATCGTCCGGCAGACGATATCCCCCGCCTCGCCCCGGGGCAGCTCCTTGCCGTTCTCGTCCACGATGCGGACGTCGGCCGTCATGACCGGGCGCCCGCAGGACGTGTAGACCTTCATCTGCCGCTCCGGATCGTCGATGACGTGCTCCTGACGGGACAGGGCGCTGATCATCATGGGAGACTCCGTCTGCCCGAAGAGCTGGGTGAAGATCGGCCCCAGCGTGTCCACCGCCTGCTTCAGGCGCGCCGGAGCGATGGCGGACGCGCCGTAGATGATGTTGCGCAGGCTGGCGAGGTCGTACTTCTTGAGGTCCGGATAATCGAGCAGGACGTAGATCATCGTGGGCACGATGAAGGTCGTCGTGACCTTGACCTTCTCCACCCGCTCCAGAAAGAGCTTCGGGTCGAAATGATCCTGGATCTCGCAGGTCCCGCGTTTCAGCAGGATTGGCAGGATCAGGCACCCCCCCGCATGGGTCAGCGGCGTGGCGAAGGCGAAGACCTCGTCCCAATCCAGCCCCAGGTGGAGCATCTCGCTGATAAACGTGCCCACCCAGGTGTTGTGGTCCATCATCACGCCCTTGGGAAGGCCGGTGGTGCCACCGGTGTAATAGATCGCGACCAGGTCCGTGCATTCAAGCGCGACCCGGGGCGCTTCCGGCGGGTTCGCCGCGATCAGGGACTGCAGGTGCTCGTGCCCGGACATCACGCTCGCCGGATCCTGGGTCACGCAGATGAACTGCTTGACCGTCTCGAGCGAGGGGATCATCTCCTGAACCCGACCGGCCATTCGTTCATGGTAGATCAGGGCCTTGCACTCGGACTGATTCATCATGTAGATGTGATCCTTGGAGCTGAGCAAAACGGCCAGGGGAACACGGACCAGCCCGAGCTTTCCCAGCGCATACTCGCAGAAGATGTATTCCGGACAGTTGGCCATCAGGAACGCGACCCGATCGCCCTTCTTGAGCCCCAGCTTGTCGAGGGCATGGGCCAGGGAATAGGCGTTCTTCTGCAGCGCGTCGTAGGTGTACGTCTCGTCGTTGAAGAGAATGGCGGTGCGGGAACGAAAAGCCGCCACCGAACGGTCATACAGGTCCGCGCAGGTGATGCCGTGAAACAGTGTTGCCATGACGTTCCTTCCTTTCTCGCCGGCCCCGGGGCGCCGGCCTGTTCCCAGAACAGGCGGCCTCCGGCGTGCGGCAATTCCGTTTTTATGCGTAGAATTTCTTGCCGTAGAGCTTCTCGCTCAATCCGATCAGGTCGCCCCATTTCATCGGACCGCCCTTGTCGGCCGGGAAACCGACCCCCCAGATCGCGCCGATGTCGATCGACCGCGGATCGCTGACGACCCCCTTCCCAAGCAGGTCGTGACCCGTCTGGACGAAGGGGGTGAAGAGCATGTTCTGCAGCTCGGTCACGGAATAGTCCTTCTGCCTGTTGTCCGGATTGATCAGGGGCAGGACCTCGGGATCGGGCGACCCGTCCGCCGCGTAGAATCCCTTGCCGTTCTTGTTTCGGCCGTAGCGACCCGCCTGGTAGACGTTCTCGAGGGCCACCGGCGGCGTCATCCCGAGGGACTTCGTCAGGACGAGATAGGAGACGTCGATCCCGACCTCGTCGGTCAGGCGGATGGGCCCCACGGGCAGGCCGAACTTCATCATGGCCGCGTCGATCCTGTCCATGGGCACGCCTTCCGCGAGGAGATCGAAGGCCTTGATGAAATACGGGAAGAGCATGGCGTTGACCACGAACCCGGGGTTGTCCTTGCAGACGACCGGGCGCTTGCCGAGGGCGGCGCAGACGGCCAGCATGTTGTTCGTCGTGGCGTCGCTCGTGGCCTGGCCCCGGATGATCTCCAGAAGCTGCATCATCCAGACGGGGGAGAAGAAATGGGCCCCCACGAACCGCTCCGGGTTCGAGACGCTCTTCGCCAGTTTGTCCACGGGCAGGCTCGAGGTATTCGTCGCCAGGAGGCAGTCGTCCGCGACGGTCTGGCACAGCTCCCGGTAGACCTGGTCCTTGACGGCGGGATCTTCGAAGACGGCCTCGATGACGCAATCGACGTCCGTAAAGTCGTCTGTCCAGTCCGCCACCGGCTTGACCCGGGCGAGCAGGTTCTCGACGGGCTCCTTCAGGCGGTTCTTGGCCGCCATGCCTTCCAGAATCTTCCGGATGAAGCCCATGCCCGGCTCCAGGGCTTCGGAGACGTCCTTGACGACGACGGGCAGCTTTGTCCGGGTCAGGATGTTGATGACGATCCCGCGCCCCATCGTGCCGAAGCCGAGGACGCCGAATGTCCGGATGGGCTTGGGCTCGAATCCCCTGGGAATCATGGCCTGAGGCTTGTCGGAGAGGGTCTTCAGGAAGAAGGTGTTGATCGTCCCCTTGCATTCCGGGGCCTTGAGCGCCTCGATGAAACAGTCCGTTTCGATCTTCAAGCCCTGCTCGATCGGCACCTTGAGTCCCTCGCTCATCGCCTTGAGCGCCAGCATCGGCGCCGGTATCGCCCGTCCCCGCGTCGCCTTGAGCACGTTCTTTTTCGCCGCCTCGAGCGTCGCGTCGAGTGCGGACAGGTCCGGCTTCTCACGCTTCAGCCCGGCCGTCCCGGCGATGATCTCCACGAGCAGGCCTTTCGCCTTGGCCAGCAGGTCGTCCCCCTCCGGGATCACCCGGTCGACCATGCCGACCTCCAGGGCCTTGGCCGCGGGCAGAACGGCGCCGCGGGGGATGAAATCCAGGGCCGGATAGCCGATGAGCCGGGGGAGACGCTGGGTGCCGCCGGCGCCGGGGATAACGCCCACGTTGCACTCGGGCAGGCCGATCGTCGTCCGCCTGCTGTCGGTCGCGATCCGCGCCGTCATGGTCAGGGCGAATTCATACCCCCCGCCCATGCAGGGGCCATGGATGGCGGCCACGGTGGGGATGCCGAGGTTTTCCAGCCGGATGAAGAGCCCGTTGAACGCGTCGCACCCCTTCCGGAAGTCCGCCAGGTCCTTCTCCGCCCCCAGCATGTTCAGATTCGCCCCGGCATGAAAATTCGTGCTTTTGCCGGAGATGAAGATCACACCCCGATAGGCCGACTTTTCCTTCTCCAGGGTTTCGAGCAGAACGGCAAAATCCGCGATGGCCTCCTCCGTCCAGGTGTTCATCGCCTCGCCGGGCACGTCGAACCGGACCACGGCGATGCCGTCCTCGTTGCTGCACGTAAAAATCCGCCCCATGTTCCCTCTCCTTCCGTCAACGCATAATCGGTCCGGCTGCCCCCCGCTCATCCCCCGGTTCGGCCGGCCCTCAAAGTCCAAAGGTCTTGCAGATGATGTTCTTCTGGATTTGCGACGTCCCTCCACCGATGGAGAAGATGAGAATCTCCCGGAGGTTTCTCTGCATCTCGTAGTCCATGGAGGAGGCGCTCTCGCCCAGGACGTTCATCCCTTTCAGGATGATCTGCTTGGCCGTCTCGGCGCAGAAGTACTTGGTCATGGAGGTTTCCCGGACCGGGTTCAACCCCTGCGCCTCCTTCCAGGCCGCGCTGTAGGCCAGGACCTTCATGGCCTCCAGCTCCGAAGCCATCTCGGCGATGTCGTGCTGGATCGACTGCACGTCCGTGCCCGGATCGGTCCGCTGCATCTTCTCCCGGGCAAACTGCAGGGCCTCGTCGAAGGAGGACTGCGCCATGCCCAGCGTCATGGACGACAGGACGAGCCGCTCCTGGTTCAAGAGCTTCATCTCCTGCTTCCAGCCGTTGTTGAGCCCCTTTTCCTCCCCGCCGAGAATGGATTGCGGGGGCACCCGGACGTTGTCGTAGACCACCTCGCAGGTATTCGACCCGTGGAAGCCGAGCTTCTTGATCGGCTTCGCGCTGTAACCCGCCAGGGACGTGTCGACGACGAAGGACGTGATGCCGCCGTATTTCGATTCGGCGGTCCGGGCGAACGTCACCGTGTACTGCGTCACACCCGCCCCGGTGATGAACATCTTGCCGCCGTTGATCACGTAGGACCCGTCCTTCGGAACCGCCTCCAGCGCCCGCGTCTTGATGCTGGCGGCATCCGAACCGGCGTTGGGCTCCGTAATGGCGAAGCTGAACATGATCTCGCCCCGGGCCAGTTTCGGGAGATATTCGTCCTTCTGGGCCCGGTTGCCGTTCACGCCGATGATCTCGTTGCCGTACAGGAGGATGTTGCCGAGGTTCCAGCACAGGACGGGGGACCGCTTGGCGATCTCCTCGAAGACGATCATCAAGTCCACGATGTCGCCGTTCAGGCCTCCGTAGGCCTCGGGGATATTGATCCTGGCCAGCCCCAGTTCGCAGAATTTTTCCACGAGATCGTGGGGGAACTCGTCCCTCTCCTCGATTTCACGAACCACGGCCCGGGAAATGTTGGCCTCGGTATATCCCCGCACCTTCTCCCGCAACGCATTCTGCTTCTCGCTGAAATTGAAATCCACGTTCCGTCTCCTTCCAAACACGTCCGGCGCCTCCCCCGGCAGGGAGGGGGACCGTCCGCGCGGGCGTCAGGCGCCTTTCCGGCGCATCAGAAACTTCATGTCGAAAACCATGACGGCCTCGTCGCGCTGGTTCTTCACCGTATAACGCCAGGTCTGCAATCCCTGCGAGGGCTTGCTCGTCTCCTTCTTCTCCACCGTTTCGATATGGACCGTAATCGTGTCCCCGAACTTGACCGGGGCCTTCATGCGCATCTGATCCACGCCCATCCAGGCGAGGATCGACCCGCCCTCCACCTTCGCCAGGCCCGCCATGCCGACGGCCATCCCGAAGATGAGCGGCCCGTGGGCGATCCGCTCCTTGAAGACCGTCTTTGCGCAATACTCCGCGTCCATGTGGAGGGGGTAAAAATCCATGGTCAAGCCCGCCCAGTTCACCACATGCGTCTCCGTCACCGTGATGGACGGCGTCCGGAAATTGAAGCCGATATCGAAATCTTCCCAGCACTTCTGCGACATGATCCACCTCCTTGATCCAACCGCCCCGTCCGAGCCGCGGAACCTTACGCTTCCACCGGCTTGAACTTCGGCAGGGTGAATTCCTCGTTCAATTTCTCGAAAACGACCGTCACCGGCATTTCGCAATAGACGCTGTGCGGATCGCAGCCGACGATGTTGCTCAGCATCTGCACCCCTTCCTCCAGGCGGACCACGGCGACCACAAAGGGCAGATCGGGAATGAAGGCCGAGGGCGGATAGCTCTCGACGACCGTGTACGTATAGACCTTCCCCCGGCCCGACGCCGGCACCCAGGCCACGTTGTCCGAAAAGCAGTTCGTGCAGGCGATCCGCGGGTAGAAGATGTAGGTGCCGCAATCCTTGCATTGCTGGATGATCAGCTTGTTTTCCCGCGCCGCCTCCCAGAAGGGCCTGGCCCAGGGATTGACGACCGGAACTGGTTTGGGTTTAACGGGTGTATCCATGACTGACCTCCTCTCCCTACGGAATTTCCGTTCCCAGGATGGTGACCTGGGCGTCCATGTACGTCCCTCCGACGGCCGTCTCGACCGCGAAGCGCGCCCCCTGGACCTGCCGCACGCCGGCCTTGCCCATCAACTGGCGCGTCGTCTCGACCATCAGGGCCACGGCGCCGCCGGCACCCGTATGCCCCTGCGACAGCATGCCGCCATTGGTCGTCGTCGGAATCTTCCCGCCGGGCCAGGTATCGCCCTTCAGGAACATCTCGCCGCCCTGTCCCCGCTCGGCGAAACCGAGCTCCTCGAAGCCGATCAGCTGGTAGATCGGATAGGAATCGTAGATCTCCGCCACGTCGACGTCCTTGGGGGTGAGCCCGGCCTCCTCGAAGGCCATCCGCCCCGCCCTGGCCCATCCGAACCGGCTGACATCGGGTTCCTGGGAAAAGACGAAGTGGGTCACGACGCCCCCCTCGCCCAGCAGGTACACGGGACGCTCGCAGATGGCCCTCGCCCGCTCGGCCGAGGTCACGATGAAGGCCGCCCCGCCATCCGCCAGGACGTTGGAGTGCTTGACCCTCAGCGGCGTGGAGAGTTGCTTGGAGGCCATGATCTCCTCGACCGTCAGGTCCTTCTTGAACATCGCGTTGGGGTTCAGCTGCGCCCACTTTCGGTTGGAGACGCAGACCGCCGAGAGGTGCTCGTCCGTACAGCCCGTCTCGTACTTGTAGCGCATGGTCGACATGGCGGCGATCGCCGAGTAATGCTGGCCGAACGGCACTTCCCACTCCGCGGAGATCCCGGCGGTGGAGAACAGATCGATGCCGCCCTGCGCGGAGACGCCCGTCCCCAGGCGGTCGGCATGGACGAACAGGATCATGTTCGCCGCGCCGCTGTTGATGAGGCTCGCGGCGATTTCCAGGGCGCAGGTGCTACTGGAACCGCCCGCGAACACCTGGCAGTTCTTCTTCACGTTCTTGAGCCCCAGTTCCTCGGCCACCCGACAGGTCACGAGTTCCGTGTTGAACTGGGGGCTGAACAGCGCCGCCGTGGGCATGACATAGTCGATCTCGTCCTTCTGGATTCCGGCATCCCGGATGGCCAGCCTGGCCGAGGCAATGGCGTGATAGATGGCCGCCGTCTCCGGAAATCTCCCCGTGGGGACTTCGCCGATCCCGATGATGGCGACCTTTCCCTTCAGTTTACTCATGGTGGACCTCCTCCCTTGATCACGTTCCGTTCGATACCACCGTGCCCTGCATGCGTCGGCACGTCTCACCATACTCGCGCACCATCTCGGCGACGATCTCCGCCGCCGGCCGGATGTTCCTCACCTGGGCCACGCTCTGTCCCGCGCTCCAGAAATCCAGCCATTTTTTCGAGGTGAGCGGCGGACGCTCCTCCATGTCCGCGATGCTCGCGGCGATCCAGTTCGCCGGATTGCCCGTGATTCGATCCGTGCAGACGATGCCGTCCGGGTCGGCGTCGATGACCGCCTGCTTGTAAGCCGCGGAGGCCCTGGATTCGGGCGTGGCGATGAACCGAGTCCCCACGATCACCGCACAGGCGCCGACCGCGAGAGCCGCCGCCATCTGAGCGCCGGTCGCGATGCCACCCGCCGCGACCACGGGCAGTCCGATCGCCTCCTTCAGGTACGGAACGAGAACAAGCGTCGAGATCCGGCCACCATGACCGCCGGCGCCGGCCCCCACCGCCACCAGACCGTCCACGCCGCCCGCTTTCGCCTTCAGTCCCTGGGCGAGCGAGACGACGTCGGCGAACACCCATCCCCCGTGCGCATGCACGGCATCCAGGATCAGGCGGGGATCGCCGAGCGACGTAATGAAGAACTTCACCCCATGATCGAGACAGAGATCGAGCTGTTCCTGCCAGGGAAATTTTCCGGAGAGGTGGATGTTGACACCCACCGGCGCCTCCGTCCGGGAGCGGATGACGTCCAGGGCCCGCCGCAGCTGCTCCGCTGTCCGGTAATTCGGCAGGGGAAGCATGCCGAGCCCCCCGGCCTCGCAGACGGCCACGACGAGCTCCTCGTAGGAGACCAGAAACATGGGCGCCCCGATGATGGGATAGCGGATGCCCATCACGGAGGTGAATTCCGTCTGAATCAAGGGCGGCATTCCGGTTCCTGCGCTCCTCTCATCCTTGCAGAATCATCCTGGATCGCCGGGGGGCCGCCGTCTGTCCCGGCACTCCCCCGGCCCGGGACATCCATCAGGCCTCGTTCCTGCCGACGATGGCAATGCTGCAGACGTTCATGAACGGGAATCCGCCCAGGTTGTGGGTCAGACCGTATCGGGGATTCTCGAGCTGCCGCTGGCCGGCACGGCCGTGAAGCTGGAGGTACATCTCGTAAATCATCCTCAGCCCCGAGGCGCCGATCGGATGTCCGAAGCACTTGAGCCCTCCGTCCACCTGGCAGGGCACCTTGCCGTTCAGGTCGTAGAAGCCGTCCATGATGTCCTTCGTCGCTTCCCCCCGCGCGGAGATGTGCAGATCCTCCATGGTCACGAGTTCCGTAATGGAGAAGCAGTCATGGACCTCCATCATGCTGATCTCCTCCCGGGGGTTCGTAATCCCGGCCTCCCGGTAGGCCGCGGCGCTCGCCTTGGCCGTCGTGACGAAGCCGGAGCCGTCCCAGTTGGTGTAGGACATCTCCTCGCCGTTGCTCAGCGACATCTGCAGGGCCTTGACCGTCACGAAATCCTTCTTCCCGAGGCGCCGGGCCACCTCCGGCGTCGCGACAATGGCGCAGGCCGAGCCGTCACTGACGCCGCAGCAGTCGAAAAGCCCCAGGGGATAGGCCACCATGGGGGCCTTCAGGATGACCTCTTCCGTCACCGGCGCCCGCAGGTGCGCCTTGGGATTGAGGGCACCGTTGGCGTGGCTTTTCGCCGAGATGTGGGCCATCGCGCGCTTCAGTTCCTTCATGTCCACCCCGTATTTGGCGCTGTAACCGCTGGCCAGCATGGCAAAGCACCCCGGCGCGGTCATGTTGGGGAACCACTGCTGGTTGGTCAGGCCCATCCCGGCCGAGAATTCCGGCAGCCCCGCGTACCCGATGTCCTTGAGCTTCTCGGCGCCGATGGCCAGGCAGATGTCATAGGCCCCCGACGCGACGGCGTAGACGGCGCCCCGGAAGGCCTCCGTGCCGCTCGCGCAGTAATTTTCCACCCTCGTCACGCCGATGTTGGGCAGGCGCAGGGCCAGGGAGGGCGGCAGCGCGCTCTTCCCGACGTTCACCTCATCCAGGCAGGAGCCGAACCAGGCCGCCTGGAGCTCGTTCTTCCCGATCCCGGCGTCGCTCAGGCATTCCTGAAACGCCTCCACCATCAGGTCTTCCGGACCGCAATCCCAGCGTTCGCCGAATTTGGTGCATCCCATGCCAATAATGGCAACCTTGTCCCTGATTCCCGTAGCCATCGTTACACCCCCTTCTCGGTCGCCTGCGGGACGACTTTCCAGAAATAGCCGCTGAACCCGCGCACGGGGTCCTTCGACCTCCGGCGGAACGACATCTGGACGGGAAGCCCCACCTTGATATCCTCCAGCGTGCAGTCCGTGAAATCGGCCAGCAGCCGGCCCCCGCCCTCGATGTTCACGATCCCGTAGATCGCCGGCGGATCGACCGAAGCGGCCAGCATGTCGCCCGTATACATGAAGACCGTCCCCTTCTGACCGGAGAACGCGTAGTCTTCCATATCGCCGACGGCGTTGCAGTCCGGATTCACGCAGACGGGTGTAAAGGTGTATTGGGGCGTTCCGCATTTTTTGCAGCGGCTGCCGACCAGGCCGATGAGCTTCTTGCGGTTCCGCCACAGGATGTTGAGCGACGAATTCGGATTGGCCTCGCCGCGAATGCCCAGATCCGCGGTGACGATATCCCGGAACTTCATGAATTTCGTATAACTCGTCAATTCCGCCCGCTTCGCGAGCGAGCCCTTGACGCCCTGACCGCCGCGATACTCCGACATCGCGTCCGTGATCTGGAAATACAGGACGTCGCAGCCCTGGCCGAACCCCACGAGGAGGATCTTGTCGCCGGGCCTGGCGTCTTCCAGGGCCGCCACGAACATGACCAGCGGGTGCGCCGCGCCCGTGTCTCCGCAGACCTCGTGAAGGTTGCTCTGCACCTTCGCCGGATCGAGCCCGAGCTTCTTGGCGATCCCCCTGTGGGTGGCGCTGAAGTAGCAGGGATAGACGACCTTGTCGAACTCGCCGATGGTCAGGCCCGTTTTCTTGAGGAAGCCGGCGATGGCCCGGGGGATGATCTTGCCGTATCCCTCATCCCGGACCCAGCGCTCCTCCCACGCGTAGTCGAACTCCTTGCCGGCGCCGCGATAATGATCGATGAAATCGCAGCTGAGGGAATAGCCGCCCTTGAATTCGGCAATCACCTCCTGGCTGCCCAGCAGCAGGGCGGCCGCCCCATCCCCCAGGAACATTTCGAAGTTGGTCGCCATCTTCGTCCGCCGCTGGTCGCCCGCCGCCACGAGGACGCGCGTCTTTCCGCCGGCCTGAATCGCCTCCAGGGCCGAGATGACGGCCGTCGTTCCGGCCTTCAGACAGCCCGTGAAATCCGCACAGGCCGTCCCGTCCTCGTTCAGGTTCAGGGCCGTCGCCAGAATATCGGCGTTGAGACGGTCCGTAAACGGGAAGGTCGTCGAGGCGGCATAGACGCCGTCAACCTGCGTTCTGTCCCGTCCCAGCAGGCAGTCCTGCGCGGCCGCCACGGCCATGCTCAGGGCGTCTTCATCCCAGTTCGCCACGGCCTTCTCCCCCTGGGCCGCGCCCCAGATGACCGGCGAGTACCACGCCACGTTCTGGGCAATCAGCTTCCGGCTCAATCGCAAACGGGGGATGTACCCCCCAAAAGATGTGATACCGATCATGATTCTCCTCCTCACCAACAAACGCTTCGCGCCTTCCCCGCCTCCGTGGCTTGACGCCGGACTTCAGCGGCGCGGCACGAAACTCCCCGAAAAGGCGCCCCGCCCGGACGCACCCCCGCCCGCGGGCGGAAAGCGCATCCGGGACATTCCCACCGGGAGGCCTTCACTTCTTGATCGCGGCCAGTTCCTCGACGATCTGCTTGCACTTCTTGATGAGCCCGCGGGCCTCCATCAGGATCGTCATCCGCTCGGCGTAGGGCGAACCCTCCCCGTGGAGACAGATCGTCTCCAGGTCCGCCGAGGTCATCCGGCGGATGAGGTCGAACATGCGCAGACGCGTTTCCGTCGGCAGGCCGGCCTTTCCACCCAGGTACTTGTCGATGTCGCCGTGCGTCTCGGGATTGCACCAGTCCTGATACGTCGGGGCGGTGACGAGGAGTCCGCCCGCCAGGTCCTGAACGATCTCGACGATCTTGTGATAATTGTGGGCGAAGTGGTACTTCGCGATGTTCGTGGTCATGGGATTGGGCACCGGAATGCCCGCATGGTCCACGAAGTCGAGACAGGCGGACCGGGACAGGGCAGAAAGGGTTTCCAGATAGATGACGCACTCCGTGATCTTTTCCTTGACGTGCGGAGCATCGGCCACGCCGTTGTAGTCGGCGATCGCCACGGCGGCCCCCAGGAGCTGCTCGCTCAGGGGAATGCGGTAGGCGCAGCCCGTGCGGCGGTGCATCAGGGCGAAGTTGTAGACGATGGAGGCGGCGAACTTCACCTCGCCGCACAGGAAGACCCGGTCCCAGGGGACGAAGACATCGTCGAAGATGATGAGAGAATCGGTGTGCATCCGGCGCAGCTCCCGCTTGACCGGAAACTCCATATCGCTGATCCGTCCGTGGAAAGGGCGAACGATCTGCCGGATCCCCTTGGCGTTCGCCTGGATGGCGAAGGCCACGGCGTAATCCGAATCCGCATCCGTCATGGCCCGGCAGGGGATGACGAAGAATTCGTGGGCATAGGCCGCCCCGGTGATATGGACCTTGGCGCCGCGCACGATGATGCCCTGGTCGTTCCGCTCCACGATCCGGACGTTGAAATCGGGGTGATTCTGTTTCGGATCGGAAGGCCGCAGGCTCCGATCGCCCTTGACGTCCGTCACGCCCGCGACGATGCACTTGTCCGTCTTTTTCAGGTACGTGCGGAAGTTCTCGATGCGCTCCAGATAGACCTTGCCGGCGTCCTTCATCGACCGCGCCGTGATGGCGATCGCATTCAGGGCGTCCGCGCCGATGTCGTGGGCCAGGGGGATATAGCCATCGCCGAGTTCCGTGGCCTTGATGATGAGCTCGAGCTGCTTGAGGAGGTCCTGCCCGTTCTGCGGCGTGTGGTAATAGCGGCTGATATTCTCGCCCAGCTGCTCGTCGTACACGAGGGCAAGCTCCTTGTACTGAGGATCGTGGGCCATTTCGTAGTCGACGGCGAGGGTCTCGACGCAGGCCTTCAAATCCGGATCCGTGGCGACGTTGTCGATCTTTCGTCCCTTGTAGTAGACGATGCGCCCGTCATTCAAACTGTCCTTGTACTCCTGTGCGGTCATTAAACCCATGGTACCCGTGCCTCCTTATGCATTCTCTCCGGCTGAGGGATGAATTGACGACCCGTCCTCAGATCGATCCGCCGCCGTCGACGACCAGGATCTGCCCCGTCATGTAGGCCGAGGCGTCCGACGCCAGGAACAGGGCGATCCGCCCGATCTCTTCCGGCTCGGCGATGCGTTTGATCGGCGTGTGGGCGAGTTCCTGCTTCATCATCGGCTCATTGCTCCACAGGGCCTGGCTGAACTTCGTCCGGACCACGCCGGGAGCGATGCAGTTGACGCGGACGCCGAAATCACCCAGTTCCTTGGCCATCGCCCGGGTCAGCATGCCGATCCCGGCCTTGCTGATGCAGTACAACCCCAGTCCGATATCGGGGCTCACGCCGCCGACGGAGGAGATGTTGACGATATTGCCGCTCTTCTGCTGCTGCATGACCTTTCCCACGAGCTGGCTCAGGATGGTATAGCCCTTGAGGTTGGTGATCATGATCTGGTCGTACATCTTCTCGTCCATGTCGACGAGCAGCCCCATGCCGGGATTGGTGGCCGCATTGTTCACGAGGATGTCGATGCGACCGAATTCCTTCACGACGGTATCGACGAAATTCCTGATGCTTTCGACCTCGCGGTTGTGCATTGCCACCGCCAGGGCCTTTCGCCCCATGGCCCTGATCTCCTCGGCGACCTTTTCAAGATCGGCCAGCTTGCGGCTGCCGACGACGACATCGGCCCCGGCATCGGCGAGCGCCAACGCCACGGCCCGGCCGATGCCCCGGCTCCCTCCGGTGACGACGGCGACTTTTCCCTGCAGTGACAGATAGGATGTATCCACGTTTTTTCTCCTTTCCGAATGATTGATGGCGTGCTGGAATACGTATCCCGTCTCGTTAGCAAAATGGGTGCCACTCCTCATTCACAAACAGATCGCCATGATTTCAAAGGCTTGCCATTCATGCCGCCCGAAAACCCCCTCGGGAGGCACAACATACGGTTTCCTGACCCTCCACATGTTGCGCGGGCGCGCGTCGGGGGGTTGTTCACCCCCCGGGGGGCAGGGGCCGGACGACGGGCGCATCCGCCTCCGGGCCCCTGATCGGCGGCGTGTCCGACCGGGTCGGGCGATTCACCCGGTCACTTCTGGGGCGTCCGCGGCGCCTTGATCGAATCGACGATGACAAAACGTTTGGCCTTTCCATCCGCCCGGAGAACGAGGCTGGAAAAGCTGCTCACGTGCTGTTTCGGACCGAAGGTGATGTTCGGGGAAAGCCCCCCCATGTCGAAGTTCTTGACGCTTTCGAGCCCCTTGACCAGCGTTTCGGGGTTCAGGTTCCGCCCCGCCTTGCGGAGCCCCTGGCCCATGGCCTCGATGTACCCCCAGCCCGCCAGATACAGGTAATCCGGGTACATGGGGTTGCCCAGGGTCTTGGCGGGGTTGCCGTATTTCGCGTTGATTGCCTTGATGCGCTTGATCCCCGGCAGGTCCATGTGTCCCGGGGCGTAGGGCGTGACGAGCATGTAGCCGTCCGCCGCCTCTCCCGTCAGGGCGAACAGCGGCGGGACGCCGGTCGTGTTGTTGGAGATCAGCTGGACATCCCAGCCCATCTTGACCTTCTGCTTGATGATGGCGGCCGACTGGGGCAGGTACGTCCAGAGGACGATGGTGTCCACGTTGGCCTCCTTCATGGCGTTCATGTGCGGCGTGAAATCGATGGTCCCGGTCTTGTAGGGGGCCTCCGCCACCAGCTTGGTCTTCATGAACTTGGCCGCCGCGCGGGCGCCTTCCAGACCTTCCTTCCCGAAATCGTCGTCCTGATAAATCATCCCGATCTTCGCTTTTTTGTTCTTTCCGAGAATGTATTCGACCGCCCGCGACGCCATGCTGAACTGGACCGTATGGGGCACGAAGACCCATTTGTTGCCGGGGGAATAGAACTCCTTGTTGGCCCCGTGGGGCATCAGGACGACCTGGTTCTCCTCACACAGGGGCAGGATGGCACTCGACCCGGCACTGCCCAGGTTGAAGGCGATGGCGAGGACCTCGTCCTTGAGGATCACCTTCTTGGCGGCGTTCATCGTCGTGGTGGGCAGAATCCCGTTGTCCTCGACGATCAGGTTGATCTTCCGGCCGTTGATGCCGCCCGTGTCGTTCACCCAGGCCACGTAATCCCGGAAGGCATCGGCAATGGGCGGTCCGCCGTACTTCCCCGGACCCGACAGGTCCACGAGACAGGCCAGCTTGATTTCCTTGTCCGTCACCCCGCGCACGGCCGCCGCCCAGGCGCTGCCGACCGACAGGCACAGGACGACCGCCAAAACGACACTCCATCTCCACGTTCTGATTTTCATCGCTTCCCCTCCTTTGTCATGGTTGGATCCATCGATGTCTCCCCCGCCCCTCCCCGGGGGGTCGAGGGCCCTTTCCGCATCCCTGTGCCGGAACAACGGCCTCCTTCGACGAAAATCGGCGGACGCCGCCGCGTATCTGCGAACGGCAGGCCCGCCGCTCAATACTTGAAGGGCCAGGTCTTCCAGTAGACCTTGATCCGCCGATAGATCCCGAACAGCCCCTGGGGCTCGAACAGCAGCGTGAGGACGATGATGAGGCCGAAAATGCCCAGCTTGATATCCACAATCAGCCCGCTGAGGCCGGGATACGTATCGCGAAAGGTGTCGGTCAGAAAAACAATGCCGTGAGGAATGCCGGTAATCAGGATGGCCCCGAGGATAGACCCCAGGATGGTTCCCATCCCCCCGAGAACGATCATGGCAATATACGCGATGGACAGGGAGATGTCAAAGTTTCCGGGGACGATCCATTTCTGGTAATGGGCCATCAGACATCCCGCCACGCCGGCGTAGAAGGCGCTGACGGCAAAAGCCATGATCTTGTACTTGGCGAGCGAGATTCCCATGGCCTCCGCGGCGATGTCCCGGTCCCGGATGGCCACGAAGCAGCGGCCGATCTTGGTGCGCACGAGATTCTTCGCGACAAGCGTGGCCAGGACCGCAAACGACATGATCAGAAAGAAATACTGCCGCTCCGTTTCGATGAGCACCCCTCCCGCGCCGATCTTGGGAACGGCCATGCCCATATCCCCCTGGGTGAGGTCCCAGTGGAAGAGGACGTATTCCACGATGAAGCCGAAGGCCAGCGTCCCCAGGGCCAGATAGAGCCCCTTGAGGCGCAGGGAAGGGATCCCCACGATCATGCCCAGAAGGGCGGCCATCAGACCGGAGAGGGGCAGCGAGATCACAAAGGGAACGCCAAGCGTTCCGGCCAGCAGACCGGTGGTGTAGGCGCCGATGGCCACGAAGGCCCCGTGCCCCAGGGAAATCTGTCCCGTGTAGCCCGTCAAAAGATTCAGCCCCAGGGCGCCGATGACGGCAATGCCCATCTCGTTCAAGATGCTCAACTGATAACGGGACATCAGGAAGGGGAACGCAATCATCGCCACCACGAAGATCGCCAGCCAGGACTTGACCCAGAGGTTCTGGAACAGCGCCGTATCTGCCTGATAGCTGACCTTGAAGTTCGCCATGGCGGTCCCTACACCCTCTCCACCTTTTCCCGGCCGAAGATGCCGTGCGGCCGGACCATGAGCACGAGGATCATGATCGCGAAGGCGGCCACATCCTTGATGTCCCCCAGGTGGAAGTTCCCCAGCTCCATGCCGCTCAGATAGCTCGCGGCCAGGCCTTCGACCAGGCCGATGAGGATCCCGCCCAGGATGGCACCGCTGATGCTGTCCATCCCCCCGAGAATCGCCGCCGCCATGGCCTTGATCCCCGTATGGCTCATGGAAAGGCGGACGAAACTCTGCTCCGCGAGGAACATGCCCGCCACTGCCGCGACCAGCGCCCCCAGCGCCCAGGCCGCCATGTGGATCCGCTTCACGTTGATGCCCATGAGCCCCGCGGTATCGGGGTCCTCGGCCGTCCCGCGCATGGAGATCCCGAGGAGCGAGCGATTGAAAAACAGGACAAACAGGGCGAACAGGGCAACGGACACGATAATGGTGAAGAACGAACCCTGGGCGAAGATGATCCCCCCGAGGTTGAAGATCTTGTCCGTGAAGGGGGAGCGGAGCGAATAGACGTCGTGTCCCCAGATGAGGCCGGCCACGCAGGTGAGGATGCTCGCGAGCCCGACGGTCACCATGATCGTCGAGAACAGGGGCTCGCCCACCATCGTCCGGAAGAAGACCTGATAGACGATCGCGCCCAGAACGAGGCCGCCGATCAGGGCGATAAGGAAGGCATAGACATAAGGCACGTCCATGAGCGTCGCGAAGCTGTAGCAGATGAAGGCCCCCACCATGGCCAGTTCGCCCTGGGCAAAATTGATGACGCCGGTCGATTTGAAGATGAGGACGAACCCCAGGGCCAGCAGGGCGTAAATGGCCCCCATGGACAGGCCGTTCAACAGGATCTCCAGAATCTTCTCCATGCCTCCACCCCTCTTCCCGATCCGGACGTCACGGCCGCGATCTCACCGCCCCGTGTACATCGCGTCGATTTCCCCTTTGAACCGCTCCTCGATGATTTTGCGTTTCACCTTCTGCGTGGCCGTCAGTTCCTCGTCATCCTGGTCCAGTTCCTTCTCCAGGATCTTGAACTTCTTGACGGTTTCCACCTGGGCGAGACCTTCGTTCGCGGCATGGACCTCCTCGCGGATCAGATCGTGGACGGACGGATTTTCCGCCAGACTCCGGTAGGTCGTGTAGGGGATCCTGTTCTTCTGCGCCCAGTTGCCCACGTTGTCGTAATCGATCTGGATCAGGGCGGTGATGTAGTTGCGGCGATCCCCGATGACGATGGCCTCCTTGATGTAGGTGCTGCACTTGAGTTTGTTTTCGATCTCCGAGGGAGAGATGTTTTTCCCTCCGGAGGTGATGATGATGTCCTTCTTGCGGTCGACGATGTAAAGATGGCCGTCCGCGTCGAGTTCGCCGACATCGCCCGTATGGAACCAGCCGTCTGGAAGGACATCGTGGGTCGCCTCGGGATCCCGGTAGTATCCGACAAAGATCGAATCCCCGCGCAGCAGGATCTCCCCGTCCTCGGCCAGTTTGAGTTCCAGCGCCCGGCACGGCTCGCCCACGGAGCCATGCTTGATTGTGCCCTGGGGACCGGACACCGTTCCCGCCGTTTCCGTGATCCCGTACATCTCGATGGTCCGCACGCCCAGCGAACGGAAGAAACTCAGGATCTCGGGCGCAATGGGGGCGCCGCCGCTCATCAGGCAACGGCAGTTGAGCATTCCGATCTTGTCCCGGATGGCGCGATAGCTGAAGAGATAACCCAGGGCGTACAGGAGCCGCCAGCCCCAGGGAACCGGCTCGCCGCTCATTTCAAACTGCGAAACCCGGCGCCCGACCGGTTGCCAGGCCCGATACACCCAGCGCTTGAACCGCGTTGAATCCCCCATCCGGATCTGGACGCTCGAGTGGAGCTTTTCGAGGATCCGCGGAACGGCGGCAAAGAACGTCGGACCGATCTCCTGAATATTCTGCTGAACCGTCTCGATCGACTCGGCAAAGTTAATAGTGTAGCCGAACACCAGGGGCATTGCCATGGACAGGTTTCGCTCCAGGATATGGCACAGCGGCAGATAGGACAGCAGGGTGTCCCGATCCGTGAAGCGCAGGATCGGCTGCAGGCCGTTGACGATCTGATGGATGATGTTCCGGTGCGAAATCATGGCGCCCTTGGGATGCCCCGTGGTGCCCGAGGTGTAGACGATAAAGGCCACATCCTCGGGCCGGGTCGCCGCCGCGAGCCGGGGAAAGCGTTCCGGGTCCTGACGGGCCGCCTCCCGGCCGGCCGCTTCCACCTCCCGATAGCTGACGATGAGGGGCTCTTCGTAATGGCGCAGCCCCTTCATGTCGATCACGATGATCTTCGCAAGGCGGAGCAGCGACGCCTGGGCCGCGAGTACCTTGTCCGCCTGCTCCTGGTCCTTGACGACCACGAACCGGGATTCGCTGTGGTCGAGGATATACCGGACCTGGTCGGCCGAATTCGTCGGATAGATGCCGACCGCCACGCCACCCACGCTCTGGATCGCGAGGTCGGCAAAGATCCACTCCGGGCAGTTCTCTCCCAAGATCGAGACCTGATCCCCCTTCGTCATGCCCAGCGCTACAAGGCCCAGCGAGAAGGCCTCGACCTTGTCCCGGTAGGCGTTCCACGAGATTTCCTGCCAGATGCCCTTGTACTTCTCCCGCATGGCGACCCGCCCCCCATAGATCCGGGCCTTCTCCAACAGGAGTTTCGGCAGCGTGGTCTCTACCCTCTCCATGAATCCCTTTCCCCCAACCGGTCGGGACAAGGCATCGGGCCGCGCGATGTCATCCCGCCTCCCCGAGGTACGCCTGGACCACCTCCGGATTCCTGCTGACGTCCCCCGGGGCGCCCTCAGCGATCTTGGTGCCGAAATTCAGGACCGTCACGCGATCGGACAGGTCCATGACGAGTCCCATGTCATGTTCGATGAGGATCACCGTGATGTCCCTCTCCTCGTTGATGTCGATGATGTACCGCGCCATGTCCTCGCGTTCTTCGAGATTCATGCCGCTCACGGGTTCGTCGACCAGCATCAGCTTCGGCTTCATGGCCAGGGCCCGGGCCAGCTCCACCCGCTTCTGCAGGCCGTACGACAGGCTCCCGACCGGCGATTTGCGCACCGGCTGCAGATCGAGAAACTCGATCACGTCTTCGACTTCGTCGCGGTTCTGAACCTCTTCCCGAAGACAGCGGCCGAGGTAAACGGCGGCCCCGAGCAATCCGTACTTCATGAGGTGGACGCGCGCCGACATCAGGTTGTCGAGAACGGTCATTCCCTTGAACAGGGCGATGTTCTGAAACGCCCTGGAGACGCCGAGTTGCGCGATCCGGTCCGGCTTGAGGCCGATCAGTTCGCGGTTTTCGAAGCGGATGCTGCCCGTTTTGGCCCGGTAAATCCCGCTGATACAGTTGAAGATGGTGGTCTTCCCGGCCCCGTTCGGTCCGATGATGGAATAGATCTCGCCCCGCTGGACCCCAAAGGAGACGCCTCGAATGGCCTGGATCCCGCCAAAACTCATGGACAGATCCGCGATCTCGAGTTGAAGGGAAGCCTCCTGATTCATGACAGCCATCGTTTCCGTCTCTTGTAATGTTTGACGTCCCGGAAGCTTTTTTGGGTGCCCACATCCGTCAGGCCCAGGTAAAATTCCTTGATGTCCCGATTTTCGCGAAGCACGTCACTGGGCCCCTCCATCACGATGCGGCCGGTCTCCATAATGTATCCATAGTGGGCGATCGACAGGGCCACGTTGGCGTTCTGCTCCACCAGCAGGATGGCCACCCCCCGCTCCCGGTTGATATGGCCGAGGATGTCGAATATTTCTCTCACGACCAGGGGCGCCAGCCCGAGGGACGGTTCGTCCAGCATGATCAGCCGGGGCTCGGCGATGAGGGCCCGAGCGATGGCCAGCATCTGCTGCTCCCCGCCGCTGAGATAGCCGGCCTGCTGCCGCCGCCGCTCCTTGAGAATCGGGAAATAGTTAAAGACCATCTCCTCGTTGCGAATGAAGTTTTTTCTCTCCTTCAGGCCATAGGAACCAATAAGGATGTTTTCTTCCACCGTCAGTTCGGCAAAGATACGACGTCCTTCCGGGACCTGTGAGATGCCCAGGGAGACCACCTCGTGCGGTTCGAGGGCGCCGATGTCCCGGCCGTCGAACTCCACCTTCCCGTCCTCGATCTCAAGGTCGATGGCTTTCCGGATCCCGGAGACGGTGTTGATCGTCGTGGTCTTGCCGGCGCCGTTGGCGCCGAGGAGGGCAACGATGCGTCCCGTCGGGACCTCGAGGGAAATGCCCTTCAAGGCCAGAATGATGTCGTTGTAGGTGGTTTCGAGATTGGTGACCCTCAGCATCTGAACCCCCTGGCTCCCGTCGGCAAACGTCGACGCCTGACGCACAGTCGTCCGCTGATCCTGCCCCCCGCATGATGAAGGCCGATCGGCCAAGGCGCCCGCGGTCGGCCCCGAAAGACCGGGACCCCTCCCGGGCAACCTGCTATTGATGGGGGGATTGGCCTGCCTTCCGGATCTATCCTTCTACGCAAAATTGAAGCCAAGCATCACAACCCCTCATTCTCACTCATGAACACCATATCTTGTCCCTCGCGGGCGCCCCGGGGCCCCGGTCAATTGCGCAACATGCTGTTTCCGGCCATCGGGATGTTGTGCATGGACGCCTCTCCCTTTCAGCCGAGGGTGTCGTTCCGGGGGCGCCCCCCGGGAAAAGACCACGGCCCGGAGAGGCCGAACCGCCATGGATCCGGGGGCCATTCCCCCCGCGGTTTTCGCCCGTCAATCGGTGTGACTACGGGCGCGGGCATGTAAATTGCGAGGTATTGAGCAGGCAAATTCAGGCCGACGGTGTCGAAGCATGATCTACATCAAGGAAAAGTTCGTCGATGACCGCACGATCGTCATGAAGGTGGACGGGGTGCTGGACCAGGACGCCTCCGCCGTTCTCAACCATACATGCCAGAACCGCCTTCAGACAAAGTACAGCGTCATCCTCAACCTGGAGGGTCTCGTCCACATTACCCGCGAAGGGAGAACCTTTCTCGAGCAGGTTCAGGACGGGATCCGTTTGGAGAACATTCCGGATTTCGTCAAGCTCGAACACTGAACCCCGCCGTTCGGTTCCGCCCCCCCGCCCCGACCCGCCGCAATCCCGTGACGGCCGGATGAACCCATCCGGGGCAGGGTCCTTGATTGAGTTCACGTCTTGTGATAGCGTTCGGATCAGGTTCGGGGCGCTGCCGTCCGTCGCGGCCGGCAACGGCGCCTGCAGGTTTTTCAGGGGTTAAAGGAGACCGGAAACGTGGAAACCGATCCCGTGCAGAACGATTACCAGCGCTTGTTGGCCACGGCCGCGCTTTTTCAGGAGACCTTTTCGATCGACTGGCTGATGGATCTCTTTTCGGACAAGAAACCTTCCGAAATCCTTTCCCTGCTCGCCAACGGCGTCGGCGAGGGCGTGCTGCGCCAGGAGGGTCCCGGTCAGTACCGCTTTTCGCATCCCAGGAAAAAGGATGACTGGAAGCAGCGCCTTTCCGAACAGGAGGAGACCATCGCGCACGGTTTCATCGCGGACACCCTGATGCGCCAGTTGCCGGACGATGACCAGAAGGCCCACGCCCTGGCCCATCACCTCATCCACATCGTCAACGACACGGAACGGTGCCAGTACCTGACCGCCGCCGGCGACCTTCACCGGAACGCCTTTCGGGCCGAAGACGCCCTCCAGTGCTACACCAAGGTCCTCGACGACCTCGCGACCCGGTACGGCGAGGATGAGGACCGCCTGTTTGCCCGCACGGCCATCCAGTATTCCAAGGTTTCGACCGCCCGCCACGACACCGCCCACGTCCTCTCCATCCTGCAGGCGGCCCTGGAAAGGGCGGAAAAGCGCAACCTGAAGGACACCCAGGCGATTCTCAAAATGCACATGGCCAAGAACGAGTGGCTCCGTTCCCGCTACGACAGCGCCATGCAGTGGTTCGATCAGGGCTGGGCCCTGGCCAAAGAACTGAACGAACCGAGATTGATGCGCTCGGCCATGAATTTCTCAACCTTTTTCCTGTACTGGCAGGGACGCTTCAAGGACGCCATCCAGATCTACGAACAGTCCGTTTCCGACATCGAAAACTATCCCCGGGAGAGCTTCAATCTGCTGGCCAACATCACCATCGGCTACTGCTACGCCCAGATCGGCCAAGTGACGCAGGGCCTGGGGATGCTGGACGCCATCCGGAACCACTGCCTGGAGCGGGGGGATCTGTACCTGGCTTGCCATACCGCGGGAAACATCGGCAACATCCTGCTCGACATCGGCCGGCGGGAAGACGCCCTGTCCTTTCTGGAAACCTCGGGCCGGGAAGCGAAGAAGTCCCACAACGACTGGGTCGGAATGTCCATCAACATCAACCTGTCCTACCTCTACTACCTCCGGGGCGAAACGAAACCGGCCGTTCGGCACCTCAGGGATTTCCTGCAGCAGAGCAAGAAAGTCCAGGCCACCGTCTACCTGTACCCGTACCTCCTGGAACTGTGCCTCGCCATGAAGACGGGCAAGCTGCCCCAGATCGACGGCCTTTCCCTCGAGAAGGAAGTCAACGTCCTGATCAAGGGGAAAAACATCTTTCTCAAGGGGGTGGCCTATCGGTTCCTCGCCTTGGTCCGGAAGATGGATGGCGCCCCCCCGAAGGAGATCATCCCCATTCTGAACCATGCCGTCCGGTGGCTGGACGAGGCGGGGCACCAGATCGAACTGTCCAAGACGCGCCTGGAGCTGGCCCGCCAATACCTGGCCAGCGGGGAGGAGGGCAAGGCGCAGGAACTGATGCAGATCACGAGCAAGATCCTCGCCACGTTCAACGAAGAGATGGTTCCGGACGACCTGCGGGTTCTGATCAAGAACCGGCCGGTGGGGGAAAGCCTCCTGAAGGAGATCATCAAGCTCGGTCATGAAGTGGTCACCATCCGCGACAACAAGGATCTGATCCAGCACATCATCACCACCCTGAACCGGATCACCGGCGCGGAGCGGGGGGCCATCTTCCTTTTCGAAGACGGGCGTTCGCCCCGGAAACTCCTCCTCCGGGCTTCCAAGAATCTGACCCAGGAGCAGATCAGCCATGAGAGCTTCGCCTCCTCCATGAAGATGATCGACGATGTCGCCGCGACCGGCCAGGGGAGAATCTTCGAGTCGGACCTGGAGAACCAGGCCCTGTCGGCCGGCGAAATCATCCGCTCCCGCATCTGCGTCCCCATGATCCTGCGGGACAAGACCGTGGGGGTGCTCTACCACGACAACCGGCTTCTGAGCAGCGCCTTCAAGGAATCCGACCTCGATCTCATCTCCTACTTCGCGGCGTGGGCGGCCTTCGCCCTGGACAACGTCAGCGCCTATGAAGAAATCAGGCGCCTGAACCGCAAGCTCTCCGAGGAGAATCTGTACTACAAGGAAGAGCACCTGAAGAACCTCCACTTCGAGGACATCGTCGGCGAAAGTTCCGGCATCAAACATGTCCTGAGCCAGGTGGAGCAGGTCGCCCAGACGGACGCCACCGTCATGATCGTCGGAGAAACCGGCGTGGGCAAGGAACTGGTTGCCCGGGCCATCCACCGCCACAGCGCCCGGCGGGACAAGCCCTTTATCCGGGTCCATTGCAGCGCGCTCCCCGAGAGCCTGATCCCCAGCGAGCTGTTCGGCCATGAAAAGGGGTCCTTCACGGGGGCCATGCGGCGTCGGCTGGGCCGGTTCGAACTGGCCGACGGCGGGACCCTGTTCCTGGACGAGATCGGCGACATCAGTCCGGACATCCAGGTCCGCCTGCTGAGGGTCCTGCAGACCAAGGAGTTCGAGCGGGTCGGTGGAAGCGAAACCCTGCGTTCCGACTTCCGCCTCATCGTCGCCACGAACCGCAACCTGGAAGGGCTGGTCAAGGCCCAGACGTTTCGTTCGGACCTGTACTACCGCCTGGCCGTGTTCCCCGTCTACGTGCCTCCCCTGAGAGAGCGGAAAGAGGACATCCCCCGGCTCGCATACTATTTTCTCAGGATCTACTCCCAGAAGCGGGGGAAGGAATTTTCCCGGATCACCGAAGCGGAGATGGAGAAACTCATCCAGTACGACTGGCCCGGCAACGTCCGCGAGCTGGAAAACATCATCGAGCGCGGCACGATCCTCTCGTCCGGTCCGATCTTCAAGGTTCCGGAACTGGGCGCCATGCAGCACCCGGAAACCGGCCCCCGGAAGGGCGTCGTCACCCTGCGCGACAATGAACGGCGCCATATCCTCTGGGCGCTGGAAAAAACGGGCTGGAAAGTCCGCGGGAAGGGCGGTGCGGCGGAGCTTCTGGACATTCCGCCCTCCACGCTGGCCTTTCGGATGAACAAACTGGGCGTCAAGAGAACCCCGGCGGGCCCGGTTCAACCCTAGGATCTCGATTTTTTGCTTGACATTCACCGGCGATCTGAATATGAGGCCTCCTGTATCCATCACTTGATTGAATCGCGGAATGGAATAGAGCGGTGGAGTGCGACGCCTCGATCGCCGAAAATTACTGCAGGGAGGGAAACGTATGTCCAGCCAGTTGAGGTATGCCGAGGTTTACGAACAATCCATTCACCAGCCGGAGCTTTTCTGGGGCCGGGCGGCGGAGGAGATCCAATGGACGAAGAAGTGGGACCGGGTGCTCGACGACAGCAACAAGCCGTTTTATCGCTGGTTTGCCGGCGGGGAGTTGAACACCTGCTTCAACGCCCTGGATTACCAGGTGGAGTCGGGTCGCGGTGAGCAGGCCGCCATCATCTACGACAGCCCCGTCACCGGAACCGTCCGGAAGATCAGCTATCGGGAGCTCCTGGATCAGGTCGCCAGATTCGCCGGCGCCCTCACCGCCCAGGGCGTGCGCAAGGGCGATACGGTCATCATCTACATGCCCATGATCCCGGAGGCCGTCATGGCGATGCTGGCCTGCGCCCGCATCGGCGCCGTCCATTCCGTGGTCTTCGGCGGCTTCGCCCCCAACGAACTGGCCATCCGCATCAACGACGCCAAGCCGAGGCTGATCGTGACCGCCTCCTGCGGCATCGAGGGGAAAAAGACCATCCCCTACAAGCCCCTCCTGGACGAGGCCGTCAAGCTCGCCGATCACAAGCCCGAAACATGCATCATCTATCAGCGCCCCCAGGTGACGGCGGAGCTGACGCCCGGCCGCGATCTGGCCTGGGACGCCGTGATGGCCGACGCCAAGGCGGTTCCCTGCGTCCCCGTCGCCGCGACGGATCCCCTGTACATCCTCTACACCTCCGGGACCACGGGCCGTCCCAAGGGGGTCATGCGGGACAACGGGGGCCATGCCGTGGCCCTCAAGTGGTCGATGAAGTACATCTACGACATCAAGCCCGGCGAGGTGTACTGGGCGGCCTCCGACGTGGGCTGGGTGGTCGGCCATTCCTATATCGTCTACGCACCGCTGTTGACCGGCTGCACCACGGTGCTCTATGAAGGGAAGCCCGTCGGCACCCCCGATCCCGGCGCCTTCTGGCGGGTCATCTCCGAGCACGGCGTCTCCGTCCTTTTCACTGCCCCGACGGCCTTCCGCGCCATCAAGAAGGAGGATCCGCAGGGAACCTATCTGAAGAAGTACGATATCCGTTCCCTCCGCTACCTCTTCCTGGCCGGTGAGCGCCTCGATCCGGACACCTACCACTGGGCGAGCGACATGCTCAAGATCCCCGTGGTGGATCACTGGTGGCAGACGGAAACGGGCTGGGCCATTGCGGCCAACTGCATGGGCGTCGAGCCCTTCCCCATCAAGGCGGGCTCCCCCACCAAGCCGGCGCCCGGCTACAACGTGAAGATCACGGATTTCCGCGGCGAGGAGCTCCCGAACGGGCAGGAGGGCTATGTCGTCATCCGCCTGCCCCTGCCCCCCGGCTGCATGCCCACCCTGTGGAAGGACGACGAGCGGTTCCTGGAATACGTCAACAAGATCCCCGACTGCTACGTCACGGGCGACGGCGGCTATTACGACGAGGACGGCTACATCTTCATCATGGGGCGGATCGACGATGTCATCAACGTGGCGGGACACCGGCTCTCAACCGGCGCCATGGAAGAGATCGTCTCCAAGCACAAGGACGTGGCGGAGTGCGCCGTCCTGGGCGTCCAGGATACGCTGAAGGGCGAAGTGCCGCTGGGATTCGTCGTTCTCAAGGCGGGCAGCGACCGCGACCCGGCGGAGATCGAGCAGGAGCTCGTCCGGATGGTCCGGGACGAGATCGGCGCCGTGGCCTGCTTCAAGCAGTGCGTCGTCGTCAAGGCCCTCCCGAAAACCCGGTCCGGCAAGATCCTCCGGAGCACCATGCGCAAGATCGCCAACGGCGAGGACTTCGATGTCCCGTCCACCATCGAGGACGCCTCCGTCCTCGGGAGCATCACCGACGCCGCGCAGAAGATCGGCTACGGGAAGAAATAACGGCGCTTCGAGAAACACCTGATCCCGGACATGCAGGGGGAATCTTTCCGGGATGCCCGGATGAAAGACGCCCCCGTCTCTCCGTGAGGCGGGGGCGTTTCTGACTTCATTTTCCGGGCCGGGATTACGCGGTGATCTTCCCCTCCGCCTTCAGCGCGGATTTCAGCTCCTTCTTGAGGATCTTGCCCAGGATGTTCTTGGGCAGCGCCGTCCGGATATCCACGTATTTCGGAACCTTGTACGAGGCCATGTTTTCCCGGCACCAGGCTTTGAATGCCTCTTCCGTCAGCGCCTGGCCCGGATGGAGCACGAGGCAGGCCATCACCTCCTCGCCGTAGATCGGGTCGGGCGCCCCGACGACCGCAACCTCCATGACCTGGGGGTGGCGGAAGATGATGCCTTCCAGTTCCTTGGGGTAGATGTTCTCGCCGCCCCGGATGATCATCTCCTTCTTCCGGTCCACGATGAACAGGTACCCCTCCTCGTCCTTGTAGGCCATGTCCCCCGTGTGGAGCCATCCGCCCCGCAGGGTCTGGGCCGTCTCCTCCGGCTTGTTGAAGTAGCCCTTCATGACGTGGTCGCCCTTGACGCAGATTTCGCCGACCTCCCCCTGGGGCACCTCCCGGTCCTGCTCGTCGAGAAGCCGGATCTCGCTTTCCGCGAAGGGGATCCCGATGGAACCGATCTTCCGGACACCGTCGATGGGATTGGCCGTCGCCCCGGCGGTGCCCTCGGTCAGCCCGTACCCCTCGATGATGATCATGTTGAAGGTCTCCTCGAACTTCCGGATGGTCTCCACGGGCATGGGGGCCGCCCCGCAGACGCCGTAGCGCAGCGAAGACACGTCCACCCCCTCGAACCCCGGCGTGTTCAGGAGAATCTGGTACACCGTCGGCACGCCGCTGAAGATCGAGACGCGGTACTTCGCGACGCACTCCCAGAACTCGGAGGCCGAGAAGTTCCGGCGCAGGATGATCTGGGACCCCTTCGACAGCGGAGACGTCCCGGTGATGACGAGGCCGTTGACGTGGAACAGGGGGAGGAAGCACATGATGACGTCGTTCTCGTCGATGTTGGCGAGCAGGCTCGCCTGCCAGGAGTTTGTCAGGATGTTCCTGTGGGTGAGCAGCACCCCCTTGGGGTTGCCCGTCGTCCCCGAAGTGTAGACGATCGTCGCCACGTCGTCGAGCGCGATCTCGACGGGGGTGAGCTCGGCCGCCTCCTTTTGCAGGTCCTCGAACTTCAGAAACCGGTCGTCGGTCGCCTCCCGTTCGATGACGTGCTTCAGGGCCGGCGTCCCGTCGATGATCTTGTCGACGTGCCCCCGGTAGGCATGATCGCAAAACAGGGCCACCGCCCCGGAATCGTTGAGCAGGTACTGGATCTCACCGGTCTGCCACCAGCAGTTGACCGGACCCGCGATCGCCCCGATCTTGATGATGCCGAAATAGGCCTCATAGAACTCCGGGCTGTTGTCCATCAGGATGCAGACCCGGTCGCCCTTCCGGACCCCCAGCTTGAGAAGGCCGTTGGCCACCCGGTTGCTCCGCCCGTCAAGCTCCCGATAGGTGATGTCCCGTTCGTAGTAGCGGATGGCGATCCGGTCCCCGTAGCGGCGGGCCTGAATCTCCACCATCTCCCTGATGTTCGTAAACGACAGCTTCATGTTCCCTCCTTCTTGTCGTCATTCTTCGCTCCCGGATCGGCGCGGCGATCCGGAGTTCTCACCGGCTATAAGGGCATCGGGCAAGAAATGCAACCGAAAAAACTTTTCCCATTGATCTTGTCCCACATTTTTGTTATGCGTTTCGACACGGGACGGGGTTTTCGTCGCACCGGGGTCCACCCGCGGCACCCGTTGGGCCGGCGCGCCCCGCAATTTCGTGCACAACCCTTTCAGAAGCAACCGCCATCGCAACGTCCATCGCCAAACGGGAGGTATTCATGAACATCATCGAGAAGGCCCTCGGAGACGGTCGCCTTGCCCTTTCCGAATACGAGGCCAAACAGGTTCTGTCCGCCTACGGCATTCCCGTGACCCGGGAAGTCCTGGTCGAAAAGGAGGCGGACCTGACCGACGCGCTCCGGCAGGTCGGCTACCCCGTGGTCATGAAGGGGTGCGCGGCCGCCATCGCCCACAAAACGGAAAAGGGCCTCATCCACGTGGATGTCCGCAGCGAAGCGGAAGCGCGCCAGGCCTTCTCCACCCTCCGGGAGGCCCTCGCGGAAACGGGGGGCGCGGTCCTCGTACAGGCCTTCATCCGGGGCCAGCGGGAGCTCGTCGTCGGGATGACCCGCGATCCCCAGTTCGGCCCCTGCGTCATGTTCGGACTGGGTGGAATCTTCACGGAGATTCTTCGCGACGTCTCCTTCCGGAAGGCCCCGCTGGAACGCGCCGACGCCTTGGAGATGATGCAGGAAATCAAGGGGCACAAGATTCTGGGCGCCCTGAGAGGCATGCCGGCGGTGGATCTCGAGGCGATGACGGAGATCCTGATCCGCGTCGGCCGGATCGGTCTTGAAAACGACCGGGTCAAGGAAATCGACATCAACCCGCTCATCATTGCGCAGGGGAAACCCATCGCCGTGGATGCCCTGATCGTTCTTGAACCCGCTCCCTGAAGGAGGCGAGGCCATGTCAACGGACAGATTTTCCATGCGGGAGGCCGTACGGTTCGGCTGGGTCACGACGAAGAGCCACTTTCTCTTCTTCGTCGGGATCCTGCTGGCGGCATTTCTGATCGTCCTCGTCCCCGACGGCATCGGAAAGGCGTTGAGCGGCCTCGCCGACGAACAGGCGCGGGGCCTGGGGCTCGTATTCATGGGGATCGGTCTGCTCTTCTCCCTCCTGAGTTCCGTCCTCTATCTGATCCTGCAGATGGGATTCATCCGGATCTCCCTCAATCTCCACGACGGGTCTCCCCACGGCTTCGCCGACCTCTTCTCGTCCTGGCGCCTGTTTTTCAAATACCTCCTCGGGGCGATCCTGTACGGCATCCGCTGCTTCTGGCCCGTCTTCCTCCTGGGCATCGTCGCCGCCATCCTGATCCCCGGCCTCAAGACGCAGGCCCCGTCCACGACCCTGATCGCGGCCATCGCCCTCGGTGTTCTCTTTCTCGTCCTTCTACCCCTGACCGTCGTCTGGGCCATCAAGTACCAGTTTTTCGGCTACCTCATCGTCGACCGGGGTTTGGGGCCGGTGGAGGCCATCCGGGAGAGCGCCAGGGTGACCGACGGCGCCAAGGTGGACCTTTTCCTCTTCGGCCTGCTCATCATCGGGATCAATTTCCTGGGGATGCTGGCCCTGATGATCGGCCTCTTTGTCACCGTGCCCCTCTCGCTGATCGCCTATGCCCACGTGTACCGCCGGCTTTCGGGAGCGGTCCCGGTCGCGCGGCGGCGTGAAGACGACGAAGCGGAGCCGGACGCGGAGGCGCCGCTGGACATTGATATGGGCGCCGCGGAACCCCCCGCAACCGCGATCGTGAAGCCGGTCCGGATTGCCTCGAAGTCCGCCCCCGCCTCCGCGGGTGAGGAAGCGCGGACGAAGGGACTTTTCCTGCTGTTTTACCGGAACGACTACGAGGGCGCCATCGAGGAATTCACGCGCGCCATTGGTCAGGACGCCCGCTATGCCGGGGCCTACTTCAGCCGGGGGATGGCGTATTTCAAGCTGGGGGAGTTCAACCTCGCCCTGAAGGATTTCGACGAGGCGATCGACCTGAACCGGGACTATGCCGAGGAGGCCGGCGTGTTCGTCCAGCGCGGGCTCGCCCGCGAAAAGCTGGGAGACCGCTCCGGAGCGGTTCAGGACCTGCGGGCGGCGGTGGCGCTGGGCAACCGGGACGCGCAGCGCTGGCTGAACTGGATCATGGAGCAGGGCGAGGATCTTTAGCCGGGGGACGCGTCAGTCCCCTTCAGCGTCCCGGGTTTTCGATCCGCGGTTTCATCGCCAGGATCAGGAAAACGGCCAGGATCAGGACCACCAGGTTGAGCTGCCACGCGTAGGTGTAAGAGCCCAGGCGGTCATAAAGGGCGCCGCCCAGCACCGGCCCGATGCTCCCGCCGATTCCCGCCACGAAGAACGTCAGAATGCCATAGGCCGTCCCCAGGACCTCCCGGCCGAAACGGTCCGCCAGAAGATACGGCATCATGGTGGCGATGGACCCGTAACCGAAGCCGAAGAGCAGGGCGTAGACCATCAGCAGGGTCGCGGACGTGGTGTTGAGCAGGACAATCATCCCCGCGGCCATGAAGATGAAGCCCAGCGAGGCGGAGTATTTCGCATCGGGGATGTGATCGCTCAGCCAGCCGAAGAAGAACCGCCCCCCGATGCTGCCGATGCCGATGAATCCCAGGGAGGAGGCGGCGACCACCTCTTCGATGTGGTTGTCCCGGGCATAGGCGACCTGATGCACGAAGGCGGACATCTCCGCCATCACCGCCAGGCTGTAACAGACGGCGAGAATCCAGAACCGGGAATCCTTCAGGACCCATCCGACCGGTGCGGCGTTCGCCGTCGCTCCGGCGGAAGCCGTAGGCGAGCCGGAAGGGTCGCCGTCCGGCGCCAGCCCGTAGTCCTCGGGCTTGGTTTTCCCCATGAGCCCCTGGGAGAGCAGGACGCCGATCCCGAGAATCAGGATCCCGAGGAACGAAAATCCCATCCGCCACCCGTAGACCTTCACGATATAGCCGGAAAGAGGCGCCAGGAGCATCGTGCCGATCCCGATCCCGATCGTGGCGATGCCGATCGCCGTTCCCCGCCTTTTCACGAACCACTTGCCCACATAGGAGCTGTTGACGACGACGCCGAAGAAGGCCGCCCCGCCGCCGCAAATCAGCCCGTAGACGAGATAGAACTGCCAGGGTGCGCGGATGTAACCCATGGCGATGAATCCCGCGGACACCACCAGCGCCCCTAGGGTCATGAGCCACTTCGGGGCCATCCGGTCCAAAAGCCGGCCGGAAAGGATGCCGCCAATGCCGTAGGCCAGGATCATCAGGGAGGCGCCCAGGGAAATCACCGAACGCGACCAGCCGTACTCCAGGGCCATGGGCTTGACGAAGACGCCGAAACAGTACCGGGACCCGTAGTTGATCCCCAAAATCAGGAATGCGCCCATCACCACGTACCATCCCCAGTACAGCCCCCCTTCACGCTTCATCCCTCGCTCCTTCGCCCGGTGAAAAGTCTGTGCACGTTTATGATGAATCCCCCCGTTTGTCAACCGCGATCGTCCCCTTTTCCTTTCCCAAAATGGCGAGAGTGTGATACAAAATTGCGCGCAGAAAATCCCATCGCCGGCCGCGGACGGATGGCGCCGCGGGAGGGCAGGCCCTCCCCACGGCGGATCGCCTCCGCATCCGGGCGTCTGAAAGGACACCTCCCGCCACAGTGATCCGGAAATCCACCCCTCCCCCCGCCAGGCGGGCGAGAAAATCCCGCGCTCCCCGCCGGGAGGCCGCCAACGAATGCCGGGCCATCGAGGCGGACCCGCTCCTGAAGACGGTGTTCCAGCGGATCGGCAAACCGCTGGAGGCCCCCTTCGTGCCGGATCCGTTCCAGTGCCGGGCCGTCGAGGCGATCCGCCATACGGACTGTCTGGTCACCGCCCCGACCGGATCCGGCAAGACCTGGATCGCCGTGCAGGCCATCCGGGAGGTCTTTCTGCGCGGCGGACGCGCGTGGTACACCTCCCCCCTCAAGGCCCTGACCAACTCCAAGTGGGTGGAGTTCGGAAAGATCTTCGGTGCGGACCATGTCGGCATCGTCACGGGCGACACCAAGGAGAACACGGACGCCCCCATCCTGGTCGGAACGACGGAGATCCTGAGAAACCAGCTCTACGACGCGATGCATTCCGGCGAGGATCTGGGCTGCGAGCTCGTGATACTGGACGAGGCCCACTTCCTGGGGGACCGGGACCGGGGCGTCGTCTGGGAGGAGATCATGATCTACCTCCCCGCCCGGATCCATCTCCTCCTCCTGTCGGCCACGATCAGCAACGGGGAGGAGATCGCCGCCTGGCTGGAAAAGATCCGGGGCAAGGCCTGTGCCGTGGTGAACGAAACCGGGCGCCCCGTCCCCCTGTATCCGCTGTTCCTCCACCCCAGGGGCCGCGTCATGCCCCTCTTGGCCAGGGAGAAGCTCTACGGCCCGGTCCGCGAATATCTGCACCGATCGCACGGGGGCGGGCACCGTCCCTCCCGGCCGGACTTCGGACATATCCTGGCTGTCCTGAAGACGTTTCACCTGACCCCGGCGATCTTTTTCCTCAAGTCCCGCGCGGAATGCGACGCAGCCCTCAAGTCCTGCCGGATACACGCCCCTGACGCCGCGTCCGACCCCTTTCCCCTCGTCCGGGACGAACTCCTGGACCGCTTTCCCTACCTGGTGAACCACAAGCAACGCGTGCATCTCGATGGCGCCCGGGTGGCGGCTCACCACGGCGGCCAGCTCCCGGCCTGGAAGTTTCTCGTGGAGACCCTGATGAAGCAGGGCTGCCTCGACGCGATTTTCGCGACCTCGACCGTCGCCGCCGGCGTCAATTTTCCCGCGCGGACCATCGTCCTGTTCAATTCGGACCTGTTCGACGGCCAGGCCTTCAGCCCCATGAACGGCACGGAATTTCATCAGATGACAGGGCGGGCCGGCCGGCGCGGCAAGGACAAGATCGGATTCCTGCTCGCCATACCCGGCCGTTTCATGGATCTGACGCATGTCCGGGACCTGCTCTTCAAGGCGGCGGAGCCCGTGCACAGCCGCATCCGGAGCGACTTTTCCATGGTCCTGAACCTGCTGCTTTCCCAGACACCGGAGGATATCCGGGAGATCTTCGCCAGTTCCTTCGCGGCCTTCCAGCAGAAACGCGGATCCCGGACCGGCGCCGTTCCCGCCGCGGGGGAACGGTCCCGCGACCGACGGCGCACCGCCTCCCCTCCGATGCGGACCGCAACGGCGGACCTCTGGGAGGATTTTCTCTGCCACCTGGCGTTTCTGAAGGCCGAGGGCTTTGTCGACACGGACGATCGCTTGACGGAAAGCGGCGTCTGGGCCTCGAAACTCCGGCTGGATCAGCCTCTGCTCATCGCAGAATGCCTCCGGCGGGGCGCCTTTCCCCGCGAGGACGCCAAACTCCTCGCCGCGGTGGTGGCGCCCTTCGTCTATGAGGGCGACGAGGACCCGTTCCCGGAAAAGGACCGTCTGCCGCGCCGGCTGGTCACGGCCTGCAACCGCGTGGCGAGGGCGCTGCAGCCGTTTGCGGCGCGCCTGGAGGCCGCCGGTTTCGCAACGCACCCGCTGCGCTTCGGGGCGGCCTCCATCCTCTACGACTGGGCCCGAGGTGCCGACTGGGACCGCATCGGCGACCGAACCGGCATCGGCGAGGGCGATCTGGCCATGCTCGTTCTACGCACCGCGGACAATCTTCGCCAGATCGCCTCCCTGCACGAAACGCATCCGGAAACGGCCGCCCTGGCGTGGAACGCGCGGGAGGCCATCCTGAAGGAACCGGTGCAGTTTACGTAAATTCTGCTTGACATCCCGGGGGATAACCATCTATATAGGCCGACCTTTGACAGGGCCCGTCCAAGCATGGTTCATCCACGTCCCCATCGTCTAGTGGCCTAGGACACCGGCCTTTCACGCCGGTAACCGGGGTTCGACTCCCCGTGGGGACGCCAATCATAAAACCCATCCGTCAGAGAAGGTTTCCCGCCCCTTTCCCCCTTTCGAGAGATGAATTTCCAGACTGCAGACACAATAAGGGTGCCCGCCCTGCCCGATTCACCCCCTTCCCTTCCGGGTGGCCCTGTCCCGGCGCCCGCACCCCGTTTTGCCTTGACATCGCGGATCAGGGTGGTATGCATCATACACCGCCGCGGCTCTGGTTCTCTCTGTTCCCATGAGGGGAAAACGTGAATGAACACCGGCAGGCAACCTCCCGCAACTCCGACACCGGCGCAGACGGAAAGGGTGGGGGCGGGGAATGAATCCGTACGAGGTGACACCATGGCGTTCAGAATGGCTCTGGCGAAGCGGAGGGGTTCCATTGAAAAATTTTCCTGGAAGGACAACCTTGCCACCCGGCTCACCCTCATCGCACTGTTCCTCTTGGGTCTCTATATCAGCGCGCAGTGGGGCCTCTGGGCCTCCGTCGCGTACGTCCTTCTATGGGTGGCATCCTACCTTATCCTCTTTGCAGGCACGTGCCGGCGATGCGCCTATTACGGGAGGTCCTGCCCCATCCCGCTTGAAGGCTCCCTCGTCTGCCGTGTAATCCCGAAAAGCGAAAAGCCGTTCACGGGGTCTGCCATCTTATACGCCTCGATCGCCTATGTGCTCCGGGTCGGACTCCCCGTCGGGGTCATCCTTCAGGATCGGCTGGTTTTTGAAGGCATCCTGCTGGGTCTGATCTTCATCCTGTTTTGGGTTTCCAATCTCCTCTGGTCGGGCTGTCCCAACTGCATCAATTACGCGTGCCCGCTGAACCCGGGCAAGGGCACATAAGCCCATGCCCTTCGCCGGGTCGAGGACGTCCCGGAGCAGGCTATCCTGTCGCACGGGGCCTCCCGGGGCCTCTTCGCGCGTCCCAAAAGTGCCTGGCCGTGAGAATCGGATGCGCCAGCATCATCCTGGGGCCGGCAAATCTCATGACCGCTCTGATGCAGATATCATCTTCGTCCGGTCAGTTTAATCTATAAAAGCAAGAAATTCAAGAACATCCCTGCATCGCCCGGCACCCCCTTTTTCGCTTGACAGACCGGTTTCGGCATGTTAGGGAATACGGCAAAACATTGCCGTTTGCCGATGAACCCATTATCGAACAGCGAAGACGTCGAGCGCAAGATCCTCCTCATCCTCCGCATTCTCAAGGAGTCTCCGGACCCGATGGGGGCCCGTCTCATTGCGCGGCGCATGCAGGATTTCGGCGTTCTGCTGAGCGAGCGGGCCGTCCGGTATCACCTTAAACTCATGGATGAACGGGGCCTCACCCGCCTTGTCGGGCGGCGCGACGGGCGGCTCATCACGGAGATGGGCGTCGATGAAACGGCCGATGCCCGCGTCCGGGACAAGATCGGTCTGGCCATCTCCCGGATCGAATCACTGGCCTACCGGACGACGTTCAACCCCCAGACCATGAACGGCGTCCTGCCCGTCAATGTCTCCTTTTTCCCCCGGTCCCAGTTCGATACGGCCCTGGCCGCCATGGCGCCGGCTTTCAGACGCGGCCTCGCGGTCAGCGACCTCGTGGCCGTCGCCGACGAGGGGCAGCGGCTGGGCGAGGTGCGGGTCCCTGCGGACCGCATCGGGTTCGCGACGGTCTGCAGCATCGTCGTCAACGGCGTGCTTTTGAAAAGCGGCATCCCGATGGACTCCAAGTTCGGGGGCATCCTCCAGGTCAAGAATGGCCAGGTCATGCGGTTCGTGGAGCTGATCTACTACTCCGGTTCGTCCCTCGATCCCTCGGAGGTTTTCATCCTGGGCCGGATGACCTCCGTCAAGCGGGTCATCGAGACGGGCGAGGGAAAGATCCTGGCCAACTTCCGGGAGATTCCCGCGCTCAGCCGGGCGCTGGCCGAGGATCTCCTCCTGAAACTCAAGCGGGCGGGGATTCGGGGCGATTTGTCCCTCGGGGAGATGGGCGAGCCCGTGGGCCAGACGCCCGTCGATGCCAACAAGGTCGGCATCATCCTGGTCGGCGGCCTGAACCCCGTCGCCTGCGCCCACGAAGACGGGCTGATGACGGAAAACCGGGCCATGTCCACCGTGCTGGACTTCAACGATCTTCAGAATTTCTGGCATCTGATGGACCAGCGGAACATCAAATACGACGGATAAGACGGATCGTCCGGACACCGCGACGATTCGAACATTTAATTCATTTTTTCAAGGAGGAAGAGTGTATGGCAGAATTGAATCCCTTTGCAGTGGCGCAGAAGCAGTTGGACCAGTGCGCCAAGATCCTGAACCTGGACCCCGGCATCCAGGCCATGCTCCGGGTCCCCGTCCGTGAATTGCACGTCTCCCTGCCGGTCCGCATGGACGACGGCACGGTGAAGGTCTTTCAGGGGTTCCGCGTTCAGTACAACGACGCCAAAGGCCCGACGAAGGGCGGCATCCGGTTCCACCCGGACGAAACCATCGACACCGTCAAGGCGCTCGCCGCCTGGATGACCTGGAAATGCTCCCTCGTCGACCTGCCCCTGGGCGGCGGGAAGGGCGGCGTCATCTGCAACCCGAAGGAGATGTCCCAGGGCGAACTGGAGCGCCTGAGCCGTGTCTACATCGACCAGGTCTGGCGGATCATCGGCCCGGAAAACGACGTGCCGGCTCCGGATGTGTACACCAATCCGCAGATCATGGCCTGGATGATGGACGAGTACTCCAAGCTCTGCGGCAAGAACCAGTTCGGCGTGATCACGGGCAAGCCCCTGGCGCTCGGCGGATCCGCCGGCCGCGGCGACGCCACCGCCCGGGGCGGTCTGTACACCGTGCGCGAGGCCGCCAAGGTCCTGGGGATCGACCTCTCCAAGGCGACCATCGCCGTCCAGGGCTACGGCAACGCCGGCTATTACGCCGCCTGCCTCGCCCAGTCCATGTTCGGCTCCAGGATCGTGGCGGTCAGCGACTCCAAGGGCGGCATCTGCTGCGACAGCGGGTTCGATCCAGTGGCCGTGGGCGAGCACAAGGCCCAGACCTCGAGCGTCTGCAGCTTCCCCGAAACGGACGCCATCTCCAACGAAGCGCTCCTGGAAATGGACGTGGACATCCTCTTCCCCTCCGCCCTGGAGAACGTCATCACCGAGGCCAACGCCCCCAAGATCAAGGCGAAGATCATCGCCGAGCTGGCCAACGGACCGACGACGCCGGAGGCCGACGAGATCCTCCACAAGAACGGCGTCCATGTCATTCCGGACTTCCTGTGCAACGCCGGCGGCGTGACCGTGTCCTACTTCGAAATGGTCCAGAACTTCTACATGTACTACTGGGACGAGGAGGAGGTGCACAAGCGTCTCGACAGGAAGATGACCGCCGCGTATCACAAGGTCCACGCGACGTCCAAGAAGTACAACATCAACATGCGGCAGGCCGCGTACGTCGTCGCGGTCGAGCGCGTGGTGGAGGCCATGAAGCTCCGCGGCTGGGTCTGAAAACCGCCGCCGGGCCGAGCGACCGGAATCTCAACCCAGGGGGGACGGACCGTCCCCCTTTTTTTATGCCGGAAGACCGTTGAGAACCGGGATTTGTCCGGGATGGGAGGGCTCGCGTGCGCGACGCGGGATCGAGCCGCGGACGGGCTCGGCGCCCGGCGGGATTTGCGCTTGACGCCCCGGACGGAAACGGTGTAACCCAGACCCATCAACCGGCGGCTCCCCCTCCCCGGCCGCGGGTCGCGCCCGACGCGTCGGTCCCGGCCCGCATCAACGGCCGGAGCCCCCCGGGCGGCAACGTCCCGGGTCGCGGGCGCCCCCGCAAGCGAGGCCACACATGTCCCCAGTCTGTCCAGAATCCCCCCTCAAAGCGGGAGACGTCCGCCACGGGTTTCTCGTCCAGCGGGTCGAAGCCATCCCGGACCTCTGCGTCACAGCATGCGAGCTCCTCCACGAGGCCACCGGCGCCCGGGTTGTCCACCTCCAGGCCCACGACCGGGAGAACCTCTTCGCGATCGGCTTCCGAACCCCGCCCCCGGATTCCACGGGGCTCCCCCACATCCTGGAGCACTCGGTCCTCGCCGGCTCCGAGCGCTACCCGGTGAAGGACGCCTTCAACGAACTCCTGCGCGGCACGCTGCAGACGTTTCTCAATGCCTTCACGTATCCGGACAAGACGGTCTATCCCGTCGCCAGCCAGACCCGGCAGGACTTCTACAACCTGGCCCGGGTATACGTCGATCTCACCCTCCGGCCCCGGCTGCGGCGGGAGACCTTCCTGCAGGAGGGGCACCACCTGGAATTCACCGTGCCGGACGACATCGCCAGCGACCTGACCGTCTCAGGGGTCGTCTACAATGAAATGAAGGGGGTCTATTCATCGCCGGACGCCCTGATGGTGAAGGCCATTCAGGAGGCGCTCTACCCGCAGACGCCCTACGCCTGCGATTCCGGAGGGGACCCGGACGTCATCCCCGCGCTGACCTACGAGGCCTTCCGGGACTTTCACCGGACGTACTATTCGCCCTCCAACGCCCGGATCTTCCTCTACGGAGACATCCCCACGGAGGATCATCTCGTCTTTCTCGCCGAGATGCTGGCCGGGTTCCCGCGCGTAAAGGTCGATTCCGCGATTCCCGCGCAGCCCCACTGGGAGAAGCCCGTCGCCGTCAGCGGCACCTACCCCATCGCCCGCGACGAATCCGCCGCCGGCAAGGGCGTCGTGAACATGGCCTGGATGCTGGCGGAGAATCTCGACGGGGAAACGGTGACCCTCCTGGAAATCGCCGCGGACGCCCTCGTGGGCAGCGCCGCGGGCCCCCTCCGCAAGGCCCTGATCGATTCCGGTCTCGGCGAGGATCTCTCGTCGGCCACGGGGATGGAACGGGACCTGCGGCAGGTCGCCTTTGCCGTCGGTCTCCGGGGCACGGACGCCGACCGGGCCGGCCGGATCGAGGCGCTGATCCTCGCCACCCTCGAACGCGTGGCCCGCGAGGGCTTCGAGCGCGACCTCATCGAGGGCGCCCTCCATCAGGTGGAATTTCACGGCCGGGAAATCGTCCGCGGCGCCTACCCCTACGGGATCGTCCTGATGGGGAGGGCCTATCACACCTGGCTGTACGACGGCGACCCCTTCGCCGGTCTCAACTTCCCCCGCATCATCGGGCGCATCCGGGAACGCTGGTCGGACCGGCCGACCCTCTTCCAGGACATCGTCCGGCAGTGGTTCATCGAAAATCCCCACCGGGTCCTGTCCGTCATGGCGCCGGACCCGGACGATCTCCCCCGCCGGGAGGCGGCCTTCCGGGAGCGGATGGCCCGCCTCAAGGCGTCCCTGCCGGTCACGCGGCTGGAGGAGATCCGGACCGAGGCCAAGGCGCTCCGGGCCTATCAGGCCGAGCCGGATTCTCCGACGGCCCTGTCCACGCTGCCGAAGCTGGGGCTCAACGACATCGGGCGCGACGTGGAAACCGTTCCGACGAAGAAGACGACGATCGCCGGCGTACCCGTCCTCAAGCACGAACTGTTCACCAACGGCATCGCGTATCTGGACCTGGCCTTCGACCTCTCCCACCTCCCGGAGGCGCTCCATCCCTGGCTGCCGCTCCTGGGCAAGTGCACAACCCACATGGGAGCAGCCGGACACGACTATGCGGACATGGCCCGGAGGATCGCCCTGAAGACGGGGGGGCTCGGCTACGGCCTGCAGGCGGGGCTCGTGGCGGACGGGCGGGGCCACTGGCAGAAGATGACGTTTCACGTCAAGGCCCTGCACCGGAACATCGGGGAGGCCGTCGCGATCCTGATCGACCTGCTGACGGCCGGCGACCTGGACGACGCCGCACGGCTGAAGGACCTGATCGCCGAGCGGAAAAACGGCCTCCAGGCGTCCGTCATTCCCTCCGGCCACATTTTTGCCCGCCGGGCAGCGGGGCTGGCGCTCTCCCTTCCGGCCTGCCGGGACGAGCAATGGCACGGGCGGACGCAACTCAAGTTTATGCATGCACGGGCGGAAGAGGCAAGCGCCGATCCGGCCGCGCTTCGGAAGACCCTGGGCGCGCTCAGGCCGATGATCTTCCGGCGCGCGGGTCTGACCCTCAATCTGACCGCGGACGCGGCGGGGCTGGACGGTGTCGCGGCGGCACTGGCGCCCCGGCTCGGCGCCCTCCCGGAGGGGGAAGACGCGGCGCCCGCCGCGCCCGTCCTGCCGCCGTCGCATCATCCGGGCATCGCGATCGCCGCGCAGGTCTGCTACGTGGCCAGGCTCCTCCCCGCCCCCGCCTACGACGATCCCCTGGCGGCCGCCCTGATGGTCGCCGCCCGCCACCTCGCCGGCGGGTACCTCTACAAGCACGTCCGGCTCCAGGGCGGGGCCTACGGAGGCATGGCCGCCTACGATCCCCTGGCCGGTGTTTTTGCCTTTCTCTCCTACCGGGACCCCCACATCGTGCAGACCCTCGCGGCCTATACGGACGCGGTGAAGACCCTGATCGATGCGCCGATCCCGGCCGAGGAGCTGACCAAGGCCGTCATCGGCACCATCGGCGCCCTGGACAAACCCCTGGACCCGGCCGGACGCGGCCAGGTGGCCATGGTTCGGGAGTTCGTCGGATTGACGGACGAACGGCGGTGGCGCCTGCGGAGCGCCATCCTGGAAACGACGCCGCAGGGCCTTCGGGAAGCGGCGGCGCGCTACTTCCCGGAGGCGGAGCCGCGGGCGGATATCGCCGTCCTGGCACCGGAGGATCGCCTCCGGCAGGCGAATCAAACCCTCGGAAATGCGCTGGCGCTGGAGCCGCTGGTCTGACGGCACCCCGGCGGGGGCAACGGGGGCTTCCGGACGGGACGAGAAGCCGGACGGAACCGGGCCGGCGGAGCGTTGCGGGAGCGGCCCGGGCTAATCCGTCCGGTAATAGACGAGACCGATCATCGCCAGAAAGACGATCACCATGCCGAATCCGAAATAGGTGAAGGTAAAGGTGTTGAAGTCGAACATCCCCTGCTCGGCAAAGGCGTCGATCGAAAGGATGTAGCCCCAGTAGAGGGTGAAGCAATAATTGATCAGGAGCGCGAGCTTGATCCGCCCGAAGACGAGGGCCAGCGTGCTCAGCAACAAAAGCAGACAGATCTGGAAGATCGGCACCGACAGGTGCGTTGCGGACAGAGGGTCCATCATTTCCCCCTTGGGGTGGCGACGTTAGGTTTGATCCATACGGGAGCGGATTATGCGCGATCCCGAGCTTCCGGTCAACCGTTTTCCGGGTCACGGGGACCGGTTGACCCCAGACCCGATGAGGAGGAAAACCGCCATGAAACGAACGACGACCCTGCGCGTCCGGCTCGCCATGACCGGACTGATCCTGCTGGCGATCGGCTGCGCCGGATGGCCGTCGTCCTGGCAGACGGGCCGGTTCGACCCGGATGAGGGCGTCACCGGGGCGTTCGAACGCTACGAAATGAACCCCGGATACGACTACTTTATCAGCGGCTCCGACGCCTGCCCCAACGCGGTGATGGGCCTCAAGAAAGGGGCGTCCCTGGGTGAAACCCTCTGGAAACCGCTTCCCGCCGATCCCGCGGCCTTCAGGGACCTCATCGACCGCATGCGGCTCCGCGCGCTCGCCCTGCGACGCTACCAGCAGGGCTTCATCCTCCGGGACGACGCCGGGCAGGCGATCGGCGTCTGGTACTCGCTGATTTCCGCGCGCACCGTCGTCCGGCGACGGAGCGACGGCACCTTCCTGATCTACACGCCGGATCTGGACACCTACGATCGATACGAACGGGAGGCATGAGCCGCACCGGAGAGCGAGCGGGACCCTCCTTATAAAATCTCCTCGATCTTGCCGAGCGCCGCCGGCAGGTTTTCCGGCCGGGGGCCTCCCGCCTGGGCCATGTCCGGCCGGCCGCCGCCGCTGCCGCCCACGACCGGGGCGACGGCCTTGATGATCTGACCCGCGTTGTAGCGGCCGGTCAGATCCTTCGTCACCAGGCACAGGAGCATCGCCTTGTCGCCGGACCGGCTGCCCAGGAGGATGATCCCCGAACCGATCCGGTCCTTCAGCTTGTCGCCGAAATCCCGCAGGGTCTTGACGTCCGCAATCTCCACCTGGGCCGTCAGGACGCGGACCCCCTTGACCTCGCGCGCCCGGTCGATCAGGTCGGCCGAATCCTTCGCCGCCAGCTTTCCCTTCAGGGCCTCGATCTCCTTTTCCAGTTCCCGTTGCTGCTTCAGGAGTTTTTCCATCCGTTCGGCGACCTCGAAGGGCGAGGCCTTGACGAAACCGGCCGTCTTCTTCAGTTCCTCCTCCAGGCGGCGGGCATAGGTCACCGCGCCCCGGCCGGTCACGGCCTCGATCCGCCGGACGCCGGCCGCGACGGCCGATTCGTGGACGATCTTGAGAAACCCGATGTCGCCCGTCCGCGTCACGTGGGTCCCGCCGCACAGCTCCGCGCTGACCTCCCCCATCCGCACGACGCGCACCTCCGCGCCGTACTTCTCGTCGAAGACGGCCGTGGCCCCGGTCTTCATCGCCTCTTCCCGCGGCAGGAGAACCGTCACCACGGGGAGGTTCCGCCGAATGGTCTCGTTGGCGAGGGCCTCGACGCGGGCCAGCTCGTCGTCCTCGATCCGGGAGAAGTGGGTGAAGTCGAAGCGCAGCCGCTCCGGATTGACGAGCGATCCGGACTGCTTGACGTGGTCGCCCAGAACGGCCCGGAGGGCGGCGTTCAGCACGTGGGTGCCCGAATGGTTCGCCTCGGTCGCCCGCCGGTCGTCCGTTTCCACGGAGAGATGAACGGCGTCCCCCACGCGGAGACGCCCGCGCTTGAGTTTGCCGATGTGGGTGACGATCCCCTCCACGGGGCGCTGGGTGTCCCAGACCTCGAACTGGAAGCCGTCGCCCGTGACGACCCCCGTGTCGCCCACCTGACCGCCCGTCTCCCCGTAAAAAGGCGTCTCGGCCACGAAGAGCTCGGCCTTGTCGCCCGCCGCGATCTCCTCCACGGGCCGGTCCTGCTTCAGGAGCGCGGTCACCCGGGAGTCGGCCTCCGTCCGTCCCTCGTAGCCCACGAAGGCGGTGGCGACACCGGCCACGGACAGTTGATGGTAGGTCTCGGCCACGGCCTCCTCGCCGCTGCCCTTCCAGGACTCCCGCGCCTTCTCGCGCTGGGCCTCCATGGCCCGTTCGAAACCGTCCATATCCAGGCGGACCCCCTCCTTCCGGACGATGTCCGCCGTCAGATCGGTGGGAAAGCCGAAGGTGTCGTAGAGCTTGAAAACCACCTCGCCGCCGAGGACCCCCTCGCCGCCGCCCGCCCGGAGCCGCGCCACCTCCTCCTGGAGGATCTTGAGCCCCGCGTCCAGGGTCTCGCTGAACCTCTGTTCCTCGTTGACCACGACCTTGTCGATATAGGAGCGCTTGTCGGTCAGGTCCGGGTAGACCGCCTGCATGACGTCGATCACGGTGCCGCACACCCGGTGGAGGAAGGGCTTGTCGAGTCCGATCAGTTTCCCGTGGCGGGCGGCCCGCCGCAGGATCCGTCTCAGGACGTAGCCCCGCCCCTCGTTGCTCGGGAGCACCCCGTCGCCCACGAGAAACGCGACGGCGCGGCTGTGGTCGGCGATGACCCGGATGGAGACATCCACCTCCGCGTCCGTCCCGTACGCCTTGCCGCTCAGACGCTCGATGAAGCGGATGATCGGCAGGAAGAGATCGGAATCGTAGTTGCTCTTGACCCCCTGGACGACGGCGGCCAGCCGCTCCAGCCCCATGCCCGTGTCGATGTTCGGGTTCGGCAGGGGGTTGAGCGTCCCGGCGGCGTCGCGGTCGAACTGGGTGAAGACGAGGTTCCAGATCTCGAGGTGGCGGTCGCATTCGCAATGGATGTCGCACTCCGGGCGGCCGCAGCCCGTCCCCGCGCCCTGGTCGTAGAGGATCTCCGAACAGGGGCCGCAGGGGCCCGTTTCGCCCATCATCCAGAAATTGCTCTTTTCGCCCATGCGGACGATCCGCTCCGCCGGCACGCCCATCTCGTCGTGCCAGATCGCATAGGCCTCGTCGTCGTCCTTGAAGATCGTGATCCACAGCTTGTCCTTCGGAAGACCCATGACCTCGGTCAGATACTCCCACCCCCAGGCGATGGCGTCTTTTTTGAAGTAATCGCCGAAGGAGAAGTTGCCCAGCATCTCGAAGAAGGTGTGGTGCCGGGCCGTCACGCCGACATTTTCCAGGTCGTTGTGCTTGCCCCCGGCCCGGACGCACTTCTGGGAGCTCGCCGCCCGCCTGTAGCCCCGGTCCTCCAGGCCGAGAAAACAGTTCTTGAACTGAACCATTCCCGCATTGGTAAACAGGAGGGTCGGATCGTCCTTGGGAACGAGCGATGAGCTGGCAACCCGCGTGTGACCCTTCCCCTCGAAATATTGCAGAAAACTCTCCCTGATCTCCGTCCCCGTCATCATGTGAAACAACCGCCTCCCGTGAAAATGAATTGTCCGCCGTCCAACGCCTAATCCCCGGTGCCCGCTTTCAACGCCCGCACGATCAGGTCCGACGGGAACCCCCGCGCGGCCAGGCCTCGCGCCAGGCGCCGCCGTTCCCGCTCCTCCAGGGTCGCCGGGTCCCGCCCGCGCAGCTTCCGGACCAGCCAGAGCCGCAGGGATTCGCCCTCGTCCACCTCCTCGCGAAGCTCGGCCAGCGTCGCCTGGATGATCTCCGCCGGGATGCCCTTCTCCCGAAGTCCCGCCGCGATCCGGCGGTTTCCCCAGAGCCGCCCGCCGGCCCGGCCCTTCGCCCAGCCCCGGGCAAAGGCGGCATCGTCGACGTATCCCAGCTCCCGCAGCCGCTCCAGCACGCGGGCGATGCCCGCTCCGTCCGCCCCCTTTTCCCTGAGCTTCCGGTGGATCTCCCGCTCGCTGTGGGGGCGGCGGGCCAGCATCCGGAAGGCCCGCTCCAGGGTCTCCTGGTCGGAGAGGGGGTCCGCCACGGCGCTACGCCTCCGGCTCTCCCGTCCTGAGGCCAAACTTTTCCCGGACCTCCGTCTCGATCCGCGCCATCACCTCGGCGTTCTCCCTGAGGTAAAGTTTGGTGTTGTCCCGGCCCTGGCCGATCCGCTCCCCCTTGTAGGAATACCAGGCCCCGCTCTTCTCCACGATCCCCTGCTCGGCCGCGAGGTCCAGGATGTCTCCCTCCCGGGAGATGCCCTCGCCGAAGATGATGTCGAATTCCGTCTCCCGGAAGGGCGGGGCGACCTTGTTCTTCACGACCTTGACGCGGGTCCGCATCCCGATCACATCCTGGCCGGACTTGATCGTGCTGACCTTGCGGATGTCCAGGCGCATGGAGGCGTAGAACTTGAGCGCGTTGCCGCCGGTGGTCGTCTCGGGGTTCCCGAAGAAGACGCCGATCTTCATCCGGAGCTGATTGATGAAGATCACGGTCGTCCGCGACTTGCTGATGCTGCCCGTGAGCTTCCGGAGGGCCTGGGACATCAGCCGGGCCTGAAGGCCCATCTGGGCGTCCCCCATCTCCCCCTCGAGCTCGGCCTTCGGCACCAGGGCCGCCACGGAATCGACCACCAGCACGTCCAGGGCGCCGCTGCGCACCAGCGTCTCGGCGATCTCCAGGGCCTGCTCCCCCGTATCGGGCTGGGAAATCAGAAGGTCGTCGGTATCGACGCCGATCTTCCGGGCATAGCCCACGTCCAGGGCGTGCTCGGCGTCGATGAAGGCCGCGAGTCCCCCCTGCTTCTGGGCCTCCGCCACCATGTGCAGGGCGAGCGTCGTCTTCCCGCCCGATTCGGGGCCGAAGATCTCGATCACCCGCCCCCGCGGCACGCCGCCCACGCCCAGGGCCAGATCGAGGCTCAACGATCCGGTGGAAATCGCCGGCACGTCGGCCACGCTTTCGCCGCCGCCCAGCCGCATGATAGACCCCTTGCCGAACTGCCGTTCGATCTGGGTAATGGCCAGATCCACCGCTTTCATCCTCTCCGTATCCGCGACCATAGCCACCTCCTGATAATGATCTTTCCTCTTCAACATTCTTGGGGATGCCTCTTCCTTTTCCCGCTTTTGCGAAAGCGTGATTCCTGCCAATCCTCATCTCCGGGTCCGTCGGACCCCTTGAAACCCGGCTTCCCGGCGGGAGCCGGCTCATCCCCGCCCCCGTTCCGTTTCCGGCCGGGACGGATCACCCCCGAAGGGGAAAGGCGGCGAGCCGGGTATACACGGCGCCCTGCGGCGACAATTCGCTCCGGAACAGGATCAGGTCATCGGCCCTGAACGGACCGGCCGTCGCCGTCTCGCCGGTCTCGACCGCCCGGGCCAGACCGACCAGCCCCTTCGGGGTCTTGATCCGCCCCAGGGTCAGGTGCGCCCGGAAGGGCCGCTCCTCCCGCGGAAACCCCAGGGCCCCGAATTCCCGATCGAGCGACTTCTGCAGGCCGAGCAGACGGTCCACCTCCCCCGCCATCCCCAGCCAGACGACCCGGGGGCGGTTCAAATCGGGGAAAACGCCGACCGTCCCGACCGTCAGGTCGAACGGGGCGACCCCGGCGGTCCGCGCCGCGACCGCCGCCGAAATTCGCTCCACGGCCGGCGGCGGGATGTTCCCGAAGAACTTGAGCGTCAGGTGAATCCCCTCCGGACGGACCCACCGGATCACCCCCCGGACCGTCTTCTTCAGGCGTTCCTGGATCGCGGCGATCTCTGCGCGCACGGCCTCCGGGGGCTCGATGGCCAGGAAGGCCCGCAGGGTCGTTTCTTCGCTCATCGCTTCACCAAGGCCCTCCCGGTCCGTCACGCCTGCTGCGCCTCGCCCGCGAGGTAGCGCTTCACCATCATGAGGGCGGACTGCGCGGCGATCATCTTGATCCGGCGGCGGTCCCAGCGGAAGGCGAACGGCCGGCAGACCGTTTCATCGGCGTCCGCCAGGGCGATAAAGACCGTCCCTACGGGCTTCGCCGCCGATCCGCCGTCCGGTCCGGCAATGCCGGTCACGGCGAGGCCCAGATCCGTCCCCGCCTGCCGCCTCACCCCCGCGGCCATCCGCCGGGCCGTCTCTTCGCTGACGGCGCCGTGGGCCGCGAGGACCGCCTCCGGCACCCCGAGGAGCGCCACCTTGGCGGCGTTGCTGTAGGTCACGAGCCCCCGTTCCAGGTAGGCGGAACTGCCGGGAACGTCCGTCAGCCGATCCGTGATGAGCCCGCCCGTGCAGGACTCGGCCACGGCCAGGGTGAGCCCCCGTTCCCTGAGCAGGCGCCCCACCACGGCCTCGAGGGCGTCCCCGTCACGGGAGAAGACATGGCGCCCCAGGCGCCCCGTTACCGCCGCTTCCGCCGCCTGCAACCGCCGTTCGGCCTCCGCATCGGTCGCCGCCCGCGCCGTCAGGACGATGTGGTTCTCCGGAAAGTGGGGGTAGAAGCCGATCTCGACGCCCATTCCGGTCCAGTCGGCATCGGCCAGGGCCTGATCCACCTCGGCTTCGCCCAGGCCGAAACTCCTGATCGTCCGGGTCGCCACGCAGGCCGCCGCCTCGGGAAACGCGCGCCTCAGGAGCGGGATGACCCCCTCGGGCAGCATCCGTGCAACCTCCCGGGGAACGCCCGGAATCACGGCCACCACCTGGCGGCCCTTCCGGAGGGCAAACCCGGCCGCCGTTCCCGCAGGGTTGGGGATGACCTCCGCCCCCGCCGGAAAAACGGCCTGCTTGGCGTTATTGTCCGTCCAGTTCAGCCGGTATTTCTCGAAGATCGACCGGATGTAGGCCAGAACCGCCTCGTCCGTCACGAGCGGCAGCGCGAAGATACGGGCGATCGCGGCGGTCGTGATGTCGTCCGCCGTGGGCCCCAGCCCCCCGGTCACGATGGCGGCGTCGGCCTGCGCCAGGATCAGCCCGAGGGCCGCCCGGATTGCCGCCTCGTCGTCCCCCACGGACAGGATCACGGCCACCGGCCAGCCCTGGACCTGGAGGGCCCGGGCGATCAGCGAGGCGTTCGTGTCCTGCGTGCGCCCGCTGATCAGTTCGTTGCCGATGGTCAGAATGCCGACGTTCATGTCGAGAGGTCCCCTCTTTAACCCAGAATGCCCGCCCACACCAGGCCCTGCAGGACGAGGTTCGCGTAGATCCCCGCCGCGACGTCGTCCAGCACCACCCCGTAACCGCCGGGAAGCCGCCGCTGAATGAGACCGGCCGGGAAGGGCTTCGCAATGTCGAAGAGCCGGAAAAGCGCAAACCCGGCGGCGATATGCGCCACGGTCGGCGTGACGCAGAACAGGGCGAACAGAAACCCGCAGATCTCGTCGATCACGATCCGCGGGGCATCCTTCCGGCCGAAGAGGACCTCCGCCGCCCCGGAGACGTGAATCGCCAGAAACGTCAGGGCCACCACCGTCAGGAGATACAGCGGCCAGGACAGGGGGAAAAGGACGAGATAAACGGGAATCGCGACGAGCGTCCCCGCCGTTCCGGGGGCGAAGGGGGCATACCCGCTCCCCAGCCCGGTGGCGATGATCCTGACAAACCTCTCGCCCAAGGGCGCCTCTTCCGGCATCCGGTGCGGCGGGATCCGCCGGGCGTAAACCGCCAAAAATGCCTTCATTTTTCCGCCCTCAGTTATCCTCTTTTCCCCCCCCTGTCAATGAGCAAAAAACCCCTTGACAGTAGAACGTGCGTTCTACCATAATAGATCCACGGAGGCAAGGGGAAAATTCTCCCGGCCGTCAACCCCTTGAGACCGCTGAAAAGCGGGGGCCGTTTCCCAAAGGTCAAGGATTTCGGGCAATACGATGAACGACACGATCTTGACGCTCCACGCCTGGCCCCGGGCCATCCTGCACATGGACGGGGACGCCTTCTTCACCTCGTGCGAGGAGGCCCTCCACCCGGAACTGCGCGGGAAGCCCATCGTCACCGGCGGCGAGCGGGGCATCGTCGCCTGCGCGAGTTACGCGGCCAAGGCCCTGGGCATCCGGCGGGCCGTTTCCCTCCCGGAGGCGAAACGGCTCTGTCCCGACCTCGTCGTCCTCCCCTCCGACTACGAGACCTACAGCCTCTTCTCCCGGCGGATGTTCAACGTCATGCGCCGCTTCACCCCCCAGGTCGAGGAATACTCCATCGACGAGGCCTTCGCCGACATCACGGGCCTCAGGCGGCCGCTCAAGGCCTCCTACGAAACCATCGCCCTGCGGATGAAGGACGCCGTCGAGCGCGAACTGGGCCTGACCGTCTCCGTCGGCCTCTCCCTGACCAAGGTCCTCGCCAAGGCGGCCTCCAGGCACCGGAAGCCCTCCGGCTTCACCGTCGTCCCCGGCCGGGCGATCCCCCTCCTGCTCGAGTCGCTTCCCGTGGGCGGGGTCTGGGGCATCGGCCCCGCGACCGCGAGCTATCTCGACAAACTGGGCGTCCGGACCGCCCTGGACTTCGCCCGCCTTGCGGAGCGGACGGTTCGTCAGCGCCTCACGAAGCCCGGCATCGAGACCTGGCAGGAGCTCCGGGGGACGTCCGTCTACCCCGTTTCGCCGGAGGAGAAGAGCGTCTACGCCTCCATCAGCAAGACGAAGACCTTCGCCCCGCCGAGCGCCGATCCGGAGTACCTCTTCGCCCACCTGATCCGGAACCTCGAATCCGCCTGCATCAAGGCCCGGCGCTACGGCCTCGCCCCGCGGCGGGTGGCCGCCTTCCTGAAGCGGCAGAACTTCGACACCGCGGGGCGGGAGGCGCGCCTCAACCGCCCCTGCGCCCACCCCCTGGAGCTGTCCCCCCTGCTCCGCGGCCTGTTCAACGACCTCTACCGGCGCCGGGACCTCTACCGCGCCACCGGGGTCGTTCTCCTCGACCTCGTCCCGGACGCGAACATCCAGTACTCCCTCTTCGAAGACCCCCTGAAGGCGGAAAGGATCCGCGAGCTCTACGACGCCGTGGACGCGGTGAGCCGCCGCTACGGCAAGCACGCCCTCCACCTGGGGGGCTCCCACCTGATCGAGGTCCGGGGCAGGGGCCGCCGGGGCGAACCGACGGTCCGGGAGAAAACCTGCCCCTACGGCAAGACCCGCCGCAAGCAGCTGGGGCTGCCGCTCTTCCGGCCGCCCTCCCGGAACGCGGAGACGTAACGCCCCCCTCCCCCCGATGGTCTTTTACTTTTTCCCGGAAATCTGTTAGGTTTCCTGCGCTGCGGGCGCCTCACCCCGCCCCGGGAAACGGGACGCCCCGAACCGCGCGAATGTTCCCCGTACGAAAGGACCGCCATGGCCGGAACGAAAAAGGTCTCCTCCCGGTTCGTCTGGATCGGCGCCGCGCTCCTGCTGGCGGCCGCCGCCGGTTACGCCCTTCTCCACCGCCAGGACCAGAACACCGTCCCGCCGGGATTCGTCGCCGGCAACGGCCGCATCGAGGCGACGGAGATCGATATCGCCACGAAACAGCCGGGGCGCCTGGTGGCGGTCTTTGTCCGGGAGGGGGACGCCGTCCAGCCGCATCAGCTCCTCGCGCGGATGGATACCGCGCCGCTCGAGGCCCAGCTCCGGCAGGCCCAGGCGGAGGTCCGGCGGGCCGAAGAGGTCCGCCGCTCGGCACTGGCCAAGGTCGATGAGAGCCAGAGCCGGGTGGTCCTCGCCCGCCGGGAGCTGGAGCGGTCGGAGCGGCTTCTGGCCAAGGGAATCGCCACCCAGCAGCGGCTGGAGCACGATCAGACCAACCGGCAGAGCGCCGAGGCCGACTTGGCCGCGGCCCGGGCCAGGGTGGCCGAAGCCGAGGCCGCAATCGCGGCGGCCGTCGCCCGGACGGACTACCTGAAGGCCGAAATCGCCGACGGGTCCCTCTGGAGCCCCGTCCGGGGGCGCGTGCTCGCACGCCTCGCCGAGCCGGGCGAGGTGCTGCCGGCCGGGGGCAAGGTCCTGACGGTCATCGACCCGGAGGAGATGTACATGACCGTCTTTCTGCCGGAAAAGGAGGCGGGGACTCTCGCCCTGGGCGCCGAGGCGCGGGTCGTGTCCGACGCCTTTCCGGAGCGCCCCTTTAAGGCGCGCGTCGTCTTCGTCTCGGCCAAGGCCCAGTTCACGCCGAAGGAGGTGGAAACGGCCGAGGAGCGCCAGAAGCTCACGTTCCGGGTCAAGGTCCGCCTGGAGCCCCACCGCGAATCCCGCCTGAAACCGGGTCTGCCGGGCGTCTCCTGGGTGCGCCTCGATCCCCGGGCCCCCTGGCCCCCCTCCCTGCAATGAACGACCAGACGGACATCCCGCCCCCCGTCTGCCGCATCGCCGGCCTCCGGCACCGGTACGGCGCCCGGCGGGCCCTGGACGACGTCTCCCTGGAGATTCCCGCGGGGCGACGCGTCGGCTTCATCGGTCCCGACGGTGTCGGCAAGTCGACGATCCTGGGCGTGCTGGCCGGCATGAAAAAGATTCAGCGCGGAGACGTCGCCGTCCTCGGCGGCGATATGCGTTCCGCATCGTACCGGCTTCAGGTCTGTTCCCGGATTGCGTTCATGCCGCAGGGGCTGGGGCAGAATCTTTACACCACCCTTTCGGTCCGGGAGAACTGCGATTTCTTCGGCCGCCTCTACAATTTCTCCCGTCCGGAGCGCGAAGCGCGCATCCGCGAACTGCTCGCCGCGACCCGTCTGGCCCCCTTCGCCGACCGCCCGGCCGGCAAGCTGTCCGGGGGCATGAAGCAAAAGCTGGGGCTGTGCTGCGCCCTGATCCACGATCCCGACGTTCTCGTCATGGACGAGCCGACGACGGGGGTGGACCCCCTATCCCGGCAGCAGTTCTGGAAATTGATCGACGAGATGCGGCTTCGGCATCGCGGCATGAGCATTCTCGTCGCCACGGCCTACATGGAAGAGGCGGAGCACCTCGACTGGCTGGTCATGATGGCGGGGGGACGCGTGCTGGCCGCGGGAACCCCGGGGGAGTTAAAGGCGCTCAGCGGCAAAGAGACGATCGAGGAGGCCTACATCGCCCTGCTCCCGGAGGAGGGGCGTGCCGGTCATCGCGTCTTTGCCGTCCCCCCCCGCATCCTCTCCGCGGATGGCGCGGCCATCGAGGCCCAGCACCTCACCAAGCGTTTCGGGGCCTTCACCGCCGTCGAGGACGTCTCCTTCACGATCCCGAAAGGCGAAATCTTCGGCTTTGTCGGCTCCAACGGCTGCGGCAAGACGACCACGATGAGGATGGTGACGGGGCTTCTCCCTCCCACGGCGGGCGAGGCGTACCTGTTCGGCAGCGCGGTCGACGCCGGCAGCATCGCCATGCGCAAACGCATCGGGTACATGTCCCAGACCTTTTCCCTGTACGGCGAGCTGACCGTCCGGCAGAACCTGACCCTGCATGCCCACCTCTTCGACCTGCCCGCGGCCGCGATCCCCGCCCGGGTGGAGGAAATGAGTGCAGATTTCGATCTGGGCGGCGTCATGGACGACCAGGCGGAGCGGCTGCCCCTCGGCATCCGCCAGCGGCTGTCCCTCGCCGTGGCCGCGATCCACGATCCGGAGGTCCTGATCCTGGACGAACCCACCTCGGGGGTGGATCCCATCGCCCGGGATCACTTCTGGGAACTCCTGGCCGGACTTTCCCGCGAGCGCCAAGTGACGATCTTCATCACGACCCACTACATGAACGAGGCCGGCCGCTGCGACCGGGTGGCCCTGATGAGCCAGGGGCGCGTCCTGGCCTGCGACAGCCCTGCGGAACTCACGCGTCGCCGGCAGTGCCGGACCCTGGAAGAGGCGTTCATCGCCTACATGCGGGAGGATGCCGGCGGGGACGACCGTGAAGCGGACGCGGGCGAAGCCGGCGGCCCCGAACGTCCCGCCACGGTCCTGGCGCCTCCGGCGCGGCCGGAATCCCGGCGCCGCTTCGATATCCACCGTCTATTCGCCGTGGCGCACAAGGAGACGCTCGAACTCCTCCGGGACCCGGTCCTCCTGCTCTTTGCCCTCCTCGTGGCACCGCTGCTGCTTTTGGTGTACGGCTACGGGATCAACACGGATCTCGATGCGATCCGCTTCGCCGTCCTCGACCATGACGGAACGGCGGCAAGCCGCGCGTACGTCGAGCATTACACCGGCTCGCCCTATTTCCGGGACCGGGGACGCATCCTGTCTCCGCTGGAGATGGAGCGCGGGTTTCAGAAGCTGAATTACTCCCTGGTCATCGAGATTCCGCCAGGGTTCGCCAGAGACCTGAAGCGGGAACGCAACCCCGCGGTGGGGGTGTGGATCGACGGGACCATGCCGTTCCGCGCGGAAACGGCGAAGAATTACGCGGAGGCCGTCCATCTGGCGTATCTGGCCGAACGGCCGGGGGCGGCCGCCCTGACGGCCGCGGGGGGCGCGGTACAGATCGAATCCCGCTACTGGTACAACCCCAACGTCCGGAGCCGCCTGGCCATCGTCCCGGGCGTTCTGGCGGCGGTCCTGCTGCTCGTGCCCACCCTGCTGACGGCGGTGGCCGTGGTACGGGAAAAGGAGCTCGGCTCCATCACGAACCTCTACACCAGTCCGGTCACGCGGCTGGAGTTTCTGTGGGGGAAGCAGCTCCCCTACATCGTCGTCAACGCCGCCAATTTCCTCGCGCTGATCGCGATCATTCTCGGGGTGTTTCAGATCCCCTTCCGGGGCAGCTTCCCGGCCCTCGCCGTCGGGACCCTGCTCTATCTCTTCGCCAGCACGGGGCTCGGGCTGCTCGTCTCCACCTTCACCCGGACGCAGATCGCGGCGCTGGTGGCGGCCTTCGTCCTGACGATGGTTCCCGCGTTCCAGTTCTCCGGCCTCCTGACGCCGGTCTCGTCGCTCACGGGCGGCGCCGCCTTCATGGCCCGGACCTTCCCCGCCCACTACTTTCTCGACATCAGCGTGGGGACCTTCACCAAGGCCATCGGGTTTCCGGAACTGGCGACCCATTATCTGGTCCTGGCTGCGATGTGCGTCGCCCTGACGGTCACGACGGTCGCGCTGCTCACCAAGCAGGAGAAATAACGATGAACCGGATCGCCCACATCTACCGGCTGGGCTTGAAGGAGCTCATCAGCATCCGCCACGAATACATCCTGATCTTTTTCCTCGTGTATTCGTTTTCCGCCCTGATCGTCGTGACGGCGAAGGGAACCGGGCTTCAGGTGAACAACGCCTCCGTCGCGATCGTCGACGAGGACCAAAGCCCCCTTTCGGCCCGCATCCGCGCGTCCATTCGCAAACCCTATTTTCAGACGCCCCGGGACCTGACCTTCCCGGAGATCGGCGGAACCCTGGCCCGCAGCGCCGTGACCTTCGTCATCGACATCCCGCCCGGTTTCCAGTCGGACGTCCTGGCCGGCCGGCCGGCCGAGATCCGGATCGATGTCGACGGAACGGCCATCGGTCATGCGAAGATGGGAACCACCTACCTGAAGAAAATGATCGCCGCCGAGATCTCGGCCTATTTGCTGGGCGAGCGGCAGGCGCCGGCGCCCGCCGTGCAGCAGGCCGTCCGCGTCCGTTACAACCCGAACCGCCAGAACACCTGGTTCATGGGGCTCATGATGCTCGTCAACATGATCACCATGCTCTCCATCATCCTGCCCGCGGCCGCGCTGCTCCGGGAACGGGAGCACGGGACGGTGGAGCACCTGCTGGTCATGCCGCTGTCCCCGCCGGAGATCATGATCGCCAAGGTCTGGGCAAACAGCCTCGTCGTCCTGACGGGCGCCATCTTCTCGCTGTGGCTCGTGGTCCGGGGGGTTTTGGGGGCGCCGGCGGCGGGCTCGTTCCCGCTCTTTCTCGCCGGGACGGTCGTCTATCTTTTCGCCACCACCGGGCTCGGCATCCTCCTCGCCACCATCGCCCGGAACGGGCCGCAACTGGGACTGCTCTGCGTGCCCGTCATCACGCCGATCACGATGCTCTCCGGCGCCATGACGCCGCTCGAGGCCATGCCGCCGTTCCTGCAGACGGCGATGTCGGTCTTTCCGACAACGCACTACGTCCAGTTCTCGTCGGCGGTTCTCATCCGCGGGGCCGGAACGGCGATCGTCTGGGAGGCCCTCGCGACCATGGCGCTCATCGGCGCCGTCCTCTTTCTCGCCGCGCTTTTCCGCTTCCGGGCGACCTTCCGCTAACGGTCGCCCCGACCGTTCCGTCAGGCGGGCAGAGAAAGCCCCGCCCGGCGGTTCCAGAGCCGCCACCGCCGCCGGTACAGGGGGGCGCGGGGCGCGGGCTTCAGCCGGAGCGCCGCCACCCGGTCGTGCCAGGCCCGGTACGCCTCCTGGACGCGCGCCAGGCAGTCCGCGGAATAGGCGTCGAGCGCGGCGGCGGCCGGAGCGTCGCCGTCGAACAGGGCCCTCTCCCCGCGGACGAACGCGTCCTCTAGCTCCGCCTGCTCCCGCCGGAAGGCGTCCAGGGCCGCGGGATAGTTCGTGAGGCACAACCGGTAGAGCCGCTCGTGCCGCCACCACAGGGAGTCGTCGGCCCGCGCCGCGGGCATGCGCCCGCCGGCATCCAGCAGGGTTGTCCCGGGCAGGGTCAGGGGAAGGAAGACGGCCGTGCTCGGGATCGACGTTCCGGTCATCCAGCATGTGGACGGTCCGGCGGGGCGCATCTCCGCGACGAGCGAACCCGCTGTCTGGGAGGGCGTGAACAGACCGGTGGCGTGCATGCAGATCGACCCCATGTCCGAGCGGGCCGGGTGGAACGGCCCCGTCCGGTCCGGGTCGCCCTCCATGCGGAGGATGTCCATCGCCGCCGCCGCCGTCAGGCGCCCGTGCGCCGCCAGGCCCGCCCGCATGGTTCGTTCCCTCCGGAGGCGCGAGCCGCTGAAGTGGGTGTAAAAGACGTCGCTGAAGCACCCGCGGAAGCTGAAGGTCGCGCCCCGCTTCAGCCATCCCCGGCGGCGCGCGAAGTCGATGCACCCGCCGCTGATCCGGTCGTAGTCCGACTCGATGGTGAGGCCGTTGGAAATGGAGCGGAAGCCCCGCACGCGGAGGGCGGCCCAGTGCCGTCCGGCGGTTTCCATGCAATAGGCCTCGTTCGGATCGGCGATGAGAAAACTGTTGTGGTAGAACATCCGGCGGTTCTCGTACCCGCCGCAGGCGTCCTGGCCGTAACGCTCGAGCAGACCGGTCACCGTCTCCAGGGCCGCCGTGGCGGAGGCGCTGCGCTCCAGGGCGAACCGCAAGAGGTCCATGCCGGTCAAGCCCGGCGTCTTCCGGTCGATCCCGACCCGCGTGAAGACGGCCTCGTTGCCGATCACCACCCCGCGCTCATTGACCCCCATCTCGCCCCCCCACATGTGGAAGGGTTGGGAGAGGAGGACCTCGAAGGTCCGGGGAACCTGCGGGATGCGGATATAGGTCGCTTGGACATCGGGCGCGTCCGTCTCGGCGGCCGGATACCGCACGATGGCCTGCGCCTCATTCGGCTCCCGGTCCGAATTCTTTCCGAAAATGAGATGCCCCGTCGCCGTGAAATCGGGTGTTGCCACAAAGGTGTCGCACATGATCCTGACCTCCGATGAGCAGCGGTGTCTTTATCCGATGAGGATGACCTGGATGTCCATGACATTCGTTCCCGTGGGACCCGTGACGAACCGTTCGCCGAGCCGCTCGAAAAAGGTGTGGCTGTCGTTGCGCGCGAGATGGTCGCCCGCCGCCAGGCCCCTGCGCTCCGCCCGGATCACGGTCCGACCGTCCACCCGGGCGCCGGCGGCGTCCGTCGGACCGTCCGTCCCGTCCGTTCCCGCGGACAGCATCGTGATGCCCTCGACGCCGGCGATTTCCATCGCAAAGGCGAGGGCCAGCTCCTGGTTCCGTCCCCCGCGCCCCGCGCCCCGGACCGTCACCGTCGTCTCGCCGCCGGCGAGCAGACAGAGCCTGTTCCGGCCTTTTCCATCTTCGGTTCTCGCCCGCAGGGCGACCGCCGCCAGCGCCTTCCCGACCTCGACCGCCTCTCCGGCCAGCTCCGCCGAGAGGATCCGGACCGCGTACCCCAGGGATTCGGCGCGGCGGCCGGCCGCGGCCAGGGCCAGACGGTTGCTGCCGACGATCCGGTTTTCCACCCGGGAGAAAACCGGATCCCCCGGCTTCGGTGTTTCCGGAAGCTCCCCGCGCCGGCCCCGGTTCAGCAGCGCCCGGACGGCGTCGGGAACGTCCGAAAAGAGCCGGTGACGCTCGAGGACGGCCCACGCCTCGTCGTAGGTGGTCGGATCGGGCGCCGTCGGCCCGGAGGCGATCACGTCGACCGCGTCTCCGATGACATCGGACAGGATAAAAGAAAGGGTTCGCGCGGGGTGGAGGTGCGCCGCCAGGCGTCCCCCCTTGACCCGGGAGAGGTGCTTGCGGACGGCGTTCAATTCCTGAATCGTGGCGCCGGCCTTCAGGAGCTGCTCCGTCACCCGCTGCTTTTCCGCGAGGGAAACGCCGGGGGCGGGGGCAACCAGGAGGGCCGATCCGCCGCCGGAGACCAGATTGACGACCAGGATCCGCTCGTCTCCCGCCCCCAGACGAAGGATCTCGGCCGTCGCCGCCAGCCCCCGCTCATCCGGCAGGGGATGCCCGGCCTCCCGCACCCGGATCGGGTCCAGGGAGACATCCGGGACGCGGTGACCGTCCTTGGTGACGATGCACCCGTCCGCAATCAGATCCGCCAATTCCCGCCGCACGGCCCGCGCCATGGCGAAGGCGGCCTTTCCGAATCCGGTCACGATCAGGCGGCGATGCCCCTCGCGCTGATAGAGGGCGCGGACACCGTCCAGCTGGTCGCGGACGGCCGGCTCCGGATCCACGGCGGCCAGCGCCGCGGCGAAGATGGCATCGAGATCCGAAGTCCGGGCATTCATCGGGGACCGTCAGGCGGGCGGCCTGGCGCCTGCGACCTGTTCGGCAAGCCAGCCGGTCCATTCCGCGATCCCCTCACCGGTCTTGCAGGAGACGGGGAAGATCCGGATGGCGGGATTGAGCCTGCAAACCCGCTCGCTCAGCCGTTCCAGATCGAAGTCCGAGGTCCCCAGATAGTCGACCTTGTTGACGACCAGGGCATCGCAGACGGAAAACATGAGCGGGTATTTCAGGGGCTTGTCGTCCCCTTCCGGAACGCTCAGGATCATGGCGCGCTTCTGGGAACCGGTGTCGAACTCGGCGGGGCAGACCAGGTTCCCCACGTTCTCGATGATGATGCAATCCAGATCCGCGAGGTCGAGCTCCTTGAGCGCCCGCTCAATCATCGGCGCGTCGAGGTGACAGAAGCCTCCCGTTCGCAGCTGCACCGCCGGCACCCCCTCGCGGCTCACCTTCTCGGCATCCACGGAGGAGGCGATGTCCCCCTCGATGACGCCGATCCGCACGCGGTCCCTCAAGGCCGACAGGGTTCGGAGGATCAGGCTGGTTTTCCCGGCGCCGGGAGAGGACATCAGGTTCAGCATGAAGACGCCATGCCGGCCCAGGTCGGCGCGGATCTTTCCGGCGAGTTCCTGGTTATCGGAGAGGATCTCTTCCCGAATGTCGATCAAGCGGACGTCTGACATCATATCACCTCGATATTTTTAATGAAATATTCGCGACCGGAGACGAGCGTCATCCGCTCCCCGCCGCACCTGGGGCAGCGGACCTGATCCATCTCGCGGACATTGACGGGAAAGTCGTGGCGGCAGGGCTCGCAGCGGAAGACCACGGGAACGCGCTCGATGTGCAGCCGGGCGCCGGCAGCCAGGGTATCCTTGCTCAGGTAGTCGAAGTAGCGCTGCAGCCACGTGTCCTCCAGGTCGCTGAGCTCCCCGATCCTCAGGGCGATTCCCAGGACCCGGCGGACGCCGTTCTGTCCCGCGTGCCTGAGCACCACATTCAGAATGCTCTCCGTCACCGCCAGCTCGTGCATCCGCCCCTCCCCCGGTCCGCTTCCCTTCCACGCCTCGGCCATCCCTGCGACCGGGGCCGAATTTATACCACCCCTCCCCCGGAAAAACAATCCCTTCCGGCGATAACGCCGTCTTTCCAATTGACACGCGCGTGACGCTTCTCTATACTCCGGCCAGCTTGGCGCGTGTCAGGTTCGAGCGGGCAGGGGCGCGATGCGTCCCGCCGGCCTGCGCCAGGCCATTCCCGGCCCGGCAGCGGCCCCTGCCGCGAGGAGAAACGATGAAACGACCCTTGATCATTCTTCTGTCCGTCGGTCTGGTGCTTTGGATGGCGGCCATGGCCCGGGCGGAGGTGTCGTCCGTCACCAAAATCGGCAATGACGTGATCGTCAGTGAAGGCGTCACCGTCAAGAACGCCACGGCCATCGGGGGACAGGTGACCGTGGACGGCACGGTTCAGGGAGATGCCGTGGCCATCGGGGGTTCCGTCGTTCTGGGAAGCGGCGCCGTCGTGGCGGGGGATTGCATCTCCATCGGCGGGGTCATCGTCAAGGGGCGGGGAGCGGACGTCCGGGGCGATCTCATCGAGATCAATTCCACTCAGCTCACCACGGCCGTTTCCACCGTCCTGACGGAGGACTGGGAGGGCTGGTCCTGGGTGTTTGCCATCCTCTCGATCTGCATCTTTTTCATGATCCTGGTGATTGCGCTGATCACGGTCACCCTGATGCCCAAGCCCTTCGAGACCATCGCCACCGCCATCCGGCACCATACCTTCCGGGCCTTCCTCTGGGGTCTGCTCGCCACGATCATCGTCGTTCCGCTCGCAGTGCTTCTCACCGTCTCCGTGATCGGAATCGTTCTCATTCCGCTGGAAATCATCGTGGTCGTTTGCGGGGTGCTGATGGGATTCATCGCCCTGGCCCGCCTGGTCGGGCGGGGGGTCTTTCTCCGGCTTCGGAAGCGCGAACCCGGACTCCTGCGGGCCACGTTCTGGGGCCTGCTCCTTCTATGGATTCTGGGCTGGCTCCCCTACATCGGCCCCATCATCAAGGTTCTGGCCGTTGTCGTCGGTCTGGGCGGCGTGATCATGACCCGCTTCGGAACGTATCCCCTGGACTCCGGGATCCGCTAGGACAGCGACAGCAGGTAGGACTGGAGGTTGGCCTTCACCCCCTTGATGCCGAGTTTCGTCCGGATGTGATTCCGGTGCAATTCAACCGCGCCGGGCGTGATCTTCATCATGCGGGCGATCTCGGACGTCTTCTTTCCTTCCCGGATCAGATTGGCGCAAAACAATTCCTTCGGCGTCAGTTTCGAGAGGTGCGCGGACAGCCGCTTGAGAAACGGCGACAGGACGGTGGTCAGGTTGCGATCCAGAACATCCAGGTAGACCTGCTGAAACTCGTCGAGGGACGTCCCCTTCAGCCTCTCCAGATAAGGCAGGACGAGTTCCCGCATATGGGCCACGATCTGCTTCTCCAGCTCCGCCCTGTCCTCGTCGCGGTGCCGGAGCAGAACGTTCAGGGCCGTATTGAGTTCTTCGAGGTGACGGGATTTCTGTCTCAGTTCCTCTTCGCTTAGGGCCAGGGCCTCTTCGGTCCGCTTGCGCTCCGTGATGTCCCGGCTGGTCAGGACCACTCCCGTCACTTGCCCCGCATCGTCGTAGAAGTTGTTCCCCCGGACATCGACCCAGACATAATGGCCGTCGGCATGGCGGAACCGGAACTCGATCTGGGTGTGTTCACGCGTGGACGCAGCCCGGCTGAACGCCTCGCTCGCGCGCTCATGGTCCTCCGGATGCACCCCGCTCAGAATCGACTGCCCGAGCACGGCGCCGGGATCGTAGCCCAGCTTGGCACGGTGCGAGGGGCTGACGTACTGAAGATTTCCCGCCACATCCACCAGGCAGACCATATCGAACATGTTGTCCGTGACCTGCCTGAGCAGACGTTCGCGCGCCAGGCACGCCTCATGGTCCTTGCGCAGGGATTCGAAACGCCTCTTGAGTGTGGCGTGTTCTTCCCGAAGCCGATCCACCTCCGCTCCGGAGGAACCCTTGATCTGAACCTTCTTTTCCATCCGCACAGCCTCCTGGCGCCGCTTCGTCTGTTTTCGTTCCGCCCCGCTCCGCACGTGTTCCATCGCGTGCCTTTCTTACCCATTTTGAAAAAATAAAGCAATAGAATGAGGAATGAAACCTCGCTTGTTTCGGGCGCCTCCGATAAAAAAGCCTTGACAAGAACACGGCGGTTTTATAGAAGAGACGTCCGATCCGGGTCGGTAGCTCAGTCGGTAGAGCATCGGACTGAAAATCCGAGTGTCGGCAG
>DAOPOS010000010.1:0-79966 GCA_035358035.1 Syntrophales bacterium | reverse complement strand
GCCTCCGCGCCGGAGTGGTGAAACTGGTAGACGCAGGGGACTCAAAATCCCCCTTTCCTTGCGAAAGTGTCGGTTCGATTCCGACCTCCGGCACCAAGGAAATCAAAGGGTTACGAGTCGCAGATAGGCTGGCTTGTAACCCTTATTTTTTGTCACTGTGACTGATTTCCCCCGGTCCGCCAGATTGTCACCGATTACGTTTTGTTTTGTCGCAGAATAACTTTCGCCTGACATGAGTCCGGAAAAGCGAGACAGCGGCCGACAAGGGATTTCGGCAGGCCATTCACACCCTGATGCTGGCCATTTCGAAATCCGCGGCCTTGCAGACCCGGACGGAGCACAGCGGAACTATCGATCCCGATGATCTGTTGTCCACCGAGACGGATCAAATTCAGAGGCCCTGCGATCTTCAGGGGGGAAAGGTGACCTGCACAAGGGAAGAGGGACAGGAGGCATGATGGACGAGGTAAAGGTGTTTACCATCGGTTTCACCAGGAAGACGGCCGAGACGTTCTTTACGCGCCTGATCCAGGCAGGCGTCAAACGGGTGATCGACATCCGGCTCAACAACGTTTCCCAACTGGCCGGCTTTACCAAAAAGGATGATCTCCGCTATTTTCTCCGGGCTATCGGCGGGATCGACTATCTCCACCGTCCCGACCTGGCGCCGACGCAGGAGATCATGGACGCCTTCAAGAAGGGCAAGGGAGACTGGCCGGCATACGAACGGGACTTCCTGGCCCTGCTCTCGGCGAGAGGGGTCGAGAAGGCAGTTACCCCGGAACTGCTGAATGAGGCATGCCTCCTGTGCAGCGAGGAAAAGCCGGCGCAATGCCATCGCCGGCTGGTGGCTGAATATTTGCACTCAAAATGGGGCAACGTGAAAATTCTTCACCTTTAACGTTCAGCGACAGTGGTAAAGATCGAGACACTCAAGGCTTGATTAAATACTGAGAAAATTTTAGTCTCACGACCGGAAGCGTTCATGACGCCGGGACGCGACCGGGAACAGGCGAAGTCTCCCGCATCAAACCCGACGTGCGGGATGAAAATCATCCATTTTTTCGAGGGACCTCCATGAAGATCGTGGCCGTTATCCCCGCCCGCTGGGCCTCCAGCCGTTATCCGGGCAAGCCTCTCGCCGACGTCGGCGGCAAACCCATGATCCGGCGCGTGTACGAGCAGGCCCGCGCCTGTGAGGGCATCGCGGACGTCATCATCGCCACCGACGACGAGCGCATCCTGCGCGCGGCGCAATCCTTCGGCGCGCGGGCGGTCATGACCGACGCCGCCTGCGCCTCCGGGACCGACCGCGTGGCCCAGGCCGTCCGGGACATCGAGGCCGACGCGGTCATCAACGTCCAGGGCGACCAGGTGGTGCTCGACACCGCGGCGATCGTCGCCCTCGCGGGGGAGCTCGAACGCGGCTGCCCCATGGTAACCGTGGCCCTGGCGGCCTCCGCGGAGGACGCGGCCGACCCCAACACCGTCAAGGTGGTGCTGGACCGCGAAGGCTGCGCGCTCTACTTCTCCCGCGCGGCGATCCCCTACCCGCGCTCGCCCGGCCAGGCCCCGCTGCTCAAGCACGTGGGGCTCTACGGCTTCAGCCGGGAGACCCTGTTCCGCTTCACCGCGCTGCCGCAGTCGCCCCTGGAGTTGACCGAGTCCCTCGAACAGCTCCGCGCCCTCGAAAACGGCATCCGCATCAAGGTGGTGATCGCGGAGGGCGCCTTCCACGAGATCAACACCCCCCAGGACCACGCCCGGGTCGCCGAACGATGCCGCGACTGATCCTCCTCCTCTATCGTGCATTAATTTTTGTCGCGGTCTGGCCGCTGTGCCTGGCCGCGCGCAACCACCCGAACTTCAAGGGCACGCTGCGCCAGCGCCTGGCCTGGACGCTGCCCCCCGTGCCCCGCGGCGATCTCGTCTGGTTCCACGGGGCGTCCCTCGGCGAGGTCAAGGCGCTGGCCGGCCTGATCGCGGCCGTCAAGGCCCGCCGCCCGCGGGCCGTGGTCTGCCTGAGCGCGATGACCGCCGCGGGCCGCCAGGCCGCGGCCGGCCTCGACGGGGTGGACCTGATCCTGCCGATGCCGTTCGACGCGGGCTGGATCATGCGGCGCACGATGCGTCACCTGGCGCCCCGGGCCCTCGTCATCGCCGAGACCGAGGTCTGGCCCAACATGCTCGTCGCCGCGCGCAAGGCCGGCATCCCCGTGGCCCTGGTCAACGCGCGCCTGACGCCCCGGTCCTTCGCGCGCTACCGGCTCGTGAGGCGCTTCGTCGCCCGTCTCCTCGAGAACGTGCGGATTCTGGCCACGGCGGACGACAACGCCGGGCGCTTCCGGGCCCTGGGCGCCACCGACGTGCGGGTGACGGGCAACGTGAAGTTCGACGCCGTGCCGGGGCTGCACCCCGAGCGCGTTCAGGCCCTGCGGGAGTCGCTGGGCGCGGGCGCGCGGCCCGTGTTCGTCGCGGGCAGCATCCGCGAGGGCGAGGAGCGGCCCGTGATGGAGGCCGTCGCCGCCGCGCGGCGGGAGATCCCGGACCTGTTCTGCATCGTGGCGCCGCGCCACCACGACCGCATCCCCTGCGTGGCAGACGAAGCCCGCCGCCACGGGATCGCCTGGGCGCGGCGGAGCGCGCCGGACGGGAAGGCGGACCTTTTGATCCTCGATACGATGGGGGAGCTCTTCGACCTGTACGGCGTGGCCCGGGCGGCCTTCGTGGGCGGCAGCCTGGTGGACCTGGGCGGCCAGAACATCCTCGAGCCCATCGCCTGGGGCGTTCCGACCCTGCACGGGCCGCACATGGGCAATTTTCTCTGGGCCCTCGCGGTGGTGCGGGACTACACCTGCGAGGTGGCCGATGCGGCCGGGCTGGCGGCGGCGCTGGTCGACGTCATCCGGCGCCCGGAAGCCCACGCGGAGCGGGCGCGGGCGGCGCGGGCGGCCCTGGACGGCGCCAAGGGGGCGACCGCGCGGGTCGCCGACGAACTCCTGAAGATGATCCCGGAATGAGGGGGATTGATGAAACAAACGCCCGGGGATGATCCCGAAACGGGCGGGCATGATGATCACGAAATGCGGGTGACGATCCCAGAACGGTGAGTGTGATAAGATGAACGTCTGAAAACGATACCGGAACGAGGGGGTGCAATGAGAAGATCTTCGGGTGACGATCCCGGAACGGGGGGTGCGATGAACAACTCAACCGATCGAAAATCGCGGGCGGCGAGGCGCAGCGGCATCGCGGCCGTCTGCATCCTGTGCGTGCTTTTCACCGGTTGCCTGGGCTGGATCCTGGAAAAGCCCACCTTCGTCGTCCGGGAGATCTCGCTCAAGCCCCGCTCCCTGGCGGAGATGGAGCTCCGGCTGGGCATCGAGGTCCACAACCCCAACCGGTTCGACCTGACGCTGACCTCCCTGGACTACACCATCTTCATCGAGGACCGGAAAGTCGGCGAAGGCCGACTCGAGCAGACGTTCCGGATCCCCTCCGCGTCGACGACGACGATCCGGGCGCCCCTGAGCATCCGGTTCAGGGATCTGGGCGGCGGGGTGCGGGCGTTCCTGACCGGCGGCAAGATTCCCTACCGGATCGAGGGCAGCGCCGGCATCAAAACGATCTTCGGAAGCGGCACGTTCCCCTTCACCAAGGACGGGAATTTTTAGCGGCCGCCCGTCGTGAGGCCGGCCGACGCCTCGACGAACTCCGCGGTCGCGGGGACGCTCGGGGCGGCGCCCGCCCCTTTCCCCGTGACCTTGATGCCCCGGGTCTTCATGCCGATTTCCGCCCCCTCCGTCCGGACCTGATAGACGCCGCCGGCGGCGGCCCCCATCTCCTTGAGGTCCAGGTCGCCCAGCGGGGCGGTGCTCGCATAGACCAGGACATTCTCCATCCCGAAGGGCGGGGACACCTCGAGCTCGAAACGGTCGTCGCCGGCAGGCAGCTCGTAGATCACGCCGCCGTTGAAGTAATTTTCGCGGCGGTGCGCGTTCGGCAGGAGCTGGAGCAGGTTTCCCCCGGCGTCCTTGTAGAGGATCCGCGCATAGAAGGGCTTGTTCCCCTGGAGGTAGATCTTGATCCGCTCCCCCTGGCGGTAGGCCTTCCGGTCCGTCCAGATCCTCACGTTCAGGGGGGCGGCCGGATCCGCGAGCCCGCCCTTCTCACCGCCGATCCGGGACATGGCCCCCTCCTCGGGGACGACCTCCGCCTGGATCCGGATCTTGAAGCAGTCTCCCGAAACGGCATCCCGGTACCAGCCCCGTTCCAACTCCTGGACGATCCGGACCGAGGCCTGGGCGTAGGCGTCGATGAGGTCCTCCTCGATCTGGAGGTCCTTGACGGTCGTCTGGCTTTTCACGTGGGTCTTGGCGTTCTCGACGGCGTTGCGCTTCGCATCCGCCAGGGCCTCCTGCTCCGTCTGCTTCCGCGACTTGTCGACCCCCATGCAGGAGTAGCCGTCCGCCTCGGTGATGGCGGACTGGGCGGCAAACCCGGCGGGGCAGAGCCCCAGCGAAAACACCACGCACAGCAGGATGACGCGCAATCGGGACATGGCCCTTCCCTCCTTCGTCTTTCGTCAGGTCCTATCATCCCCCGAACGGCGCGCCGGCGTCAAGCGGAGAGTTTTGCCGGGCCGGGGGCGCTCACTCGTCCTCCGGCGGGCGGCTTCCGGCCGCCCCCGCGATGGTCCCCAGGCGGGCCCTCAGCGTGGGCTGCGTCCCGCCGCCGAGGAGGGCGGCGTAGTGCATGGCGTTCGCCATCACCTTCTTGACGTACTGGCGGGTTTCGGAAAACGGGATCGTCTCGACGTAGATCGCGCCCTCGAGCGGCGCGGCGGCGTCGCGCCACCGGTGGGCCCGGCCCGGCCCGGCGTTGTAGGCCGCGGCGGCAAGCACCGGGCTGCCGTCGAACAGGTCGAGCATGCCCCGGAGGTAACCGGTCCCCAGGGCGGCGTTGACCTCCGGCTGCTGGACGCGCGAGAGGCGGTAGCCCTTCAGGCCGATCTTCCGGGCGACCCGGCGGGCCGTGGCGGGCATGAGCTGCATCAGTCCCCGGGCGCCCGCCGAGGACTGGGCATAGGCGATGAAGCGGCTTTCCTGGCGCACGAGACCGAAGACCAGGGCCTCGTCGAGCCGGCGCAAACGCGCCTGCCCGGACAGGGCGTCGCGGTAGGGCGTCGGGTAGCGAAGGGAAAAGTCGTGCGCGGCGACGGTCCGGTCCGCCGTGAAGATGACGCGGTCCCAGAGGCCGTTCCGGCGCGCCAGCTCCGAGGCCGCCAGGAGCGAGCGGTCGTCCAGGGGACGGACGGCCCAGTCCCACTCCCGCGTGGCCTCGGACCGCAGGCCGAGGCGGAAGAGCAGCAGCGCCCGCTTCAGGCCGGGCCGCTCGGCGGCCGCGGCCAGCTCCTCCGCGGTCGGCGGCGCGGCGGGCGGCGGGACCGCCAGCGGCCGCCCCAGCTCCTCCGCCGCCAGGAGGCCGTAGAAATCCGTCCCGCCGGCGAGCCGGGCGTACAGCTTCCGCCCCTCTTCCAGGCGGCCGAGCGCGACAAGCGCGCGCCCCTGCCAGTAGGTCCAGGCCGCCTCGCGGCGGGAGGCGGGGGACATCCGCTCGACGGCGGCGTTGACGTCCGCCCAGCGGTGCTGCCGGAGCGCGATGCGCGCGCGCCAGGCCAGCTGTTCGTCCGTGAGCGGCGTCGCGCCGGCCTTCCGGAACCAGTCCACGGCCTCCGGGACGCGCTGGTAGGCGCCGTGGGTCGCGAGCACCGCCCAGACGTACTGCTGGTCCGCGGGCGGGAACGCCGATTGCGCCATCCGGTCCCAGCGGTCCGCGGCCGCCGGCGGGTCGTCCGCGGCCAGGCACGACAGGGCGACGATCACCAACTCGCGGCCGGCCGCCGTCCGCAGATCCACCTCGGGCCCCTCCAGAAACCGGGCCGGCGCCCGGTAAACCGCCGGGATGCGGTCCGGCCGGGGCGCCCGGTCTTCGGGCAGACGCTCCGCGAGCCGCTCCGCCGACGACAGCCGGTTGTTGCGGACGAGGAGACGGAAGCGGTCCCGGAGGTCGTCCGGGGTGAGCGCGCCGGATTCGTAAAGCGCGTCGGCGACCGGCTCGCAGGCCGCGGGCAGGGAGCGGGAGGCGTTCCAGAAGGGATCGAGCCCCGGCCGGAGCGGACCTTCCTGCCGGCGCCAGCGGTCCTGAAGCGCATAACAGGCGATGTCGGCGTCGTTTTGGGCCAATAGCGGCCTCTCCTGGCGGAAGAGATCCCATTGGCCGGTGCGCCCCAGGAGGCGCAGCCAGTCGCGGCGCAGTTGCTCGGCCAGGACGGTCCCGGCGTTGCGGGCGAGAAAGTCCCGCACGTCCGCCGGGTCGGCCTCGCCCAGTCCCAGTTTGAGACGCCAGAAATCCGCGTAGGCCTCGAGGGCGTGCCCGCGGACGGCCTCCGCCTGGCGGGCGAGGGCCGCCCGGTCGCCCTTCAGATAGGCGCGGTGGGCGGCCATCAGCGCCGTCTCGGGGGACGCGCCGGCGGCCGCGGTCGCGGCCGGGGAAAGACCGGTGAAGAGGGTGATGAGGGCCGTGCACAGGGCCGTGATCGCAAATGTCCGCATTCCGTTGACCTCCCGCGCGCCCTTGTATCACAACTTTCGCCTCAGTTCCGCTCAAAATTGCTTTTTTTGCAGTCAGAATGCAGGACGCGCCGAAAGCGGCGCGCTCCCGGTGAGACGAAGCGTCCCCGAAGACGCCGGGCGAAGCGATTTCATTAGACAGACCCCCGGTGGCTGCGCTATAGAAACCTCTCCGACCGGGAAAACCGGATCGCGAGCCCCGCGGTCCGGATCCGGCAGGGGGCGCGCCCGTCCCCGGGAAGGAAAACCGCCTTGTTCAAATCCGGATTCATCGGCATCATCGGCCGTCCCAACGTGGGCAAATCGACCCTGCTCAACGCCGTCGTGGGCGAGCGGATCGCCATCACCACGCCGAAGCCCCAGACGACGCGCAACCGGATCACGGGCATCCGGAACGTCCCGAACGGGCAGATGATCTTTCTCGACACGCCGGGGATCCACCGGGCCGACACGCCCCTGAACCAGCTCATGGTCGGCGCCGCCACCGACGCCTTCCGCACGGCCGACCTGCTGCTCCTGCTCGTCGAGGCCCCCGCCGGCGTGCACCGGGGGGACCTGGCCATCCTCCGCGGGCTGGAAAAGGTCCGCCGGCCGGTCATCCTCGTCGTCAACAAGACCGACCTCGTCCCGGCGGACGCCCTCCCCGCCGTGACGGCCGCCTTCCGGGAGGCCTTTCCCTTCGCCGACGCGCTCGCCCTGTCCGCGCTGAAGGAGCGGGGCATCGACGCCCTCCTGGACACGCTCTGGCAGCTCCTCCCCGAGGGGCCGCCCTTTTTCCCCGAGGACCAGATGACGGACCGCTCCGAGCGCTTCGTGGCCGCCGAGATCGTCCGGGAGCAGGTCATCCTGCTGACGCACAAGGAAATCCCCTACAGCACGGCCGTCGTCGTGGACACCTTCCGGGAGGACGAGGCGAAGAACCTGATCTCCATCCAGGCGACGATCCACGTGGAGCGGGACTCGCAGAAGGGCATCCTCATCGGCAAGGGCGGGGGGATGCTGAAGCGGATCGGCACGGCGGCGCGCCTGGAGATGGAGAAATTCTTCGCCGCGAGGATTTACCTGGAACTCTTCGTCCGGGTCCAGAAGGACTGGACCCACGACAAGCGCATGCTGCGGGAATTCGGGTACAGCGAGAAGTAAGGCGGGCCGGACGTTCCGGGCAGGGAAGCGTCCACCGGTTATCCCACGAAACCGTCAGCCGAAACGGGAACACTGCGGGCCGGACGTTCTTTGCGGCGAAGCGTCCACCGGTTATCGCACGAAACCTTCATACAGGCAGGGAAACGTTCAGCGGTTATCCCGCGAAACCGTCGTCCAAAACAGGAGCACAAGGGAAGGAGGCGCCATGAAAACGCTGGAGGAGATGACCCGGGAGGAGATCGTCGAGTTGCTGAACCGGGCCTGGATGACCCACGACGGGATGTGGTTTTATCACTGCTTTCAGGAATGCGGCATCGAGACGGCCAACCGTCTCAACAAGGCGGCGATCCGAACCATGGCGCCCCTGGAGATGGCGCGGATGAAGAAGGCCCTGGGGTTCACCGGGGACCGGATCCGGAGCTTCGCGGAATTTACGGAGTTCTTCACGGCGGCCGCCCGGCTGTGCATCCCGCCCTTCATGAACGGGACGATGGACACCTCGCGCGAGAACGTCCTGCACTGGGAATTTGCACCCAAAAACTGCTTCGCCTACAAGGGGATGATGCGGATCGGCGCCATCGACGGCTACGAGTGCGGCGTGATCTACCGGCTCGCCTGCTGGTTCGACGCCCTCGGCCTGACGTACCGGGCCACCCCGGAGATCACGGGCTGCCGGATGCGGACCGGCGACACGTGCGGGGGCGACTTCGTGTTCACGTTTTAGCCCCTGCCGCCGCGACCCCGGCTTTCGGGAGAGGAGGGGCACCGGGGAGCCCGGCGGCGTGAAAACGTCCAGGAATCAAGGATCGGGCAGCAATGTCCGGAGGGTTTCCCGGGTCGAGTATTTCGGTTTGAATCCCATCACCCGGCCGATCTTCTCCACATCCATCGATAGCGGGTAACGGATATAATCCAACTGCGCCCTCCCGAAAGGCACGATGCGGAGGCGATAGAGCAGTTCCACCAGCGGATAGATCAGCCAAACCGGCAGGGAGATCATCGGTTTCCCCAGCACCCTGGCCAGTTCCGAGTAGCGAAGCCCCCCGTCCGCCGCAAGGTTGAAGACGCCCTGGACGTTCTGCACGGCCGCGAGGTAAAAGGCCTCCGCGGCGTCGTCCTCGTGGATGAATTGCATGATGGGATCGTATCCGCGCACGCCGATGATGACCGGGTCCTTCATGGATTTGGAGGTCGTGTTGTTGGCATTCGGCCCCATCACGATACAGGGCCGCAGGATCACGACGGCGCATTCCGGCGTGTCGGCGATGAAATCGGCCAGCAGTTGTTCAATGGCCGCCTTGTTTTCCGAGTAGGGAAAGCCCGGCGTGGACCTGACCGGCGCGGTCTCCGTCAGGTAGTCGGGCGTCCCCTCGAAGAATCCGTAGGCGCAGTCGGAGCTGGCCACGACCAGTTTCCTGATCTTCAGGCTCTTGCAGGCATGCAGGACGTTTCGGGTGCCGTTGACGTCGACGTCGTACTCGAATCCGGGATCCCGGGTCGGATTGGCGATGAAGGCGAGATGAACCAGGGTGTCGACGGCTCCTTCCCGAAGGACGGCGGTCAGCCGGTCCCGGTCCCGGATGTCGCAGCGATGAACCTCGAATTTCTCGGGCAGGGCGTCCGGCGGCGGCAGGATGTCCGTGCAGACGATTTTCTTGAAAGCAGTGTCATCGCAAAGACGCCGGATCAGCCGCTTGCCGATGTACCCGAAGGATCCGGTCATGCCCAGAATTCCGTCCGATTCCGCCATCGTGATTCTCCTGTCGGTTTCCGGCGGGTCCATCCGTCGCCGCCTCGCCGGTTACATGATGAGAGACTGGATCTGCATCATGAAATTGCCGATATCCCGCGCGTATTCCGGAGACCCTTCCAGCGCGAGATAGCCCTTCTCAACCGCCATCACCATGTTGACCTCATTGAGGATAATGGGCAGCGCATCGTCGACGCTCCGGAACTTCATGTGCACGAAGGGACGGCGCTTCGCATAGAGGCCGGGTCCGGCCTGCGTCCTCCCGGCCTTGACGCGCAGATAAGCGGCCATGTCTTCGCGTCCCGCGACCGAGAACTGGTAGATCCGCTCGGGCTGCATGGAGGTCCACTTCCGGATGTCCGGATTGCCCAGCTTGTTGAACTGGCTGAGCGATGCGGCCATCATGTAAAGCGTCAGCTTGACCTTCAGCCGTTTCTTCTCGGGGTCGGTCGGCCGCGCCGTCGGCATCAGGAGGGTCAGGTTCATCAGGAGCGCGAGCACCTTCAGCAGCAGGGGCACCTTGTAAAACCCCCTGATTTTGAACAATGCCGGCTTGCCGCCCAGCATCGCGTTCATTCTCCTGACGCTGGCGAACAGGAAGGCGATGTCCGGCTTGGGGCAGGTCCCCTCGACGACGTCGAGACGGCCGTCCGCAAACTTCAGATACGCGCCCACGTCGCCCTCGCCGTCCCGCGCCAGGAATTGCACGCTGGCGTTGACGCCGGCGAACTTCTTCCGAACGCCGGCGTTTTCGTTCATGACGACTTTCAACAGGGGGAAAAGCGCATGCAAAAACAGGCCCGCCGCCAGTTTTTCCTCGTGAGATGCCATGTCAGAATCCGTCCTCCCAGCTGTCGTCATCCTCGAAGTCCTTGCCCATCACCTCTTTCACCTTTTCGATGATGCCGTCCGCATCGAGCTTGTAATGGCTGTACAGATCCTCGGGGTAACCCACCAGGGAGAAGCAGTCCGGGAGGCCGACGCGGGCGAAGGCACAGGACTTGCCGTACTCGGCGATGACTTCCGCCACCGCGCTGCCCAGACCGCCATAGATATTGTGGTCCTCGAACGTGATGATCCGGCGCGTTTCGGCGACGGCCTTCCGGATGATCTCGCCGTCCAGGGGCTTCAAGGTGTGCATGTTGATGACGCGGGCGCTGATGCCGGCGCTTTTTTCCAGGACCCGCGCCGCCTCCAGCGCCTGGAGCACGGTGATGCCGCAACAGATCAGCGTGATGTCGGTGCCGGGATTCATTTCCACGGCCTTTCCGATTTCGAATCCATACGCGTCGGTCGTGTAGCAGTTGGGCTCGAAGCCGCGCCCGATACGGATGTAAACGGGCCCGTTGATATCGAGACAGGCCCGGACGGCATTGGCGCATTCGATGCCGTCGGCCGGAACGATCACCGTCATGTTGGCCATCGCGCGGGTGATGGCGATGTCCTCCGTGCACTGATGGGTGGTCCCGGCCTGCCCGAAGGAAATGCCGCCGTGGGTCGCGATGATCTTGACGTTGAGGTTCTGATAGCAGATGTCGGTCCGGACCTGCTCGCCCGCCCGCATGGTCGTGAATACGGCCATCGTCGACACGAAGGGAATCAAGCCGGCCTTGGCGAGGCCAGCGGCCATACCGAACATGTTCTGTTCCGCGACGCCGGCATTGAAGAAACGATCGGGAAACATTGCGGCGAATTCGCCGATCTTGGTCGATTTCGCCAGATCCGCCGACAGCCCGACAATGTCTTTGTTTTCTTCTCCGAGCCGGCAGAGGACCTTGCCGTAAATCTCCGCCTGGGTCATGGTGTTTGCGTCATACACGTTCCATGTCAATCCGACCGCCATGATAACCCTCCCCGCGAGTGCGTCCGTTCCATGAGCCGGCCATGATCACCCGATCACGGCCGTTTCGATATACCGTTTGGCTTCGACGATTTTATCGGAATCGAGCCCGCCGTAATGCCAGCGGACGTCATCCTCCATGAAATCGACCCCCTTCCCCTTGATCGTGTGCGCGATGATCACCACCGGCGCCTTCGTTTCCGCCTGCGCCTCCTCGATGGCCTGCGACAGCGCGGCATAACTGTGGCCGTCCACCTCCTTGACGATGAAGCCGAAGGCGCGCCATTTATCGGCGAAGGGTTCGATGCCCATCACGGTCTCCGTCGGACCGTCCACCGAATATTTGTTCCGGTCCACGAACGTGATCAGGTTCGTCGTCTTGTAGTGGGCCGCCGCCATGGCCGCCTCCCATACGGATCCCTCATTGCACTCGCCGTCGCCCAGGACGCAATAGGTCCGCCACGAACGGCCCTTGAGCCTCGCCCCCAGCGCCATGCCGACCGCCATGGACAGGCCGTGTCCGAGGGAACCGGTGGAGACATCCGCGCCCTTGACCTTGTTCCCGTCCAGATGCATGCCGAAAGGCGAATTGAACTTGTTGAAGTCCTTCAGGAGTTCGAAATCGAAATATCCCCGGCGGGCAAGCATCGGGGCAAATCCCACCCCGGCATGGCCCTTGCTCAGGATGAATCTGTCGCGTTCGGGCATGTCCGGATGGCCGGGATCGATGTGGAGATACTTGTAATAGAGCAGGATCAGGATCTCCACCAGGCTCAGGGCGCCGCCGATGTGAGCGCCGCCGGCCCAGAAGGTGACGTCGATAATGTCCTTCCGCAACTGTTTCGCATGCCCGCGCAGTTCCCTCAATTCCTGATCGGTAATCGGCATTTCACAAGCTCCTTCATGGGTGTGGATGGCTATTCGGCCGCATCCGGACCGATGATCCGCCCTATTCGCACACCAGGACGGCCTTGATGATCTTCTCTCCCCCGCTTTGAATGCGCCTGAAGGCCTTCCGATAATCCGCAAGCGGAAAGCGGTGGGTGATAAATCCATCCAGATTCACGACCCCCTGGGTGATCATGCGGAGGGTCAGATCGAAGCTGCTGATTTTTTCGCCTTGATACGTCTCCAATCCATGCGCATTGACGCCGGTCAGGTTGATCTCCTGGTTCCAGATCGGCGTCTGGTCGAATTTTACCGGGGAAAGCTGGTTTCCGATCATGACATAGTCGCCGCGGGACTTCAGCCACCGGAGCGAGTCATGGATTGTGGACGATTGACCGACACAGTCGTAAATGAGATCGAAGCCGCCCATCAGGACGGTGTTCCCCAGCGGGCCGCGGTAGAGGCGGGCGCCGGTATGGACGGCCACGGACTCGTACGGATCGCCTTCCAGGATGACATCGGCGCCCATCTTTCGGGCCAGATCCTGTTTGAAGGCCATTTTTTCGAGAACATAAATCCTGCACTCGGGCTGGAGGAGGCGGGCGAACCGGATGACGTTCAGCCCGATGACGCCGGCGCCCAGAACCAGAAGGCGCTCGCCCTTCCGGGGCGGACGCTTCATGACGGCGTGAAGGGAGACGGAGGTCGGCTCGATCATCACCGCGGTATCGTCGGAGATCGAATCCGGGATCTTGATCAACTGGGATCGATGCGCGATAAAGTGGTCCCCGAATCCGGCGCCCAGATTTTCGGGCATTTCGCCTTCGGAAAAATTTTCGCAGAGGGTGTAGTTTCCTTCCCGGCAGGGGGCGCAGGGGGGCTCGATCTCCTTGATCGAGCAGCAGGGAAGATAACGCTGCAGCACCACCCGGTCGCCGACCGCGAGGTCGGCCACGCCGGCCCCGGTTTCCATGACGGCGCCCAACAGTTCGTGCCCCATAAACGCCCGCGGCACGCCCGGCAGGGCGGCGATCGTAATCCGGGGATCCGCCTTCACGAAAAAGAGCGACATATCGGCGCCGCAGATTCCTGCCTGCCTGTTCTTGACCCGTACCCAGTTTCTCCCCGGCAAATCCCGGTCGGGGATTTCCCTGTATTGCACGGGCGAAACGGAAGAATAAAAGACGCGGGGAAAAGGCTTGGCCAATAGCTTGGTGAGGATGATCTTCGGAATACTGACCTCGAAATAGATCGTTTTCATAACGCTCCGTGGTCAATGTGAAGATGCTGATGGGGATTTTCGATGCCGCATGACTCAGGGCGACGAGAGTGTAAGCGGCAACGCCCGGGGAAGTCAAGACAATATTGGCCCTTGTCAATATTGACCCGTGCCCCGCCGGAAAACCATGGGGGTGGACCGGGGTTCACCCTGTCGTCCCGCCCGCTGGAGCGGGGTTCGTCCTGCCGCCGCGATCGCGGCTCTCAGGTCAGGGAGGGCGCCGGCGCGCGGAGGAAGGCCTCGATGTCCTGCATCACCTCCGCGCTGTGCATGTAGAGGTTCGACGGGCAGGTCACGACGGTTGCCCGGGGCAGCCGCTCCGCCATGAGGCGGATGTTCGCGGAGGAGTGCAGCGTATCCGTCGGGGCGTAAGCCAGGGCGACGGGGATCCGCACGCGATCCAGACCCGGCCAGACCTCGTAGCGCCCCGTGATGGCGGCCTTCGCGGAAAGCTTAATCCGCTGGGGGTGGGCCGCCTGCAGCGTCTGGTTGTAACGCATCATCTGCTCGGGCTCGTTCTTGACGTCGACCCGGAAGGTCCGGATGTACCAGAGGAGAAAATACTTGATGCCGTGATACAGGAACGCCGGCAGAAACAACATCCACCGCAGATACCACGGCGCCTTGAAATCGCTGTTGGGAGCGATCAGGAACGCGGCCCCCGCGGCCAGCCTTCCCTCTTTCAGCGCCTCCAGAAGGGCCGTCGCCCCCAGGGAGCTGCCGACGACGGTGGACGCGGGCGAGTCGATTCCCAGCCGGCGGCAGACGGCGATCAGGTCTTCGGCCATCCGCGCGATGCTGAAATCCTCCGGCTTCAACGTCCTTCTCTCGAAGAGGGCCGATCGCTTCTCCCGCGTTTCGATATAATAAACCGGCCTTCGGGCGGCCATGACCTTCAGCAGGGGCGCCCACCCGGACACGGCGGAGACCCACCCGGCCACAAAGACGACCGGATCTTCGCTCTCGGGCCGCTTCGGCCGCCAGATCAGGACCCGCAGGCGGACGCCGTCCGGCACGTCTACCGACGCGGTGGTGTAAACTGAATCCGGGGGAACGACCGGATCAACGGCGAACTCGTCCACATCGACCTCCACGATTGAGTGAAAAGGATCCGGCCTACCCCGGGCCGATCGCGACCGCTCAGGTTGCGGTGCGCGCGCAACGGGATCCCGGCTGTATGAAGCCGTCACGTCAGGGACTCATGGATCGGGCATCAATGTCCGCTCGCGGCGGGGGAATCGTCGCACAGGTTCCCGAGGGCCCGCGGCCTACCGCTTCTCCAGGCGCTGGAGCAGATCGGCCATCCGCTTGAGCTCGTCGCCATAGCCGCCCCAGTTCCCCTGACGGAGATGGTCCTGGGCCTTGCGGTAATGGTCGAGGGCCTCCCGGATCATCCGGCGGTCGCCGCTTTCGGCCGCCAGAGCCGCCGCGGGGACCACCGCCCCCCCTGCCCTTTCCTGGACGGTCGCGCCACCCCCGAAGATCCTCTGCAACGACAGCTCCAGGGTCTCCTCCATGGCGATGGCGTTGCCGAAGGCCACGATGACCCGCTTGAGCTCCGGCAGCTGCCCCTTTTCCGCGGCCAGGTACAGGGACTGGACGTACAGGATGGACTTCTCGATGGGGATGGCGAGCAGGCTCCCCCGGATCACCTGGGAGCCGCTCTGGTTCCACAGCGAGATCTGCTTGGAGATCTCCGACTCCTGGTCGATGCGGGCCTCGATCTGCCGCGGCCCGTAGACGAGCTTCTGCTTGGGGAAGTTGTAGACGACCACCTTCCCGTAGTGGGGGGCGTCGCAGCGCGCCGCCATCCAGGCGGACAGGTTGTCCTTGTTCCGCGGGGTGAACGGCAGCAGGAGGATGAACTCCTCCTTCTCGCCCTCGGGAAGCTTCATGATCGTGTAATAGGGCTCCATCTCCTGATCGCCCCCCGAGACCCCCTGGGACGGGATCTCCCACATGTCCTCCTTGTTGTAGAACACCTGGGGGTCCTGCATGTGGTAGGTACGGTACATCCGGGCCTGGATGGAGAGCATCCCCTGGGGATAGCGCACATGGGGCTGGAGATCCGCCGGCATCTCCGAGAGCGGGCGGAAGATTCCGGGAAAAATCCGGGCGTAGGTCTTCATGATCGGATCGGCGCCATCGGCGATGTAGAGGGTCACCGTCCCGTCGTAGGCGTCGACGACCGCCTTCAGGGAATTGCGGATGTAGTTGCCCAGGCGGGGGATCGGCTCGGAGTAGGGGAAACGGTCCGTCAGTGTGTAGCCGTCGATGAACCAGACCAGCCGCCCCTGGGGCGTGATGACGAGATAGGGATCGGCATCGAAGCGGACGAACGGCGCGATTCGGTTCACCCGCTCGCGGATGTTGCGGTAGATCATCACCCGGCTGCCGGCGGGGATGTCGTCGGACAGCAGGACCGTCAGGGAGCCGAACCGCATGGCGTACAGGATCTTGCGCCAGAAATTGAGGGGCACCCCGCCCTTTCCCGAATAACGGGCGTAGACGTTCTGGTCGCCGACGGGATAGTCGAACTCGGGCCGCTTGGTCTTGACGAAGACGTATTCGTTGGACGTCTCGTCATAGTAGATTTCCGGGCGGGTGACGCGGACATTCGTCGTGGCGACGGGGGGGATGTCCTTGATGAAAAACTCCGGGAGGCCCTCCCGGGTGATACGGTTCACGGGACCCATCACGGCGCCGTAGCCGTGCGTGTACACGAGGTGCTCGTTGACCCACGAGCGCGACGGCAGCGCGTCGTACGACAGCTCGCGCGGGGAGAGCATGACCTGCCGGTACTCCCCGTTGACCATGTACCGGTCGTTGTCCACGTCCTTGAACTTGTAGTAGGTGCGGATCTCCTGAATCTGGCTGTAGGTCTTGAGCAGGGGGGCGTGGTTCCAGAGGCGGATGTTCTTGATCGTGAGGTCGTTGCGCTTGAGGTCGGACGCCGTGAGCGCCTCCTCCGCCGGGAAGTCGCGATCCTCCATATTCTCGAGATTGTAGGCCAGGCGTGTATAGTGGATGTTCCACTCCAGATAGGGCTTCTCCAGGACGATCTCGTTGGGCACGACCTTGAACTTCTGCACGAAGGCGGGATACATCCCCCGGCCGACGACGAGGCAGACGAAGAACACGAGGATGGCCGCCACGGGGATGCGCCAGTCGCGGCGGAACAGGGACACGACCAGGGCCGCCCCCGTCAGCGCGGCGATCCCCATCAGCGCCTTGAGGACCCACACCTGGGTCGTCACGTCCGTGTAGCCGGGGCCGGAGACGACGCCCCGCCTCTCGAACAGCAAGTCGTTGAGGCCGAGCCAGAACCCGAAGACCCCCAGGAAGAAGAGCGCCGCCACCAGAGCCACCAGGTGCGCCCGCGCGGCGGGGGAGACCTGGACGGTCTTCGGCGGCAGGAAGACGAAGGCGCGCCGCAGGAGGTAGACGAATCCCGTGGAGATCAGGGTGAAGATGAGCACGCCCATGAGCCAGCCGTAGAGGTCGTTGAGCAGCGGGAGCTGGAAGACGTAGAAGCCGATGTCCCGCTTGAACAGGGGGTCCGGGGTCCCAAACGGGGTGGCGTTGAGGAAACGCAGCACGCTTTCCCAGCGGACGGCGCCCTGAAGCGCGGCAAAAACGGAAAACAGCAGGGAGCCCATCAGGATCAGGCTACCGACGGCCCGGTCGCCCATTTTCCACGGGGGCAGGACGATCGTCCCCTCCCGCACCTCGAAGAAGGGCTTTCGGGACAGGGCGCGCGCCAGGGAGAGGTTTCCGAAGAAGAGGGCGAAGAAGACCGCCGCAAAGAGGAGGGCCGTCTTGACCTGTGTCGCCAGGGTGACGAGAAACACCCGCTCGTAGCCGACCTCCTGGAACCAGTACCAGTCCGTGATCAGGCCGGCCGCCTGCCAGAGGAGCGTGAGCGCCACGAATCCGGCGAGGATCGCCACGAACCCGCGGCCCTGCCCCGGCGGGCGGGGAGGCGTCGTCTGGTGGAAAAATGTCTGCGAATTCATGAGCCCTCCTTTGGCCTTCCTTTCCATGTTTTCTATCGGAAATCGCGACGCGGTGTCAAGACAATTGACCCCCTTCCCTGCCGAATGCGCCGTGCGCGGGCGACGGCCAAGCGTCGTTAAACAAATTCAGATGCGGGAATTGTCCTCCGATGCGCCGCGCGCAAGCGCCGGCGCGGCGTCGGGAGGATTGATCTTTCGGGCGATCTGTGACAAGAAGCGTAAACACGATCCGGGAATCGGCATCTTTCCGTGCGCCGGACCTTTTTCGACCCCGCGCCTCCTCCGGGCACGGCAGAGACGAAACGCGCGCCGGAGCGCTTAAGACCGTCGTCTTTGCGTGCGCTCAAGCAGCGTGGTTTCCGAAAAGACTCCCGTGCGCGCCGGCGGGATCGGATTCCCGGGACATTTGGACAAACCATCGGAGAAAAGGGACGCCGCTTGAAACCGCTCATCGCCATCATCGGCCGGCCGAACGTGGGGAAATCAACCCTGTTCAACCGCCTGACGGACCGGAAGAAGGCCATCGTCATCGATCAGCCGGGGGCCACCCGGGACCGGAACTACGCCGACGGCCACTGGCGGGACCGGCGCTTCACGGTCATCGACACGGGGGGGTTCGAGCCGGCGGCGGACGAGCGCATCCTCGTCCAGATGCGGGAGCAGACGCTCCTCGCCATCGAGGAGGCGGATATCCTCCTCTTCCTCATGGACGGCCGAACGGGCCTCGCGCCGGCGGACCTCGACATCGCCCGGACGCTCCGGGGCCTCGACAAGCCCGTCTTCTTCGTCGTCAACAAGATCGACGGCGCCCGGCACGAAGACCTGGCCTACGAATTCTACCGCCTGGGGGTAGATCAGATCCATCCCGTCTCGGCGCAGCACGGCCTCGGGGTGGCCGAGCTGCTGGACCGCGTCATCGAGCATCTCCCGCCCGCGGAGCCGGAGGCGGAGGATAACCCCGAAGACGAACCCCGCCGCATCGCCGTCATCGGCCGGCCCAACGTGGGCAAATCGTCCCTGATCAACCGCATCCTGGGGTACGAGCGGACCATCGCCAATCCCACCCCGGGCACGACCCGCGATCCCATCGACACCCCGTTCCGCTACAACCGCCGCGACTACCTCTTCATCGACACGGCCGGCATCCGCCGCAAGAGCCGGATCAGCGTGACCCTGGAGAAGTACACCATCGTGCAGGCCATGAAGGCCATCGACCGGAGCGACATCGCCCTCCTGCTCGTCGACGCCGTGGAGGGCGTCACGGAGCAGGACGTCAAGATCGCGGGGCTCGCCGTCGAGAAGGGAAGCGCCGTCATCCTGTGCGTCAACAAGTGGGACGCCGTGGACAAGGACGACGCCACGGTCGGCGCCTTTGTGGCCGACATCCGGGACAAGCTCAAGTTCCTCGAGTTCGCGCCCATCGTGTTCATCTCGGCCCTGACCGGCCAGCGGGTCCGCAGGATCCTGGAGATCATCGAGGGGGTGTACGACCAGTACACGCGGCGGATCGCGACGGCCGAGCTGAACCGGCAGGCGCGGGACTTCATCGCCGCCCACCCGCCCCCACGCTATCGGAACCGGGACAACGCCGTCAGCTACCTGACGCAGGTGGGCGTCAAACCCCCGACCTTCATCTTCTTCGTCAAGGAGCCGAAGGGGATGCACTTCTCCTACGAGCGCTACCTGACAAACCAGGTGCGGAGCGCCTTCGGCTTCGACCAGGTCCCCGTGCGGATCTTCTTCAAGCGCAAGTCCTGATCCGCGCCCCCCTTTCCCCGCTCCCCAATCCCCGGTCCCCAACCCCCGCCCCCTGTTCCCTGTTCCCCAATTCCCGGTCCCCGAGGTGCATAAGGCTTCGGACTTCCTCGTTTTTAATGCATTTTCCCTTGACTTATCCGGACCTACGTGATGGAGAACGGCCGCATCACCCTGAGCGGTCCGGCGGCGGAGCTACTGAAAAACGAGGCCGTCCGGAAGTCCTACCTGGGGCTTTAGGCGCGGGGTTGAGGGCCTCGGGGGTTGGGTGTGGGTCAAAAGACGCGCGGTGGCCCGCATCAACCGGGTGGTTCATCCGGTCGATGCATCCTTCCTGAATGAGAGCGGTTGGGATGACTGACGGTCGGACTTCCGCCAATTCACAATACACGCATTTTTTTGAAAGCAGGCGGGGCCTCCGACGGTTTGCGGCCCGGATTATCTTGACACGAAGGATTGTTTCTTATACTGGATCCGTCATGAGTCAGACGGCCTTACCGCCCGGGGGGAATGAATAGGGCCATCGCCGTCCCGATCCATCCGGGGGTCGTCTCTTGATCGCCGGTTTTCCCGGGTACGAGCACCGGAGGGGAATCCCAAGGAAGCCCGGCGGCGCACCGTGGGGGCAAGCGGGTTCCCGATCGTTCCTTTACCGATTCAACCGATTTCAATCACCAAGACGACGAACGTTCATCCTTGAAGACCGGTCACCGATAACCCGTATTGAAGGAGGTGCGATTTGGCTGATTATCCCTGGTTCAGGAACTACGATGCGGGGGTGCCGCACACCCTTGCGCCCTATCCGGACAGGACCCTGCTGGACGTCGTGGCCGAAACCGCCCGACAGCGTCCCGGCCACACGATGATGTGGTTCAAGGGAAACGTCATCACCTATGCCCGGTTTCAGGCGTACGTGGAGGACGTGGCGCGGGCGCTCGCCGGTCTCGGCGTCAGGAGGGGCGATCGCGTGGCCCTGCTCATGCCCAACATCCCCCAGATGATCATCTGCCAGTTCGCCGTGTGGAAGGCGGGCGGCGTCGCCGTGCCGGTCAATCCCCTGTACAGCGAATCCGAGCTCGTGCACACCCTGAAGGACTGCGGCGCGGAGATGGCCGTCGTCATGACCCCGTTTTACGCCCAGCTCAAGAACATCCAGTCCAAAACCGGCGTCAGGACGGTGATTGCCACGGGGGTGAAGGAATACCTGGCGCCGTTCAAGCGCCTGATGTTCGGACTGCTGATGGAAAAGAAGCAGGGCCATTACGTGGAACTTCAGGCGGGCGACCTGTGGCTGCAGGACATCATCCGGCAGTACGCCGGCTCGCCGGTGCCCGACGTCAAGCTCGGCTTCGACGAGACCGGCCTGATCCTGTTCAGCGGGGGCACCACGGGCGTCCCCAAGGGGGTCATGCTCTCCCACGGCTGCATCCTGATGAACGGGATGCAGACCCGCGCCTGGTTCGGAAAGCTGCTCGTGGACTGGGAGGATGTCACCATTCTGCTGATGCCGCTCTTCCACATTTACGGGAACATCATCCTGGTCTCGACCCTGCTGAACGCCCGGGTGCCCATCGTGCTGGTTCCCAACCCCCGCGACGTTCCCGACCTGCTCGCGACGATCCGGACCACCCGGCCCAAGTTTTTCCCGGGCATTGCCACCCTGTTTATCGGCCTCATGAATCACCCGGACGTGAAATCGGGCAAGATCGATTTCAGGTCCATGAAAATGTGCGTTGCCGCGGCCGCACCGCTGCTTCCGGAAACCAAGAAGAGCTGGGAGGCGCTGACCGGCGGGAAGCTTGTCGAGGCGTACGGCCTCACGGAATCCGGCATCATCGCCATGGGCCCCATCCTGGGAAAATGGAAGGAAGGGGCGGTCGGACTGCCCACCCCCGACGTCGAAGTGAAGATCGTCGACATCGAAACGGGGAAACAGGAGATGGCCGTCGGCGAGACGGGCGAGATCATCGCCCGGGCGCCGCACTTGATGCAGGGCTACTGGAACAACCCCGAGGCCACCGCGGAGATGCTCCGCGACGGCTGGCTGTACACCGGAGACGTCGGACATCTCGACCCCGACGGTTACCTGTTCATCACCTCGCGCAAGAAAGAACTGATCAAGCCCAGCGGCCACCAGGTGTTCCCGGTGGAGGTGGAGGAGGTCATCGCCAAGCATCCGGCGGTTCTGGAAGTGGGCGTGGCCGGCGTCAAGGATGCCGCGCAGGGAGAGGCGGTCAAGGCCTGGGTCGTGCTGCGACCCGATCAGACGTGCACGGCCGGGGAGCTCCAGGCCTTTTGCAAGGAAAACCTGACGGCCTACAAGGTGCCGAAGCACATCGAGTTCCGCGATGCCCTGCCCAAGTCTCTCATCGGAAAGGTGCTCAGACGCGTCCTTCAGGAAGAGGAGCTGAAGAAATAACGAGTGTTCGTACGTGAAGTGGATTGAAGGGGCAATTATCAAAAGATTCCGAATTTGATGAAGTGCGACGACTTCGGGCGGCGTGAAGTTCACGAATCCACGGCAACTCAAAAAGGGGGATGAATTGAAATGACGCATGCAACCGTGACCACCCAGTTTCTCATGGCCAGTACACTCCGGAAATTCAGCGGCAAGCCCTTCGCCAAAATCGAGGACGTCGAATGCACGTACAAGGACGTCCACCTGAATTCCAACCGCATCGCAAACGGCATCCAGGCGCTCGGGTTTGGTCCCGGAGACCGCATTGCCGTAGCGATACCCAACAGTCTGGAGATCATCTATACCACCTTCGGTGTTTTCAAATCCGGGGCGACCGTCGTGGGGATCAACATGCTGGTGGGCGACAAGGACCTGCAATTCATCCTGAACGACGCCAGCGTCAAGATGATTTTTGTGGACACCTCCGTTGAGGAAAGGGTCCTGCGCATGAAGGACGAAGTCCCCAGCCTGAAAACCATTGTCACGGTTGGCGGCAAAACACGCGACAACATCATCGCCTGGGAGGAACTGGCCAACGGCTGCACGGACGAGAATCCCCCACAGACCGCAGGCCCGGACGATGATGCCGTGATCGTGTATACGGGCGGCACAACCGGCAACCCCAAGGGGGTCATCCACTCCCAGGCCAGCTTCTACTACCTGCTGTTGGCCCAATCTCTGGGATTCAACCTCCTCCCTTCCGACAAGATCATGTTGATGACGCCCCTGGCCCATGCCGCCGGAGCCATCATGTACCTCGGCTGCGTGAACGGGGTGAGCTTCATCATCGAGAAGCGCCCCGATCTTTTCCGCCTGCTTGACCTGATCCAGAAGGAAAAGGTCACCGTGATGTTCCTGGTGCCGACGATCATCTACATCCTGCTCGATGTCCTGAAGGCGGGCCATTACGACATGAGCTCGCTGAGAATGATCATCTACGGCGCAGCGCCCATTGCCGAAGGACGTCTCGTGGAGGCGATGGAGACGTTCGGGCCGATCCTCCTTCAGCTCTATGGCCTGACGGAATGCCCCCAGGCCGTTACGGCGCTCAGCATCGACGATCATATCCGGGCCTTGAAGAATCCGAAGATCCTGTCGAGTTGCGGCAAGCCCTGCCAGATGGTGGATGTCAGGATCACGGATGACGACGGGAAGATCCTGCCCCCGGGAGAAGTCGGCGAGATCCTCGTTCACGCGCCGTTTATCATGAAGGGATACCTCAATCACCCCGAGATGACCACCGAAGTCATGCGCGGCAGCTGGCTGCGCTCGGGCGACATGGGCAGGATGGACGAGGAGGGCTACGTCTATATCGTCGACCGGAAGAAGGACATGATCATCACCGGCGGCTTCAACGTCTATTGTTCTTCCGTCGAAAACGTCATCTCCAAACATCCAAAAGTCAAGCAGGTGGCCGTCATCGGCATCCCGGACGAAAAGTGGGGCGAAAGCGTGACGGCCGTCGTCATTTCGGACGGAGCGCTGAGCGAGGAGGAGATCCTGGGCTTCTGCAAGGGCAAGCTGAACAAATACGAGCAGCCCAAGAAGGTCATCTTCACGGATCAGATCCCCGCGACCTCGATCGGAAAGATAGACAAGAAGGCGCTGAGAGCCCCTTACTGGGAAGGAAAAGGCCGGAGCGTCAATTGAGCGTCCGGCATCGGAGCGAACCAGGGAGAACTTTCAATGGGTGTATTTGACGGAAAGGTTGCGGTCATTACCGGCTCCGGAAGGGGCCTGGGGAGAGCCGAAGCGCTTCTCTTCGCTTCGGAAGGGGCTCAGGTGGTCGTCAATGATCCCGGCGGCGGCACTGACGGCAGCGGCGGCGACACGTCGCCGGCCGATGACGTTGTTGCCGAAATCACGAAGGCGGGAGGCCGAGCCGTGGCCAATTACGATTCGGTGGCCACCTGGGACGGCGCCGGCAGAATCATCGGGAGGGCCCTGGACGCCTTCGGGCGGATCGATATTCTGGTCAACAATGCCGGGATCCTGCGTGACCGCATGGTCTTCAACATGACGGAGGACGAATGGGACCTCGTTCAGAAAGTGCATCTTTACGGTCATTTTTACTGCACCCGGCATGCCTGCGAGCATTTTCGCAGGCAGAGGAGCGGCCGAATCATCAACACGTCTTCTCAATCCGGCCTGGGGAATCTGGGGCAGGCCAACTACAGTGCCGCCAAGGAAGGGATCGTGGGGCTCACCCGCACGGTGGCGATGGACATGGCCAAATACGGGGTCACGGTCAACTGCATCCGCCCGCTCGCTTCCACGAGACTCCTCTTCTCGCCGGGATTGATCGAGGGCTTCAAGAAAAAGGCCGAGGTCGCGGCTGACGGCAGCCTCGGCCTGAATTTCGGCGTGCAGTTGAACGAAATGTCCAGCGATCAAATATCGGCGGCCCTGGACACGATCCGTCCCGATTGCGTGGCGCCGCTCGTCGCCTATCTGGCCACCGACGCGGCCGGGAACATCAATGGACGAACATTCTATGTCAGCGGAGGCGAAATCGGACTGTATTCAGAGCCCGAAATCGTTTCAAGCATCTTTAAGGACGGCGCCTGGACGGTTGGGGAACTGACCTATCGGATTCCGGGGAGCCTGGCCAAAGGCCTTGCCCGTTCCCCGGCGCCCGGGGCGGAAAAGCCGTAAGGTTGCCCTTGTCAAGAGGATGAGGAATCGGCGCCGACAATAAACTTTCCCGACAGACGATGCGGGACGACAGTCGCTTTCCGGGAGGGAGAAGATGAAGGTTGTGGCCTTAAACGCCAGCGCGCGCAAAGACGGCAATACGGCCATCCTGCTCAACACGGTTCTGGACGTCTTGCGGGCCGAGGGGATGGAAACGGAGCTGATTCAGCTGGCGGGAAAAACGCTCGCCGGCTGCCGCGCCTGTTTCAAATGTTTCGAGACACAGGACAGGCACTGCGTGCAGAAAAACGACATGCTCAATGACCTTCTGGATCGCATGATTGCGGCCGACGGCATTCTCCTGGGATCGCCCACGTACTTCTCGGACGTAAGCGCCAATATGCGGGCCTTCATTGAACGCTGCGGGATGGTCGCGACGGCCAACAACTACATGCTCAAACGCAAGACCGGAGCCGCCGTCGTTGCCGTGCGGCGCGCCGGGTCCATCCCTGCCTTCTCCAGCATGAACCTGTTTCTGCACTATATGCAGATGGTGATGCCGGGGTCGTCATACTGGAGTCTGGGCGTGGGCATGAATATCGGCGAGGTCCGGGAAGATCAGGAGGGCTTGCGCACCATGAAAACCCTCGGTCAGAATATGGCCTGGCTGATGAAGAAAATTGCGTCGCCCCAACCCCGGTAAGCCGTCTGTCTGAGAAAAGGGCCCGTATCGCGATGGGACGACAGAAAATCAAGGCCCGTCCCCCCTTTGGCCTATCATACCCGCCGAAATCCTTTAAATAATAACCCTTGACTTTGTCGGGAATGAGCATATCCTGAAACCCGAATATTGAGTGGCTAAGAACGTTGAGTAATTGTCGTTCCCATATAAGAAAAGGAAAGATGACTGACGAGCCCTGGCAATGACGATGTGACAGGGCTTTTTTAAATGGGCTTCAAGTTCTATTCGGAAAATACCGAAAATCAAAAAGGAGGGGAAAGATGTCAGAAGGAAAAGTAAAGTGGTTTAATGATAAAAAAGGATTTGGTTTTATCGAGGAGGACGGCGGCAAGGACGTGTTCGTGCATCATTCGGCAATCCAGGGAGAAGGATTCAAATCGCTGGCCGAGGGTGATCGGGTCAGTTTTGATGTCACCCAGGGCGCCAAAGGTCCGGCTGCCGAGAACGTTCGCAAGCTGTAGGACCTTATTTGAAGGCCATTGATCTTTGACCCGTTTTATTCCCTCTCAATGTGAACGGGGAACAGGCCGATCTGTGTATCCAACAGACGAGATGCGGTTGTGTGTGTATTGAGTCATTCTACTGGTTGTTAACGAAAAAGAGAATCTGATGGTCTTCGTGGTGATTGTCACCCGTATGGACCGGATCTTGAATGATGGACTCCAGTAAAAGACGAGACGGCACAAGCGGCTATCGTCTTTTTTTTCATCAGGTAATCCGATACGTTTGAAGGATAAATCAAAATCGGCACTCCTGCCCATAGACCATCTCGCGGGTGATGGTTGATTTGCTTGCAGATCACGATGATCTGGTCATGCCGGTGACACCTGAAGACACACGCTCTTTGCGCACCAAACGAAAAACAGGCTTTTACAATCTGGCGGTCTTAGCCAATGTTCCTAAGGAGGGGAAATATGGGATCCAATCAGAAGCAGGTACAAATCGGACAAAAAGAATCTTTCGGACGAAAGCTGAAGGCCCGGCTGGCGTTACTGTCGGAAAGGGGAATCGAATCTCATGAGATTGATAAAGATCCGCTCGTAAAAAATTTGCGGGCTAATATTCGTGCCATCAATGTCCGGATGCAGGCGTTTGATGCGAGCGTAAAGAAGAACGAAGCCCTGGCAAAAATGAAGGCGGATAAGGCAGCTCCCCCCCAAGAAAGTCCGGAAGGAACGAAAAGAAAAAAGGTGAAGGAAACGCCTGTTGAAGGCAAGGAAAAAAAGAAAAAGAAAGAATAGTTCCCGGACATGATAAAAAAAGCCGGCAAGACCCCTCATTCTCTTCGCATTTCCTTTTCGAATTGGATACGGTGCTTAATGCCCAACTTGTGCTAGAAATATACAAGCATTCAAAAGAAACAGAAAAACACCTTGCGCCATACATGCACTCTTTGATCGAATGGAACTGATTCAAGTGCGCCGTGCACTTGTCAGTTCTAAATACACGATAAGGAGGATTGTATGATTATCGACAGCCATGTTCACCTTTTCTATGAGAATTCCGATCCCATGTCCTGGTTTATGGGAAGCGCGAGAACAGGGGCGGCCACGTTCGCCAAAAGCACCGGAGAACTGGGGAATGTCGAAGAACTCTACCAACAGCTCGCTCCCGAGATCATGGACGATAACGGAGACAAACTGGTGCCGAGGATGGATGAAGCGGGAATCGAACGGGCCATCATCCTCCCGATCGACCTTCGTTTGCTCAGCGACGAGCCTTCCGCCTTCGATCAGACCTACCCCACCATCGAGCAAAAGAATCGAACCTACTTCCAGGCGACACAGAGGCACAAGGGACGAATCTTCTCCTGTGCGGGAGTCGACCCGCGGCGCCATGGAGCAGCCGATCTTTTCAGGAAGGGGGTGGAAGAATGGGGGATGATCGGACTCAAGCTTCATCCGACGGCGGGCTACTATCCTCATGACCCTCGATGCTATCCAATGTACGAAGCTGCCCGGGAGATGGGGGTTCCCGTGATCATTCATTCCGGAAGCGAGCCGGCGCCGTTGAAGTGCATGTACTCTCAGCCCAAGTACATCGATACGGTCGCCGCGGATTTTCCGGAGGTCACCTTCATCGTTGCTCATTGCGGCCATGGCTGGTACAAGGAGGCCGTCGATCTCGCATCAATGAAACCGAACATCTACTGCGACTTCAGCGGGTGGCAGGTTGAATATCTCACCCATCCCGATTATTTCTTCGGACCTTTACGTTATGCGCTGGATTTTCTCGGACCGTGGAGAGTCCTGTTCGGCACGGATGGGCCGGCCTATACCGTCTTTATGAGCAATAAAAACTGGGTCAACGCGATTCGCGAACACAAATCCCCCACCGGAATAAGATTCTCGGATGAAGAGGTCGACCTGTTTCTGGGCGGGGCGGCGGCAAAGCTGTACGGCTGGCTCTGATTATTTCATTCAAAAACACCGTACGGGCTCCCTCCGGCCTGCGCATCGCCATCGGAAAGAATACGACGTTCGAGGGAGGCACGGTCTACAGCAACATCCACCACGACGCGGTGAGCGGAGGGATGACCCTTAAGGTCGACAACACGACGATCATCCGGGACGGCAAATTCATGCTGGATTAGCGGCGCTCCGGCTTCGCCAGGGATCCGATGTGATCGCCTGACGGCCCTGCTTGACACCGGCCCCCGATTCCTCTATACGTTCGGCAACTTTCGCCGGGGTGACGTCAGCCTTGATCTGCATTCAGAATCTCAGCCTGTCGTTCGGGGACAAGGTCCTGTTCGACCGCCTGACCTGGACCATCACCGAGAGGAGCCGGATCGGCCTCGTCGGGGACAACGGCACGGGGAAGACGACGCTCTTCCGGACCCTGCTGGGCGAGATCGACCATTACGACGGGACGGTCCAGCTTCCGAAAAACCGGACCATCGGCTATCTGCCGCAGGACATCGTCTCCCTGGAGCCCGTGACGATGTTCGCCTACCTGAAGAAACAGAGCGGGATCGACCGGCTGGAGCGGGACCTCGCGGCGCAGGAGGCCGCGATCGCCCAGGCGGACCCCAAAGGGGCGGCCTATCCGGCCCTGCTCCGGGCGTACGAGGAAACCCTCGCCCGCTTCCAGTCCCGCGACGGCTACGCCTTCGAGGCCCGCGCCCGGCAGATCTGCCGGGGCTTCGGCTTCGGGCCGGACGATTTCGACAAGGACTGCACAACCTTTTCCGGGGGCTGGAAGATGCGCATCCTGCTCGCCGCCCTCCTCCTGGCCCGTCCGGACATCCTGCTCCTGGACGAACCGACGAACCACCTGGACACGGAAAGCATGGAATGGCTGGAGTCCTACCTGAGGGACTATCCCGGGACGATGATCGCCATCGCCCACGACCGCTACTTCCTCGACAAGCTGGCGGGCCAGATCGTCGAGCTGTCGCAGGGACGGATCACGGCGTATGCCGGCAACTTCTCCGCGTACCTCACGGAAAAGGAGCGGCGCCTCGAGGCGCTCCGCAAGGAGATGGCGCTGCAGCGGGCGGAGATCAAGCGGACCGAGGCCTTCATCGAGCGCTTCCGCTTCAAGGCAACCAAGGCCCGGCAGGTCCAGAGCCGGATCCGCCAGCTCGAGAAGTTCTCGCCGGTGCAGGCCGCGGCCCATGAAAAAACGGTCCGCATCCAGTTTCCCGCCGGCCCGCAGAGCGGCCGCGAAGTTGTGACCGCGCGGGACCTCGCGCACCGCTACGGCCGGAACGAGGTTTTCCGGGAGGTCGGTTTCACCGTCCGCCGGGGGGACCGCCTGGCGCTCGTCGGGGTCAACGGCAGCGGCAAATCGACGCTGTCCCGCCTGCTCGCCGGGATCGAGGCGCCGGCGGCGGGCGAGATCCGCTACGGCGTCCACGTCCGGATGGCCTTCTTCTCGCAGGACGGCAGCGCGAACCTCGACCCCGCGCGGACGGTCTGGGAGGAGGTGCAGGCGGTCAGCTCCCAGGACGACGACCAGCGCAAGCGGAACCTCCTGGGCGCATTTCTCTTCTCGGGCGACGACATCTACAAGCCCGTCCGGGTCCTGTCGGGCGGGGAGAAGTCCCGCCTCGCGCTGCTCAAGATCCTGCTTACGGAAACGAACCTCCTGATCCTGGACGAGCCGACCAACCACCTGGACCTGAAGACCAAGGAGGTCTTCCAGGAGGCCCTGCTCGGCTACGCGGGCACCCTCGTCATCGTGTCCCACGACCGCTTCTTCCTCGACCGCCTCGTCAACCGGGTCATCGAACTCCGGGAGGGACGCGCCCAGGAATACAACGGCAACTATTCCTATTTCATCGAGAAGCGACGGGAGGCGGAAGACGGCGCGGCGGCGCCGGGCGCGTCCGCGGTGAACGGCGCGCCGGCGCCGAAGGACGTCCGTCAGAGGAGCAAGGAGGAGCGGCGCCTGGAGGCGGAGGAGCGGAACCGCCTGTACCGCGCCCGGAGCGGCCTGGAGCGCGACCTGGCCGCCACGGAGGAGCGGATCGCCCGCCTGGAGGAGCAAAAGACCGCGAACGAGGCCCTCCTCTGCCTGTCCGAAACCCACCGGGACGCCCGGAAGGTCCGCGACCTGAGCCGCGAACTGCAGGCCCTTGCCGCTGAGCTGGAGGACCTCTACGCGCGCTGGAACGACCTGACGGAGAAGCTGGCCGAAATCCGCTAGGCCCCGTCGAGGCCGCCGCGGTCCGTCTTGCGGAACCAGCCGGCCGGATCCGTCAGATACTCCTCGGTGTCCTTGAGCGACGCGTAGTGTTCGTGCTCGATGGAGGCCAGCAGGTCAAAGAAGGCCTTCTCCCGGGGATCGGTGACCCGATCCCGGAGCCCCGCGTAGAATTCCGTTCCCTTGGCCTCGAACGCGATGGCCGTCTTCAGGGCCTCGCGATCGTCGGCGTCGCCCGCCGGGGCGCCGGCCGCCTGCTTCAGGGCCCCCTTCAGGACGTCCTTCACGACCGTTCCGTTCACCTTCAGGGGCACGGTCTCCGGCCACTGCCGCTTCGCCTCCCAGGTCTCCTTGAGCGCGTGCAGGCGCTCGTAATGCTCCAGTTCCTCCGCCGCAATCTGCCGGAACATGGCGGCGCCGACGGGGTTCTTTGTCCGCGTGGCGTGGCGCAGATAGAATTCACGCTCCCTGAGTTCGTTGTTCAGGGCCACCTCCAGGGCATTCAAACGATCCTTCATCGCTGTCCTCCTTCTGTTCGGGCTCGAGGCCGATTCGGGAAAGACCCGACCCGGCGGACGGGGCATTTTCCCGGACTCGGGCGTCGGGCGCCATGATAATGGCCCCGCGGACGATTGTCAAGCCGGGCGGCGGCGCGAGCCGGGCGGCGGCGCGCCGGGATGATGATGCACCAGGACTGCAGGCGTCATGACTGGGTTCCGGGGAAGCTGTGGGATCTGATGGTTACCCTGGACAATGCGACCCTTGGGCATTGGCGTTACTCGATGTTATTCGCGGAGGAAGAATGGACGACCAGCAGTTTCCATGCGGGGCTGGGATGTGATTCTCCTGTGGTTCGTTTCATTATTCACGGGGACAAGCTTGAAGCGCTTATCTGGCAGACCTCTCTCTCACCTTTTTGCGATATGTTATGCTTCAATGTAATCGTCCCATGAGTATTGAGGGCCCCCATAGAAATGATCGATCGTCGTGGGGGGGATCTGCGAGACGTCAGATACGCAATATCATGAAGAGAGCGTGTCGCCGACTATTTGGCGAATCAAGCCATGTTCAAAAATTCATTCGGACGCAAACTTGTGGACTATCGGAACAACATTCCAAGCCAACTAGAAAGCAGTTTGCGTAGTTGGCCTTGAACAAGGAGTTGCGCGCAATCCAAGCGGCAAGCCATTATAAGAAATCGTCTTGCGGTGGACACCTCTCCAGATGCCGCAGATATCCTGGACAAAGATAAGTAACGCTGTGCCAGAAAAGCTCGCTTAAGCCCCTGACATTCCTTCGGCAGTCCTAGAAAAATCTCTTCCGCCAATTCCAGCTCTATAGGTTCGCTAACTTTTCCCCGATGACGCAAACTGTCGGGATGTTTATGTATTAATACTAATTGAGAGCTAATCGTCTTGATGTTGCCATATGCTAACCAATAAGCCGATACCGGAATATCTTCCCGGCTCCGAAATGACTCTGGGTATGTGCGCCTTTCGATGAGAGAACGCCTCACAGCAACTGCACCATGGCTTACAGAGATCTTCTTGTGCAAGAGGTAATCGGCCACCCGTCGGCAGGGATTCACATCCAAAGACAAGGGAGGCTTATGGTGCTTCTCTCGGCCGTTTGGCCAGCGGGTTATCCGGCCGCCAATCACCACTGTCGCATCAAGATCGTCATGGAATGTCGAACAGATTGCGTCCAATGCTCCTGGCAATAGCTCATCATCGGCATCCAGAAACAGTATATGCCTTCCGTAGCTTGCACACAGACCGCGATTGCGGGCGGCAGCAGCACCTGCGTTATCTTGACGTATCCAGTGAAAACCAACGGGGTAGTCAGCCGAGAGCTCCACCAGTAATTCTGACGTATTGTCCGTAGATCCATCATCGACCACGACCAATTCACACTCTCCGGTCATCTGCGAAAGTACAGACTCCAACGACCGGCGCAACATGTGGCCATAGTTGAAAGTCGGCACAATGATGCTGAGAAAAGTGCCCGTATTGTTCATCTTGGGTTTTTATTGACCAAGACGCAGTCGACCTCGATGATTGTCAAATTTGGATTGCGACTGACCGGATACAGGCCACTGACTTGGAAACCGCTGCGTTCATAACACGCAAGGGATTCGAGATAACACGGTGCATTATCGTAAATCGGAATGAGCGAGAGTTCTGACAGCAATCCAGAAAAACGTCCTAACGAGTTTTTGGCGCCATCAAAGACCCGAAGATCATAGCCTTGGGTGTCCATTTTTAGAAAAATTCTTGCATCAAAAGGGATACCGGATTCAACAAGAAAATGGTCCAGTGTATCGATTTCGATAATTTCCTGATCATTTATCTCGATCTTCGGATAACGAGACTTACCATACTCACTTGGCGTCAGCAGTGAGTTGAGGTCGGAGGATTTCGATAGATTGATGGCCATGCTGGCACGCTCATCGCCCAATCCAAACTTGAAGGTATGCCAGTGATCGTCGCCTCGCGCCACCTCCGTCAAACGCTCGAAAGATGCCGTAACTGGCTCAAATGAATAGATAGCGCCGCGATAGCCTGACTTTCTGATCATCTTGGCGAACTGCCCGTGATTCGCCCCCACATCCAACACGTGGTCGATTCGGTAAAGATTGAAGATATTGTTGAGGTGTGAACTCAAAGAGGGGTTTTTCTTTTCCTTGATGAGTTCATAACCAAAAGCTTTACTCAAGCTGCGCAAAGGATTCATTCGGTATTTTTCCCTGATATTCGGAAAAGAAGGTTCTTGCTATTACAGCGCCTGGAACGAGCGAATGGCAGATCAGAAGCCTGGCTGACAGCAATAATCAAATCACCAGCACCATTGTTAAAACGCGTTAATGGCCGAAGACGGTTCTTGTCAATCCAAGCATCTGGCCATAGATTTTTATGAGATTCTGACAGCACGAACAATGGCAATCTTCGTATTTCGATTGATAAGACTTTGCTTTGACGGGGCAGAGTATATGAATGATATATTTGCCTGTCAAGGAACAATTTCAGTGTGTGTCAGTGACACGTTCCGGTTTTTCCGTTGACATAGCGGTGTGCGCTGCTTATACTTCCCCGCAAATTTTAGGGGTGGGTCTGGCCCGGACGGGCGGCGATGATTTTCAAGTAATTACGGCAGGAGTTAGGGTTCGTGAAAAGAAGATTCATCGAGCCGCCCTATCCGAAGTGCGAGGACGGCTAGGTGTTCATCCGCATCGGGTACGGCAAAAAACCACCTCGACTTCATCAATATAGACGCCGAGCGGCAGGCCTGCTGGCGGTGGCCTCGCCGGTGGGCACCAATGCCGAGCACATCGTGGAGGGCATCACGGGCCTTCTAGCCAGCGGACCGGCCCAATGGAAGGCGCAGCTGATACGCCTCATCGGGGATGCGGTCCAACGGGAACAAGATGGCCCGGGCGGACCGTTTCCATGCGTCCGGTTATGACGTGAGCCTCATCGCCCCCCGGCTTATATCCGTCGTCGCGCAGGCCAGCGAACGATAGCGGCCCGGACCGAGGGCCGCCCGACCCCAACGAAAACCATGACGAACTCATCCACCCCCCTGCTGCTCAGGCGCGTCTTCCCGCACCACTCCGACGAAACGATCCGATGCATCCGTCTGCTCAGGTCCGTCCCCGGCAGGCGGGAGGTCTTCGACGCCCGGTGGAACGACCGGCCGGTGGTGGTGAAGATTTTTTTCCATCCTTGCCAGGCCCGGCGGCATTTGCAGCGGGAATGGCGCGGCCTGAAAGCCGTGGCGGCCCGTGGGCTGACGTCCCAGAAGCCGCTGTTCTACGGCCGGGCGGACGCGGGACGCTGGGCCCTGGTCGTCGAGAAAATCGTCGATTCACGGCCGGCGGCGGACGTGTTCGCGGCCCTGCCGGAAGGCCCGGAACGGGTCGAGCTGCTGAAAAATGTATGCCGGGAACTGGCGGCGTATCACGACCGGGGCGTCCTGCAGCGGGATATGCACCTCGGGAACTTTCTGCTGAGGGGCGATCGCGCCTTCATGCTGGACAGTGCGCAGATGACCTTCCGCTCGCGCCCCGTCACCCGTAAGGAGGGGATTTCGCAGGTCGCGCTGCTGGGCGGCATTCTTCAGGATGACGACGAGGATTCCCTCCGGAGCCTCTGCCGCGCCTACCTCGAGGCCCGGGGATACCGGCCCTCCGACGCCGACGAGGCCGCGATGCTGTCTCTTCACGGCCGTTATCGAAAAACAGCCGTCCTGCGCGGCCTGAAAAAGACTCTACGAACCAGCAAGCGCTATCAACGCGTGGAAGGCCAAGCGTATCGGGCCGTTTACGAACGGGCCTTTTTCGAAGATGCGGATCTCCGCCCCTGGCTCGAGCGGCTGACCGTCCCGGCGGGCGCCGGAGAAAGCGCGACGCTCGGAAAGAGCCCCTCCGTGTCCACCCTCGAGTGGAACGCGAAAAAAGTGGTCGTCCGGCGGTACCGCGAGCGGGGGAGGATCCGCGCGATCCTGCCCACCTTCGAAACGTCGCGTGCGAAACGGGCGTGGGTGAACGGACACCTCCTGAGAATGCTGGGGATCGGCACGCCCAGGCCCATCTGCTGCGTCGAGTTTTACCGGGGGTGCTTTGTCCGGGAGTCCCTTCTGATCCTGGAGTGCATCGAGGGGGAAACCCTCGCGGAAACGCTTCAGGAGCCGGACCTTCCCCCGCTTCGGCGGGAAGCCCTCCTTCAGCAGGTGCGGCAGCGGGTCCGGCGTCTGCATGAACACCGGATCGCCCACGGAGACCTCAAACAGGATCATATCCTGGTGTCCGCCCAGGGCCCGGTCCTGACGGACCTCGATCGGATGAAGGTGTGCGCGTGGGACTTCCTGTTCAAGATCCGGCGGGACAGGGATCTGAGGCGGCTCAACCTCGACGGGCCGAGGCAGGAACCCGCCCGGGGTTGATTCGGCGCGTCCTTTCACCGGCCCCCGTGTTCCCGATGACGGGCGGCCCGGTCCAGAGATTCCGCCGTCTCGATCCCGTGACGGCGTCCGGACGGCGGATCGCCCCTCCATGACCCCGGCGGGGCATCCCCGTCCCCGTTTCTTTTTAACAAGAAAATGCGCGGCAGATCAAGATGTTTGAAGCGGGCCGTATTCTGTTGACACCCGGCGGCGCTTTCCCTATACTCGACCCGCCCGGAGGGAGCGGCGATCCGCGGAGCACACAGCACGGCAAGCGGGATCCGCGCGAGGACGCGCCCGACGGGTGCAGAAAAACCACGGGAGGTTCCTGTCCATATGAATTCCAGCAACGACCCGGCACCCAGCGATTTCATCCGGGACATCATCGCGGACGACTTCAAGACGAACCGGCATGAAGGCCGCGTCGCCACGCGTTTTCCCCCGGAGCCGAACGGCTACATCCACATCGGCCACGCCAAGTCGGTCTGCCTCAATTTCGGCATCGCGGCCCAGTACGGCGGCACCTGCAACCTCAGGATGGACGACACGGATCCGGCCGGCGAATCCCTGGAGTTCGTGGAGTCGATCATCGAAGACATCCACTGGCTGGGCTTCGACTGGCAGGACCGCCTATTTTTCGCCTCCGACTATTTCGAGCAGCTCTATACGTTTGCGGTCGAGCTGATCCGGGCCGGCAAGGCCTACGTCTGCAGCCTCAACGCCGACGAGATCCGCGAATACCGGGGATCCTTCACCGAACCGGGGAAGGAGAGCCCCTACCGCAATCGCTCCGTGGAGGAGAACCTGGACCTGTTCGCCCGGATGCGGGCCGGGGAGTTCGCCGACGGCGAGCACGTCCTGCGCGCCAAGATCGACATGGCCTCGCCGTTCATCGTCATGCGGGACCCCGTCATCTATCGCATCAAGCGGGCGCCGCACCATCGGACGGGCGAGGCCTGGGTCATCTACCCCATGTACGACTTCGCCCACTGCCTCTCGGACGCCCTGGAGCGGATCACCCACTCCATCTGCACCCTCGAGTTCGAGAACAACCGCCCCCTGTACGACTGGTTCGTGGACCAGCTGATCTCCTGGGACCATCCCCGGCAGATCGAATTCGCCCGCCTGAACGTGAGCTACACGGTCCTGAGCAAGCGGCGGCTGATCGATCTGGTGGAAAACGACCACGTGCAGGGCTGGGACGACCCGCGGATGCCCACGGTCGCCGGGATGCGGCGGCGCGGCTACACGCCGGAGGCGATCCGGAACTTCTGCGCGGAGATCGGCGTGGCGAAGAACGACACCGTCGTGGACATCGCCCTGCTGGAACACTGCGTCCGCCAGGACCTGAACGACCGGGCACCCCGGACGATGGGCGTTTTGAAACCGCTCAAGGTCGTGATTGACAACTACCCCGAGGACCGGACGGAAACCTTCACCTGCCCCAACCACCCCCAGAACCCCGTGCTCGGATCGCGCGAGGTCCCCTTCTCGCGGGTTCTCTACATCGAGCGGGACGACTTCATGGAGGACCCGCCCAAGAAGTACAAGCGTCTCGGGCCCGGGCGGGAGGTCCGCCTGAGGAACGCCTATGTCATCCGTTACGCGAGCCATAACCGGGACGCGGTCGGCGGCGAGGTCACGGAGGTCCACTGCGCGATCGACCCGGAAACGCGCAACGCGCCGCCCGCGGACGGGCGCAAGGTGGAGGGGGTCATCCACTGGCTTTCGGCGGCGCACGCCGCCCCCGCCGAGGTCCGGCTGTACGACCGGCTGTTCTCCGTTCCCGATCCGGCGGCCGCCGGCGACGATTTCGTCAAGTTTTTGAATGCGGATTCTCTGGAGGTCCTGAAGGGCTGCTTCGTGGAGGCCGGTCTCACGGAGGCGGCGCCCGGCGCCCGCTTCCAGTTCGAGCGGACGGGCTATTTCTGCCTGGACGAGAAGGACAGCCGGCCGGAGAGGCTCGTCTTCAACCGGATTGTCGCCCTGAGGGATTCGTGGAGCAAGGGCCAGGGAAAGGCCTGAGCGGGGGAAGACCGCCCCGGGGAACGCCCGGTGCGCCTGGGAGCGCCCGGGAACAGCCCGGCCGGGTCCCGCGCATCGATTTCCCTCGCGGGCGAACCGCTCATTTTTCGCCTTCCGGCGAACAGGCGCGGCTGTACTTGGAGGGGTGGCGCCGCAGGGATGCCCGCAGGTCCTCCGCCCACCGCGCGACGTCGCCGGCATCGCCCAGGTAATGCCTCAGGAAAAGCAGACGGTCTTCGACACCGCTCAGCGCCAGCGCCCGCTCGTGCAGGTGGTGCAGGTCCCGCAGGCGCCGCCGCCGCGACATCGCCTTCCGGAACACCGTGTCCTCGTAGTCCAGAATCCAGAGGGAAAGCCCTCCGTCGCGCCGGCCGACCAGCAGGTTGCGGAGCGACAGGTCGCCATGGCCCACGCCGGCGTCGTGTATCCGGCGGACGAAACCGGCGACCCGCCCGATCAGATCCTCCGTCAGACCCTGAGCGGCGATCCACAGATCCACGCGTTCGGCGTCGACGATGAGTTCCGTGACGAGCAGCGCCAGGCCGGTCTTGCCGTCCACGGCCCAGCCCAGCATGGCCGGCGTCGGGATGCCCCGCCGGGCAAGTTCGAGCCCGTTTTCGAAGGCGCGGCGGGCCTTGGAAAAGCCCAGCCGGTTGAGGCACGTCACGCGCGGGCGATCGTCGTAGAAGAGCTTCACGCAGCAGGTCCGCCCCGCGAGGCGGATCGCCAGGACGCCGGCCCGCTCGCCGAGATGGATCCGGCGGATCCCGTCATCGTCGTCCAGAGCCCAGCGATGCAGGCCGCCCGTATAGCGATCGAACACCGTCCGGGCGACCCGGCGGAGCCAGTCCCCGTCCTCCACGTGAGCGGCAAGAACCTTCAGTCGACCGTTCATCCTCGCCTCCGACCCCGGACGTGCGGGAGTCTTCCCGCGGGCCGACGTCTTCCCTCAGGCGCACTGTGAATCTGACGGCCTGTGCGTCCCGCATCCACCCGTCCGGCGCGCCGAGCCGGTCCGCTATCCGATGCGGCGGCCCCGCTCCCGGTCGGCCTGTTTGCGCGCGTCGACCTTGCGCGTATGGCGCGCGATGCGCGCGATCTTCCGTTCGACGAGAAGCAGTAAAAACCGGTCCACCGGCCGTATCCGCCCGGCGCCGCGATAGGCCCGGTAAATCAGCCGGCGGTCTTCCCGGTCGAAGAGCGGCTCCGGCAGCGTGAAGAACAGCTCCGCCAGCAGCTTGACGCGCCATTTCAACCGCAGCCACGTCCTGCGGTCCACCCGCTGAAAATCGAACAGCGCCAGGGAAACCGCCCCCGTTTCATCCTCGGGACCGATCAGGATATGGGTGGCGTTGAAGTCGCGGTGGTTGAACCCCTGGGCGTGCATCGCGGCCGCCAGGCGTCCGATGGCGGCAAGCAACCGCTGCTTCCACGGCGTCCCCTCCGGTCCGGCGAACCGCTCCGGGCGCTCCCGGATCAGGCTTTCCAGCGAAACGTAGGGGGAAAAATCCTCCGTCACGAGAAACGATTCGAACCGAAACACGCCGGTCCGCCGCTCGCCCGCGGCGACGGGCGTGACCGTGGGCAGGCCGCTCTCCCTGAAATCGCGGATATTCTCGAATTCCGCCATCCCGGGTGAGAGGCCGCGCGCCGAGAACCCGTGGCCGATCCAGGCCCCGAGGTCCGGACGCACGGCCCGGTGCCGCTTGAGGAAAATCCGCCGCGGCCGCCCGTCCTGAACGAGATCGAGCCGGACCACGCTGCGCTCCCCGATCTTCTTGACGACCGTGCCGTCCTCCCGCCGGAAGATCCGCTCGTAATCCAGCAGATCGTTTTCGGCGAGGAGGGACTGGAAGTCGGCGTTCACGACCATGTCCGGCCGGTGCACGATCCTGATCTTCCCGGCGCCGTTGCTCATGACCGCTTGTCCTCGATCACGTCGATGTAAAGGGCCAGCAGCTCCCGCATATGGGCCTCCAGGGTGAAGGAGGCGGCCTTTTGACTGGCCCGCGCTCCCAGGGCGCGCGGGTCGCCGGCGTCCAGATACGCGCGCAGGGATGCCGTCAGCTCCCCCACCGAGACGTCGCCCAGGACAAAGCCGTCGCGCCCCGGCTCGATGACTTCGGACACGCCGTTCATCCGGGTGGTCACCACCGGGGTCCCACAGGCCATGGCCTCGAGGCAGACATTGGCGAAGGGATCGTATCGCGTCGGCAACACGAACAGGTCCGCCGCGCCGTAAAACCCCTCCAGCGCCTTTTGATACCCCGCGAAGACGACGGCGTCCCCCAGACCGAGCCGCCGGGCGCGGGACCGGTACGGGCCCGCGGAATCGGAGCCGGCCACGATGATCCGGATCTTTCGGGCGCCGAGGCCGGCGGCGGCCTCGAGCAGAACGGCCAGTCCCTTAAGTTTGAATTCGTTTCCCGCGAAGAGGATCAGCCGTTCCTCCGGTCCGATGCCGTAGCGGCGGCGCAGGGGCGCGCCGAGCCGCTCTCTTACGCCGGGATTGAACCGCGACGTGTCGACGCTGTTGTAGATGACGCGAACCCTGTCTTCGGGAACCCGGTAGTGGTGGAGGATCTGATCCCGGACCAGGCGCGAATTGGTCATGACGAAGCGGGCGCCGCCGCCCTCGAAGATCCGGCGTTCGAGAAACGTCAGCGCCCTTCTCCGAGGAGTCACGGCCTTGAAGCGCCGGAGCCAGGGGTTGGGGTAGCGCTGGACCATCTGGATGGGGTTGATGCCGTCCGAGGCGCGGAAGATATCCTGGCGCCAGATCCGTTCCATGCTCTGAACCACGTCGAGGCGAAGCGGCGCGATCCGCCGCGAGGCCATGAAGGCGAAGGAGAGGTTTTTCCCGGGGGAGGACAGGGGAAAAAACGGGACGGGATGGAAATGGAGGCCCGGGAGGCGTTCGCCGCTGTGGGCGAACACGTGAACGTCGTGGCCCCGGCGCAGCAGTTCGGCCGCGAGGGTGACGGTGTACCGTTCCAGCCCCCCCCTGGTGGAAAGAAAATGGCGGCAGACGAGCCCGACCTTCATCGGGAGACCTCGTAGAGGATCAGGGCGCCGTGCTTTCGGGACGGCCACCGCTCAAGTTCGCGAAACGTGCAGGAGGCCGAGGGACGCGATAAATCGACCTTCGACTCCCGCCACCCCCTCTCGTCCCGGACCAGATAATCGCAGGGCGTGCGGCAGATCGAATCGGCGCTCAGGACATTCGCGTCATGGAACAGCGCCCTGTAATCGAAATACGTCGCCGAAGGCGTGTTCAGGTTGGCGTAGAACTGGACGTCCACCACCCGCTTGAAGGCCCCGCAAACGGTAACCGGCCGGGCGTTCGCCTCGCGTTTTGCGATGTGGCGGCCGATTTCCCTGTAGACCAGTTTGTCCCGATCGAAGTTCGCCCGCAGGACCGCCGGCAGGAGGGTCAGGAGCACGACCGCGCCGATCAGGGCATAGGCGGCGGCCGGGCGATACCGGAAGCGCCTGACCAGGAGGGCATGACCGGCCTCGATCCCCGCCCCGATGAAGACGAAGGACGGGAGGATGAAGACGGCGAGATGGCGCGCGGCGCCGTGCCAGGTATAGAGCGTCCATAAATAAAGCGCCCCCAGCGCCAGAACCGACACCACCGCCAGGTAGCGGATCCGCCCGTCCGCCCAGCGCCGGCGGAGCGATGAAACCACGCCCCCGACCAGCACAACAAAAAAAACGTAGACCAGGCATTCGGCCAGGAGCACGATGGGGGCAATCAGGGCGATGATCCACAGGAGGCTCCGGATCCGGTCGAAGAAATAGCTGTTCAGCCCGATGATGTAGGACGGTCGGGCCAGAATTTTCAACTGCTCGCGGAGCGCATCGTACTGGGCAAGGAACTGCGCGGGGAGATCCAGGATTCGTTTCGGATTGAGGATCTCGACCAGGCTGAGATCCAGATAGAAAGACAGGGCCACGAGGAGGAACCCCAGGAAGGCATAGGGAAGCAGGAATACCAGCAGGTCCGTCCAGCGCCCCTGCCGTCTCAGAAAAAACATCCATCCGGCGGTCGCGGCGATGTAGAGCCCCGCCTCGAAGCGCGCCCAGGCTGCAAAGGCCAGGCAAAGGCTGCAGCCCAGGAGCAGCAGGGGCCGCCGCTTCTCCAGGTGCAGAACGAAGAGGTACAGCCCCAGGGCCGAAAAGAACCAGAACATCGGATCCCGCAGGGCGTCCCTGGACACCTCCGCGAACGTCGGCAGCAGGGCAAAGACCAGGGCGCCGAGGGCGGCGACGCCGTCCGCGAAGAACCTGCGCAGAAACCCGTAGAGAACGGCGATCGTCAGGGTGCCGAACAGGATGTTGACCCCCTGGGCGGCGACGATCCAGTCTCCGCAAACGGAATAGACCAGGGAGACCGCGATCGGGTAGGGTGACACGTAGATATAGTAAGCGAGCAGTTGATCGAAGAGGCCGTAGTGGAGCGCCTTGGCCTGCTGAAAATAGAGGTGGCTGTCGAGGCTCAAGGTGGGGAGCCGATACGCGAGGTAGACCCGGACGGCGAATCCGGCGAGCAGAACGCACCAGGCGGCCGGAGACAATCTCCACGGGGAGGGCATGGAAGGGGTCCTCTCAGGATCTGACTTTGTCGGCATGGATGAAGATCGCGTTTGCCCAGATTACCTGGCCGCCGGCCCGGTTGTAGCGGGGCTTGTAGATGTCGTAGACCGAAAACCCCTGTTCGCGCAGGAAAAAATCCAGCTCGCCGAACAGGGCGCCCTTTTCGTACGCCCCGTTGAACCAGATCTCGCTGTAGACGATCAGCGTCGATTTTTTCAAGGTTCGGGTCGCCCCCTTCAGGGCGGTCAGCTCATACCCCTGAATGTCGAATTTCATGAACTCGATCGGCACATCGCCGTTTCGCTCCACCCAGCCGTCGATCGTCACCAGCGGCACCTGAACGACCTCCCGGATCCCGGCGCCGTCCGGGTCGATGTCCCGCAGCCTGTCGGACGGGTTCAAAAGGGACGCATTGCCCGCCGAGGCCGTGATGTTGAGTTCGGCCGTCCCCTCGTGGTCCGAAAGCGCCGCGAACTGGGGATGGAACCGGGAATCCCGCCGGGCGTATTCGATCAGGCCGGCTCGGTACATCGGATTCGGCTCGAAGGCATAGGCGCGGGCCGAGGGGAAGTGCTTGAGGATCCGTTTCGAGGCATGTCCGTTGCTCGCGCCCGCGTCGAGAACCCCTCGCACGGCGTGACCCCGCAACAGCGCCCCGGCGACCTCGTAGGGGTCGTCGAGCGAAACGAGGTTCTGGTCCTTTTTGAGAACCTTTTTTTTCAGATATGTGCTGAACCTGTTGGGCATCCGACAGTCTCTCCCTTGAATGCGGTCTCCGGACGATCCCCCCGATCCGTCCTGCCGCCCCTGTCCCGTGTCCGGCGTCCCCGTTTTATTCTCCGTCCCGCCGCCCAAACCCGATCCCTTCCCACCGGCCTTCCCGGCCCGCATCGAGAGGCGGACCGGCTGCAGGGGCTGACGCCGGACGCGCGCCTTACCGGCAGCGGAGGCGGGCGTCGAACACCGGCCGGATGGTCTGTTCGCCCAGGGAGTTCAGCTCGTTTGCACAAAAGGCGAGGGGATTGGCCTTGCGGAACTCCTTCACGGGGGGGCTGGACAGGATTCTCTCGATGTCGAGCAGCAAGGCCTCTTTCCGGTCACTCAGACGCTCTTTGTGCAGGTAGCGCTTCTTCAGACAGTACTTCAGGAACCGTTCCGCCTTGTCGGAAAGATACCGGCGGTCTTTTAGCGCGGGGTCGAAACCGGGCAGGGCGCGGTCGCGAGCCAGACGGTTCATCTCCGTGAGGATCCCCTCCAGATTCTGCAGGAAAAGCTCTTTCCGGAAGAGGACCGTCCGGGCGGTATCCCGCTTCATCTCCGCCAGGCGTTTCAGGTAGTAGGCCGCCACCTGGCTGAAGGTGATCGTGTGGAGCCCCTGCAGAAGCTCGTAGAGCGTCCGGTTGAATTCGTCCTTGGGCTTGCGGAAGAAGACCGGCGGGCCGACGCGGATGAACACGTCCTTCGCCCCTTGCACGAGGCGGTCCACCTTGACGTTGATGGGCAGGATGTACACCTTCCGGCCGGTCTCCTGGAAGGTGTTTTCGAGGACCTGGTACACGGAACTGCGGATTTTCTTCAGGCCGCCGAATCCCCATGTGGTCCCCTCGGGAAAAATCAGTGTCGAAACCCCCTGAGCGCTGCCTTCCCTGAACCGGCTCAACTGATCGGAGATTTCCTGCTTCAGCTCTTCCTTCTTCTTGCTCAAGACCTCGACAAAGGGCCGGTCGATGGCCGCCAGCTTCAATTTGCGGAAAATGGCCATGGGCAGGCCCGACTTGTCGATCATCAGCAGGATGCTTCGCAGCAGCCGGCTCTTTTTCCCGTAGTTTGTCGAGAGGTAGCGGCCGCTCAGGAAATCGTTCTTGGCCATGACCATGAAATCCGGCCGGGGTTTCAGGGCATAGTAGACCCGGGAGAGCGACGGAACCTCGAAATAGCTGTCGTGGGTCACCGCGAACATGATCGGGGTGGGAATGCGCGCGAGGTTCTCCCGCCCCAGCAGATGCGCCTTGTGGCGCATGAGCTTCGAGGCCAGATAAAACCCGAACAGAATGAATTCATAAAAGACACCGCGGTGCCCGGACTTCATCCCTGACGCACCCCCCTTCAAAACCGGATGGAAGCTATATCGCAGTCCCCTCGTTTTTTTTCAAGATCTTTTTCCTCGAAGCACCGGCCCCGGGACGGGGCATTCCGGGGGGGCGGCGCGAAAATACCATTTGCTATTTTGCCCCGCGCTGCATATATTACGCGCACTTCCGGAATCCGGTTTCCGGCGGGCGAAAGGCTTCGTACCCCTGCCGGATCGAGGGCTCCGGAAACCCCGTCGGATGAACGAAGATGGCCCCTGCATTTCACTCGCGAACCGCCTGCCTCCCGATCCTCCTCCTGCTGGGACTGCTGTTCCTAATCCCGGCGGCGGCCCGGGGCGAGTTTCCCAAGCCCGTCGGGGCCGTCAACGATTTCGCCCATGTCATCGGTCCGGAGGAGGCGCGCCGGATCGACGCCCTGTCCCGTGAGGTTCTGGAGAAGACGGGCGCCTCCGTCGTCGTGGCCACCGTCGCCACCCTCGGGGAGGCGGAGATCAACGACACCGTGAACGGCCTCTACCAGGCCTGGGGCATCGGCAAGCAGGGCGAGGACCGGGGCGTGCTGATCTTTCTCGCTCTCAAGGAGCGGAAAATCCGGATCGAGACGGGCTACGGCGTGGAGGGCATCCTGCCGGACGGCCGGGTCGGCGAGATCCTGGACCGCCACGTCGTCCCCCTCCTCCGCACCGGGGACTACGGAAAGGGGCTCCTGAACGCGGCCCTCGCCGTCTCGGAGGTGATCGCCAGGGATGCCGGCGTGACCCTGACGGGCAGCCCGGCACCCGCGCCGCCGCCCGTCGCGCGGCAGCGGAAAGGCATCGACGCCTTCACCCTGCTCGTTCTTTTTCTGATCCTGATCCCCCTCTTGGGAACGCGCCAGGGGCGCGCCATGCTGCCCTGGATCCTGCTGCTTTTGATGAGCGGGAGCGGCGGCCGCGGGGGGGGCGGCTTCGGCGGCTTCGGCGGCGGGGGATACGGGGGCTTCGGCGGCGGCGGAAGCGGCGGCGGCGGGGCCGGACGGAGTTTTTAGGAAAGGAGCATCGGATGGCCAGACGACCGAAACACCCGCAGGAGATCTTCGCCGAGATCACGGCGGACTATCGCCGCGTCTTCGGCGGCGGACTGGTTTCCCTGATTCTCTACGGCAGCGCCGCCGGCCCGGATTACGTTCCGGGCCGCTCGGACCTGAATTTTCTGGTCGTCCTCGACGGGGCGGCCATGGACGACCTTGAGCGGGCCTTCGACCTCGTCGGGCGGTGGAAGAAGCGCGGGGTGGCAACCCCGCTGTTCATGACGCGGACCGACATCGCCTCTTCCCTCGACGTCTATCCCCTCGAATTCCTCACCATGAGGGAACACCATGTCCGGGTCGACGGCGAGGACGTTCTGGGGGGACTCGCGTTCGACCGGGAACATCTGCGCCTGCAACTGGAACGCGAACTCAAGGGGAAAATCCTGCTCCTGCGGGAGCATTACCTGGAAACCGAAGGCCGGGCGAAGGCCGTCCGGGAGCTGATCCGGGTTTCCGTAACGGCGATGATCTCTCTGTTTCACGGCCTTCTTTATCTGAAGGCGCTCCCGATTCCGGCCGGCCGAAGGGAGATCGTCCGCGACGCGGCGGAACACTTTGCGTTCCCGGCCGACGTTTTCCTGACGGCGCTCGACATCCGCGCGGGAACGGACCGCCTGTTAGACCGGGACGTGCAGGCCTTTTTCCGAGGCTATCTCGGCGCGATCCAGGCATTGTGCACGCAGATCGATCAGTGGCGGACCTGACGGAGGACCCCGCGACGGCCCCGATCGCCGTCCCGTCGCCGCCCCGGACCCAAACCGCTATCAACACCAAGGAGGAACCCTATGTCCACAGGAAAAAAAGCGCTCATCGTCGTCCTTCTCGTCCTTCTCGTCCTCGGGATCTCGCTGTATTCCTTCTTCAAGGGGAACTACAACACCTTCGTCCGCCTGGACGAGTCGGTGAAGAGCTCCTGGGCCCAGGTGGAGAACCAGCTGCAGCGCCGCTACGACCTGATCCCGAACCTGGTGGAGACGGTCAAGGGGTACGCCAAGCAGGAGAAGGACGTGCTCGTGGAGGTCACCAACGCCCGTGCGCGGGTGGGCGGCGCGGCCACCGTTCCGGACAAGATCGAGGCCAACAACGCCCTGTCGGGGGCCTTGAGCCGCCTGCTCGTCGTCGTGGAGCGGTACCCGGAGCTCAAGTCCAACCAGAATTTCATGCATCTCCAGGATGAACTGGCGGGCACGGAAAACCGGATCGCCGTGGAGCGGAAGCGCTACAACGACGCCGTCCGGACTTACAACGTCGCCATCCGGACCTTCCCGGCCAACCTGCTGGCCGGCCTGTTCGGCTTCACGAAGGCGGCATTCTTCGAGGCCCCGGCGGCGGCCCAGGCGGCGCCGCAGGTCAAGTTTTAGGCGGATTGGACGGGTCGCCGGGCTGGACTCCCGACCGGTCCGACGGCGGCTCGTCGGCGATCTCCCGAAGCAGATCCTGGGCCATGGGCCCTTCCCGGCGCCAGACCCAGCACGAATCGATCAGGTACTGCTCCATCAGGCGGGAGGACGTGTCGTTTTCCATAGGCTGGGCGGCGTGATGGACCCAGAAGCCCTGCACGGCCGCGGGCGCCATCGCCGTGAGCAGGGCGAGCAGGTGGGTGCATCCCCGCCGTCCCCCGACGGCCTCCCGGGCCTTGAGCGTAAAGCCGGCGGCGATGTTCATCCCGACGAGGCGGTTTAAGCACTGCGCCGTTTCCAGACAGGCGTCGCGCGGCACGCCCGGCATCTCGACCTCGATCTCGGTGATGGCGAAGGTCAATCCTTCGATCAGCATCCGGATGATCATGTGATGCACCGTGTGGGGCGACCGGATCTCGCCGGAAACGCCGTAATAGGGTCGCAGCCGTTTCTCGACGAGTTCCCCCGTCACGAGGATGCCCCGGTCCCCCGCCGGATAGGTCAGGATTTCCAGGGTCCGGCTGTGAACCTTCTCCCCCGTCCGTTGCTCCAGAAGCCCCATCGCCCCCCCTTCCCGAGTGTGATGAACGATCCCTTGAAAATCCGGCCTTGATCAGCGACCCCGCAAATCCGGCGCTTCGCTTTTTCAGGCGCGGTCGATGAACGATCCTTCGGAAAAATCCGTCCCCGGGGCGGTCCGCGCGTCTCAGGCCGTCGCCGTCTTCCAGATCCCCTTGCAGGTGACGATCCGGCAGGTCTCGCCGGGGCGGGGCGGAAGCTTGAAGGCGTCGATGGTGTACTCCGGGTCGAAGGGCAGCTTGACCCCGAACTCGCCCCCCGGTGTGAACGGCTGCGGCAGGATGGGCGGGATCGCGCGCCCGGAGACGGCCTTGAAGAGCGCCTCCGTGGTCCGGTGCGCCGCCAGTTCTTCGACCGTTTTCAGGGTCGGGGGCATCAGCACGATCCGGCCGGCCTGATGCTCGTCCAGCGCCTGGGACGGGGTCATCCAGACCGAGGCCGTGAGTTCGGCCTCGTCGTGGACGGGCCTTTGCCCCGCCGGCAGCCGCGCGAGAAAAAAGCGGGTGTCGAACCGCTTCGACTCGATCTCCGGCGTCATCCAGTGGGCGTAGGGCAACAGCAGATCCAGGGCGAAACGGAGCCCCTCCCGGGCGGCCAGATCCCGGAGGGTCATCTCCCCCCGGTGCAGCACCTCCCGGTAGGCGGCAAAGCGCCGCGCCGTCTCCGGCGCATGGAAATCGACCGCCGCCCCCGAGGCCTCCACGGCGAGCAGGACGCCGGCCTCCTCGAACATCTCCCGGATGGCCGTCAGGTGAAGTCCCAGGGCCGTCTCGGGCGGCAGGTCCGGCTCCTGGAGCCGTTCCGGCAGCGCCTCCGGCACGAGCCCGTGGAGGTGCGCACGGAGATCGGGATGGCTGTCCCCCTCGTCGAGACGCCCCCCCGGGAAGACATAGGCGCCGCCCATGAAGGCCTGATTGCGGTGGCGGCGCATGAGAAAGATCTCGTACGGACCGTCCTGCCGATCCCGGACCAGGATGACGGTGGCGGCCGGCCGGAGTTCAGGAATTGCACCCATTCGCTCTCGCTCCTCGTTCTCTCGGGGGGCGCGTGTGAAACTCCCCCCGGCAGGTTCCCTCGGCGGGACGGTGCCCCGGACGTCCCGGTCCTACTTGGCCGTCATGCCGCCGTCCACGTGGAGGATCTGGCCCGTCAGGTAGGCCGAGGCGTCCGACGCGAGAAAGACGGCGAGCCCCTTCATATCGTCCATGTCGCCGATCCGGTGCAGCGGGATGTTGCTCAGGACCATCTCGTAGGCGGCGGAGAACTCCGGCTTCTCGATGTAGGCCATCATGTCCGTCCGGAAAAACCCCGGGGCGATCGCGTTGACCCGAATCTTGTAGGGGGCGAGTTTCACGGCCAGGTTCATCGTGAGCAGGTCGATGGCCGCCTTGCTCGAATTGTACGCCACCGCGGGATGGGCCATCTCCTCCGATCCGCGGGACCCCATGATCGACGAGACGTTGATGATCGTCCCCCCGCCCTGCTCCTTCATCAGACGGGCGACCTGCTGCGTGATGATCCAGACGGCCCGCACGTTGACCTTGAAGATCTGATCCCACCGCTCCAGCGGATAGTCGAGGGTAGGCGCGCCCCAGGTGACCCCGGCGTTGTTCGCGAGGATGTCGATACGCGGGAATTTTTCACGGACCGCCTGCAGCATCTGCTGGATCTCCTCGTCCTTGGCCAGATCGCAGGCGATGGGCACGGCCTGCACACCATACGCCTGGGCGAGTTCCTGGGCGGTCGCCTCGAGATTCTTCATCTTGCGGGACGTGATGATCACGTCGGCGCCGGCCTCGGCGAATCCCGTGGCGATGAACTTGCCGATCCCCCGACCGCCCCCGGTGACGAGCGCGGTCTTGCCCTTCAAACTGTACATTTCAGAAAGCTTCATGAAGACCTCCCTGCCTGAATGAATGTTTCGCCACGGACGGACCCGATCCTCCGGCGACGGGCGATGGTTCCCGGTCCACGCCGTCTCGCGGCATCAACCGATTTCCGGAGCCCTCATCGAACGGTCGCCGCCGCCTGAAGCATATAGTAGCGATGCTCCGCTCCTGTCAAGCCCATAATGCCCCGGACCCGTTTCGCGCCAGCGGCGATCCCGCCTTGACACGGTCCGGTCTTTTCATTATACGTTTGTCCGGACACGACGGAGGAACGGACGAGATGAGCGCCTCCCTGGACGCCGCCCGTGAGCGGGCGAACACGTCCCGGTACCGTCCCGGACAGCGGGCGGGACACTACGAAAGCTTCTTCCAGCGGGCCAACCACCCGGACCGGCCGCTGGCCTTCTGGATCCGCTACACCCTGTTCAGCCCCGAGGACCGCCCGGAAGCGGCCATGGGCGAGCTCTGGGCCGTCTTTTTCGACGGGGAGCGGAACCGCCACTGGGCCGTCAAGCGGGAGGTCCCGATGGGAGATTGCCGGTTCGACGCCGGGGCGTTCTCCGTCCGCGTCGGCGAGGCCGTGCTGGAACCCGGCCATCTCGAGGGCGCCGCGGCGTCGGGGGGCCACCACCTCTCCTGGCAGCTCGCCTTCGACGGGACCCAGCCCCCCCTCTTCCTCCTCCCGCTCGGCCTCTACAGCACGGGATTTCCGAAGGCCAAGAGTCTCGTCGGCCTGCCCCTGGCGCGGTACCGGGGCTTTATCGCCGCGGACGACCGGCGGATCGAGATCGACGACTGGATCGGCAGCCAGAACCACAACTGGGGACGGCGCCACACGGACCACTACGCGTGGGGACAGGTGGCCGGCTTCGACACGCACCCGGAGAGCTTTCTCGAGGTGGCGACCGCGCGGATCCGCATCGGGCGTGGGTGGAGCCCCTTCCTGACGACCCTGGTCCTGCGCCACCGCGGCGAGGAGATCCGCATGAACAGCCTGCCCCGGATGCTGACGGCCCGCGGGTCGTTCTGCTACTTCCTCTGGAGCTTTCGTTCCGAGGACCGACGGCGCCGCGTGGAGGGAACGATCTCCGCGCCCCGGGAGGCCTTCGTCGGCCTGAACTACCTGAACCCGCCGGGGGGCGACAAGCATTGCCTGAACACCAAGATCGCCGCGTGCGAAATCCGGGTGACCGACAAGCGGGGCGGCGGCCCGGCAACGCCGGACGTCCTGTTCACCCGGCACCGGGCCGCCTTCGAAATCCTCACGGACGAACGGGACCACGGGGTGGCGATCCAGGCGTAGGATCGGAAAGGATCTCCCATGCGTGAAAAGGTGCTCCGAGCGGACGGCCCCACCGGCAGCGGCCGGGTCGTCGCCTACCCGCTGGGGGACGGACGCCGTCTGTTTCTCATCCGGACCTACTGCCCGGACCGGATCGGCCCCGGGCCGACCAACCTCTACCTCATCGAGGACGAGGCCCTCATCCTCGTCGATACCGGCCTGCCCACGGACATGGCGAAGCAGTTCTTCTATTTCTGGCGGCGGCAGCCGATTCCGCACGGGATCGAGGCGCTGCCGGACGACTTCAGCGAGCGGGAGCTGACGAGCGCCCTCGCGCTCACCGGCCACCGGATCGAGGAGATCGACGCGATCGTCCTGACCCACGGGCACATGGATCATTACCTCCTGGGCCGGAAGATCGTGGCGCAGTCCAACGCCCGGGTGGCCGCCCATGTCTCCGACACCGTGATGATCTGCAATCCCTGGGGGATGGCCCGCTTCATGGCGGAACGCTGGCCGGTCCTGATGGCGATGGGCATGCCGCCGCCGCACCGCCGGACGCCGGAGGCGCAGCGGCAGGTGCTTAGGATCGACCTCTCCCTCCGCGTCGACGAGCCGATTGCCTCGGACGGGCCCCTGACCGTCGGCGACGCCGTTTTCCCCCGCCTGACGGTCCGCCACTTCGCCGGCCACTCCCCGGGGGGCATCTGCCTGCTCGTCGCCTCCGAGAACGGGGCCGGGCGGCGGATGCTCTGCGGCGACACCCTCCTGTACCCCATCACGCCGCACCCCGACGACCTGGTCGCCTATCTCCGGACCCTGAAGGCGATGAAGGGCCTTGGCGACATCTCCCTGACGCTCCCCGCCCACGGCAAGGCGATCCGGCGCCTGCCGGAGCGCCTGGAGGCGATCGAGCAGCATCACGAGCGCCGTCTGCGGCTCACCTACGAGGCGTGCCGCCGGCCCCGCAGCATCTGGCAGATCGCCACGATGACCGGCTATTTCGACGTGCTCGTGGAACCGACGCAGTTCAACCCCCTGGCCGGTCAGGAGGCCTGGGTGCATGCCGAGCTGCTGTATCTGGTGGGCGGACTGCGCCGGACGCACATCCGGGAGGGGGTTCATTATTTCGAGAACTCGGGGGAAACCTTCGCGGCGGTCTACGAGCGCGTCCGGGAGTTGATCGACGACGAGCAATCCACCCTTCTCACGAGACGATAGGGGCCTCCGATGCTCCTCATCCACCCTCCGGTCGTGAAGCCGGCGGAACCGCCGGCGGGCATCGCCCGGCTCGCGGGGGCGCTCCGGTCGAACGGCGTCGCCTGTCACCTCTGGGACGCCAACCTGGAGGGCCTCCTGTGGCTGATGGCGTCGGCGGCGGCACCGGGGGAGCCGACGGACGGCGACGACGCCTGGACGCGGCGGGCGCGGCGGCACGCCGATGCGCACCTCTCCGCCCTCCGGCGGTGGCCGCTCTATCGCCAGTCCGCGCTCTACCCGCGCACCGTCCGCGACGTCAACCGCCTCCTCCAGGCGGCCTCCCCCCCCGCCATCCGCATCAGTCTGAGCGATTACCGGGACGCCGGCCTCTCGCCGCTCCGGAGCCGCGATCTCGCGCGGGCGGCGGCGGAGCCGGAGCGCAATCCCTTCTTCCCCTTTTTTTCGGACCGGCTGACCCGGCTCGTCCAGACCCGGAACCCCGGCACCGTCGGTTTTTCCCTGAACTATCTGAGCCAGGCGCTCTGCACCTTCGCCATGATCGGCCACCTGAGGCGCCGCCATCCGGAGATCGAAATCGTCGTGGGCGGCAGCCTCGTCACCTCCTGGGCGGCCCACCTGGGAAACGGAAGCCCCTTAAAGGCGCTCGCGGACGACTGGATCGCCGGACCGGGCGAAGCGCCCCTCCTCGCCCGCCGCGGCATCGCGGCGGGCGAGGGTGCGGACCGGGCGCCGGACTATACCGGGCTGCCTCTCGCGGACTACCTGTCCCCGGGGACGGTGCTGCCCTTCAGCGCCTCGCGCGGCTGCTACTGGCACCGGTGCTCCTTCTGCCCCGAGCAGGCGGAACAAACCCCCTACCGCCCCCTCACCGCCGCGCAGGTCCGGTCGCAGGTGGCCGGCCTGCGCGACCGGACGCGACCCGCCCTCCTCCACTTTCTGGACAACGCCCTGAGTCCGGCCCTGCTCGGCGCCCTGGCGGACTGCCCGCCGGAGGTCCCCTGGTACGGCTTCACCCGCTTCACGCCGGAGCTGGCCCGGACGGAGTTCTGCCGCGCCCTCCGGCGGTCCGGCTGCGTCATGCTCCAGCTGGGTCTCGAATCCGGCGATCAGGGGGTGCTCGACAGCCTCGCCAAGGGCATCGATCTCGCGACCGTCTCGCGCTGCCTCACGAACCTCCGGACGGCAGGGATCGCCGCCTACGTCTACCTCCTGTTCGGCGTCCCCGCCGAGACCCCGGAGGCCGCGCGCCGCACCCTGGAATTCACCGTCCGCCACGCGGACCGGATCGGCTTTCTCAACCTCGCCATCTTCAACCTCCCGGTGCAGGGACCGGAAGCCGCGCCGCTGGAAACGGCGCCCTTCTACGAGGGCGACCTGTCCCTGTACCGTCGCTTCTCGCATCCCGAGGGCTGGAACCGCGCGGACGTCAGGCGGTTTCTCGAGCGGGAGTTCCGCCGCCATCCGGCCCTGACGCCCATCCTGCAGCGCGATCCCCCGTTTTTTACCTCGAACCACGCCCCCTTTTTCGTCATGACCCCTTCCCCCAACCCTTCCGGAAAGGAGCCCGAGCCATGAAAAAGACCAAGATCCTCTGCACCATCGGCCCCGCCTGCGACAGCGCCGAGATGATCGAGAAGCTCATGCTGCACGGCATGGACTGCGCCCGGCTGAACTTCTCGCACGGCCTGGCGGAGGAGCACGTGGAGAAGATCCGTCTCCTGCGCGAGGTCTCGGAGCGGGTGGGAAAGCCCGTTCCCATCCTTCAGGACCTCGCCGGACCGAAGATCCGCATCGGCCTCCTCCCGGAGGCGGGGGTGCGCCTCGTTCCCGGCCAGACCTTCGTCCTGACGAGCCGGGAGATCCCGGGAAGCGAGGCGGAGGTTTCCCTCTCCTACCCGGACCTGCCCCGGGAGGTCCGCGGGGGGGACCGGCTGCTTCTGGCCGACGGCCTGATGGAGCTCGTCGTCGAGGACACCGACGGGACGGACATCCGGTGCTGCGTGATCACGGGCGGCGTCCTGACCTCGCACAAGGGCATTAACCTCCCGACGGGAACGATCCACGCCCCGGCGCTCACCGCCAAGGACCGGGAGGACCTCGCGGTCGGCCTGGCCCACGGCGTCGACTACGTCGCCCTGTCCTTCGTCCGCACGGCGGACGACATAAGGGCCGTCCAGGAGCTGATCCGGAACCGGGGGCTGACCACCCCGGTCATCGCCAAGATCGAGAAGCACGAGGCCCTGGAGGTGATCGAGGAGATCCTCGACGTGGCGGACGGCATCATGGTCGCCCGGGGCGATCTGGGGGTGGAGATTCCCCTGGCCGAGGTTCCCCTCATCCAGAAGAAGCTCATACATCTGGCCAATGTCCGGGGAAAGACGGTGATCACGGCGACCCAGATGCTGCGCTCCATGATCGACTCCCCCCGCCCGACGCGGGCGGAGGCCACGGACGTGGCCAACGCCGTCCTGGACGGCACGGACGCGGTCATGCTCTCCGAGGAAACGGCGTCGGGGGATTATCCGGTGGAGGCGGTGGAATTCATGCTGAGGCTCATCGAGCGCGCCGAGGCGGGCTATCCCTACGCGGACTTTCTCCAGGCGCAGCCGGATCCCGGGGTCTCCGCCGCCGTGGCCAAGGCGTCCTGCGTCCTCGCCAACCACCTCGGGGCGCGCTGCATCATCGCCCACAGCCAATCCGGTCTGACCGCCCGGGCCCTCGCGCGCTTCCGCCCGCGGCAGCCGATCGTCGCCCTGTCCCCGAACGAGGAGACGGTCCGCCGGCTCGCCCTGGTTTGGGGCTGTCAGCCGATTCAGGTCCGTGATTTCAAGGACACGGACGACCTGATCGAAAAGGCCGCGCAGGCCGCCCTTGCCGCCGAACAGCTCGCCCCGGGCGAGATCGCGGTGATCACGCTGGGGCACCCCCTCTGGACGACCGGCTCGACCAACATGATCCGGGTGAAGCAGCTCTGACGGCGGCGGCCTCAGCCGAAAACCTGGTGGTTCAGCAGTTTCCAGGCCTCGCTGCGGACGAATTCCATCACCCGGTCGCCCTCGAAGCGGAGGATCCCCTCGCGGCCGAGATTGCGGAGGACCTCCCGGATGTCCTCGGGGTCCTTCCCCGTATAGCGGACCAGTTCCGTGACCGGGTCCTGGCCTCGGGCAAGGGGCCATTCCTTGAGAAAGTACAGGATCGCCATCAGTTCGATCCAGGCCTCGGTCAGTTCCTCGAGCACCTCGTTCGTATGCTTGATCCGGCGGGAAGAGGCCTGCAGCATGAACATCGAGACGTCGTCGCTCTCCCGGAGCATCCGGTGAAAGGTCTCGCTGTCGATCACGGCGAGACAGCTGTCGGACGCCGCCTCGGCGGAGGCGGTCCGGGGGGCGTCGATCAGGGTGGCCATTTCCCCGAAATACTCCCCCGGCCCCATGTCGGTGAGGACCTTCTTGATCTGCCCGGCCTGCTTCTGCACCAGGATCCGCCCCTGCAGGATGTAGTACATCTCGCTCCCGGTGTCGCCCTCCCGAAAGACGAAGCTCCCTTTGGGATACACCCGGCCGAACCGGCGCAGGAGGCGTTCGTCGACCGACGGCCGGGTCTTCCCCGGCTTGAGGAGGGCCTTTTCCAACAGCAGGATGTCCCGCCGCTGGAAGGATGCGATCAGTTCGGCGCAGAACAGCAGGATCAGGGCCACGTAAAAGACCCAGATCACGAGGACGACCACCGCCTCGAGCCCTCCGAAGATGACATGGTAGCGCGTGTAGTTGGCGACATACCAGGCGAAGAAGTGCTTCGCCACCTCCATCAGGGCCGAAAAGAGCAGGCTTCCCCCCAGGGCCGCCCCCCAGGAGACCCGCGCGGTGGGCGTCGCCTTGTAGACGATGGTGAAGAAGGCGACCGTGATCGCGTAGGGCAGGACGTACCGGAACAGGACGCCGTGAAGCAGGGGGAGATAGGCAAAGTGCTCCATCAGCAGGGGCTGCCGCGCCAGGAGGCTCCCCACATACGCCAGACCCACGCTCGCCCCGATGATGATCCAGCCCAAAAGGATCAGGGCGACGGCCAGGAGCTTTGACAGGACATAACTGCGCCGGACATGCGAACGGAAGATGATGTTCAGCACCGTTTCGATGGCGTTGAAGATCATGGCGGAAAACCAGACGAGACTGATGATCCCGACCCATCCCAGGATCTGGCGCTTCTGCTCGATCTGGCCGAGCTGTTCGAGGAGGCTCTGGGACAGGTAGGGGCTGACCCCCTGCGCCCCCTGAACGAGCTGCTGCTGGATCTGCGGATTCGAGCTGAAGACGAGGCTCGCCATCAGAATGGTGAGGATGAACAGCGGGATGATGGAGAGGATGGCGTACAGGGCGATCGCCGCCGCCTGATTGGTGTCGCCGTTGATCTGATAATTCCGGATGGTGTCCCGCAGGATGTCCCGTACGGTCTCGACCCCCAGGCGGAGGTGTTTTATTTCCGGTTTCTCGTGCTTTGGCATACGCTCCTGGAGACCGCCTGGAATCGCGATCCCGCCGGCAGGGGCCTCCCCGGCCCGTTTTTGCATCGCGCGATCCCGGAAACCCGGGGCCCATTTTTTAAACTATACCGGGACGGCCCTGTCAAGCGAAAAAGGCCCGCAATTCCTGTTGCAAACCGGAGGCCCTTGGGCTAGTTTGGCGCCATGCGCATCCGGTTTCCGATTCTCCCCCTGTGCCTCGCCGCCCTGCTGGTCTGTTCGGCCGCCTGCGGCCAGCGCCCCTCCGAACCGGGCCCCGCCAGACCGGGCGCGGAGGCGCCCCCGGCCCACGGCGACGTCATGGTGGAGGGCGCCATCGGCGACGCCTCCACCCTGATCCCCCTGCTCGCCTCCGACAGCGCCTCGCACGACATCGCGGGCCTGGTCTACAACGGCCTCGTCAAATACGACAAGGACATCAACATCGTGGGCGACCTGGCCGAGTCCTGGGAGATCGGCCGGGGTGGGCTCGAAATCACCTTTCACCTCCGCAAGGGGGTCCGCTGGCACGACGGCCGTCCGTTCACGGCGGAGGACGTCCTCTACACCTATCGGGTCACCATCGATCCCAAAACGCCCACGGCCTACGCCGGCGATTTCCTGCGGGTGAAAAAGGCCGAGGTCCTCGATCCCTACACCTTCCGCGTCCGCTACGACCGGCCCTTCGCCCCGGCCCTGATGAGCTGGGGGAGCGCCGTCCTGCCCAAACACCTCCTGGCGGGCCGGGACATCGCGCAGAGCCCGCTCGCCCGCCATCCCGTCGGCACGGGCCCCTATCGCTTCAAGGAATGGGTGACGGGCCAGAAGATCGTGCTCACCGCCAATCCGGACTACTTCGAGGGGCGCCCCTACATCGACGGCTACGTCCTCCGGATCATCCCCGACACGGCCACGATGTTCCTGGAGCTGCGGGCGGGCGGGATCGACCGCATGGGCCTGAGCCCCCTGCAGTACACCCGCCAGACGGAGACCCCCCTCTTCCGCCGGGATTTCAACAAGTACCGCTACCTGTCCTTTTCCTACACCTACCTCGGGTACAACCTGAAGAACCCCCTCTTCGCCGATCCCAGGGTTCGCAAGGCCATTGCCCACGCCGTCAACAAGGACGAGATCATCCGGGGCGTGCTCCTGGGGCTCGGCCAGCCGGCGACGGGGCCCCTGAAACCCGGGACCTGGGCCTACAACCCGCGGGTGGAGCGGTATCCGTACGATCCAGGGAAGGCCCGGGCGCTTCTCGCCGGGGCGGGGTGGTGGGACCGGGACGGCGACGGGGTGCTGGACCGGGACGGCCGCCCCTTCCGCTTCGAAATCATCACGAACCAGGGCAACGAGGTCCGGCAGAAGACGGCGGAGATCCTCCAGCGGCGCCTGGGCGAGGTCGGGATCGGGGTGAAGATCCGCGTCCTGGAGTGGGCCGCCTTCGTCAACGACTTCATCAACAAGCGCAAGTTCGACGCGACGATCCTGGGCTGGACGATCCCGATGGATCCCGATCTCTACGACGTCTGGCACTCGTCGAAAACCGGCCCGGAGGAGCTCAACTTCATCTCGTACCGCAACCCCGAAGTGGACGCCCTGCTCGAACGGGGGCGAAGCACGTTTGACGTGAGGCTGCGGAAGCGCTGCTACGACCGGATTCAGGAGATCCTCGCCGACGAGCAGCCCTACCTCTTCCTCTACTGTCCCGACGCCCTGCCCATCATCCAGGCCCGCTTCCGGGGGATCGAGCCGGCCCCCCTCGGCATCGGCTACAACTTCATCCGGTGGTACGTGCCGCGCGGGGAACAGCGGCTGGTGATGACGCCGTAAACCGGCGGAGGCCTTCAGGCCTCCCGTTTCAGATGGTCCAGCAGATATTGCCGGAAGACCCCGTAATCGGCGGGCAGGGGAAGCGCCTCCCCCGTGCGTTGATCGAGGTCCCGCATGCCGGCGGGCGGGACCGGATCGATCCCGAGCAGGGCGCGGATCTCCTCCGGGAATTTCGCCGGATGGGCCGTTTCGAGCACGAGGCACAGGGGATCGCCCTCCTCCCCGCGCTGTTCGACGAACCGCTCCAGCCCCCGCCAGCCCACGGCCCCGTGGGGCTCCAGAAGAATGCCGTACTCATCGTACACCCGCCGGATCGTCCGGCGCGTCTCGTCGTCCGAGACGCTGACGGAAAAGATACGCCGGCGCATCTCGGCCACGTCCGGCAGACGGTGGACCCGGCCGTTCCGGTCCACCGTCCCCCCGTACAGATCGAAAAAGCGCGCCAGATTGCTCGGATGGCCCACGTTCATGGCGTTCGACAGGCAGGCCCGGGACGGCTGGACCCTTGTGTACGCCCCCGTGGCCAGGAAATTCGGGAATTCGTCGTTTTCGTTCGTCGGCATGACGAGCGTCACCACGGGCAGGCCCATCCGCCGGGCGTATTCGCAGCCCAGGGCGTCACCGAAGTTCCCGGAGGGCACGGAAACGACGACGGCCTCGCCGCCGGCGGCGAGCTGGGCGTAGGACCAGATGTAATAGACGATCTGGGGCAGGATCCGTCCGAAATTGATCGAATTGGCCGACGTGAGGTGGAAGGCCGCGAGATCCGGATCGGCGAAGGCCTGCTTGACCAGGGTCTGGCAGTCGTCGAACTTCCCATCGATGGACAGGGCCTGGACGTTTGCGCCGATCGTGTCCAGCTGCCGCTTCTGGCGGCCGCTCACCTCCGCCCGGGGGTAGAGGATCGTGACGTCGATGCCGGGGACGCCCTTGAAGGCCTCGCCCACGGCGCTTCCCGTATCGCCCGAGGTGGCGACGAGGACGTTCAGCCGGTGTCCGGCCTCCCGGAAGTGTCCCATCAGGCGGGCCATCAGGCGGGCGGCGAAATCCTTGAAGGAGGCCGTGGGCCCCTGGTCGAGGCGCAGCAGGTATTTCCTCCCGGTGACGCGCTCCAGGGGAACGCTGAAGGGATAGGCGTCTTCGACGAGGCGCTTCAGATCGTCCCGTCCGATCTCGTCCCTGAGAAAGGCCTCCGCCACGAGGAAGGCCGCCTCGGGATAGGGACGGCCCTTCAGGGCGAGGATCTCCGCGAGCGCCAGGATCGGGATGGCGGCGGGCATGAAAAGCCCCTCGTCGGGGGCCTGCCCCATGAGCAGGGCCTCGCGGAACGCGACCTGCCCCTTGAACGGGGTGATCCCGGGGACCCCGTCGAGTTCGCGGTTCGTGCTGTAATACCGTATGGTTGATGAGGACATGCCCACTTCCCTTCCTTCCCGCGGCGGTGCCGCCGCCTCCCGGCGCCCGCGATCCCTCCGGATCGGGGCCGGACCGGCCGTTCCTTGTACCAAATCCGCCGTCCGGAATGCAAGGCCCGATCTTCTCCGGGAGGCCGGTACCGGGGCGTCCCCCCTTTCTTCCTCCCGCGGCGCGGCGAATGACATCGCAATCCGGATACAGAATCGCCTTTATGAACGGGGGGCGATGTGATAGAGAAGAACGCCAGGGCGAAGCCGTCGCCCTCCGCAACCCGCCCGGGCCGGGACATCCGGCCGCCATCGGGCGGGCGGAGGGAAGGCCGGGGCGTCGATTCCGGCCCGACGATCGTCCCGGCGAGGAGCGTCCATGAGCGATCCCGAAAAGGCCGTCCGCCTGACCGAAACCGTCCACGGGGCGGGGTGAGCCTGTAAAATCGGTCCGGGCGACCTGCACGACGTCTTGAAAGACCTTCCCTTCATCGCCGACCCCAACCTCATCGTGGGGATGGAGCACGGCGAGGACGCCGGGGTCTACCGTCTGAGGGACGACCTGGCCATCATCCAGACGGTGGATTTTTTCACGCCGATCGTGGACGACCCCTATCTCTTCGGGCAGATCGCCGTGACGAACGCCCTGAGCGACGTGTACGCCATGGGCGGACGGCCGCTCACGGCGCTGAACATCGTCTGCTTCCCGATTCACACGCTCGACACGGCCATTCTGAAGGCGATCCTCCGCGGCGGCCTGGACAAGCTGCGGGAGGCAGACGTGCTTCTCGTCGGCGGCCACAGCGTGGAGGACGACGAAACCAAGTACGGCCTGGCCGTCACCGGCGTGGTCCACCCGGAGAAGGTTCTCCTCAACCGGGGCGCCCGGCCCGGCGACCGTCTGATCCTGACCAAGCCCCTGGGCACCGGCATCGTCAGCACCGCGATCAAGGGCGGTGTCGCCGCGCCGGAACTCGTGGACCGCGCCCTCCGGACGATGACGGCCCTCAACCGGCGGGCGGCGGAACTGCTGTCCGCCGCGACGGAGGTCCACGCGGTCACGGACGTGACGGGATTCGGCCTTTTGGGGCACGCCCTGGAAATGGTCGAGGACAGCGACGCGGGCCTGGTCATCGACGCCGCGCGGGTCCCCGTCTTCCCGGGCCTCAGAGACCTGGTCGAGAGCGGCATCGTCCCCGCCGGACTCCATCGCAACCGCCAGTACCGCGAACGCCAGATCGAGGCGGCGCCCTCCTGCCCGGCGTGGCTGCTGGACGTCCTGTTCGACCCCCAGACGTCGGGGGGGCTCCTGGTCGCGCTTCCGGAGAAGGACGCGGCGGCCTACCTCGCGAGCCTGCAGGCGAACGGCCTCCGGGAGGCCGCCGTCGTGGGCCGGGTCGAGGCCTCGCCCCGGGGGCGGGTCCTGGTCCGCTGAGGCGCAAACCGGCGCCCCTCCGGACGCCAGGGGTACAGAGCGGCGAGCCCCCGACCCCCGCGCCGGCGGGACCCGGGTTCCAGGCCGCACCGCCCCGGTCCCTCCCGCTTGTAACGGGCGTGGATTTGTGGTAACCGGAGCGCTCGGCGTCACCATCGAAAGGACCGCTGCGAGGACGAGGCCCCATGAAACGTGCAGAGTCGATCCTGTCCAAGGACATCACGCGGAACAACCTCAACCGGCTGACATCGCTCGTCCGCAAGAACGACAGCCTCGCGATCCTCATGTACGGGGCGCCCGACCCGGATGCCGTGGCCTCGGCCATGGCCCTCAAGGAGATCTTGAGCAAGACCGTCGGCCTCGCGAAATGCACCTTCGTCTCGACCGATCCCGTCGCGCGGCAGCAGAACGTGGAGCTCATCCGGGAGATGAAGATCTCGATCGAGCTTTTGGACAAGGTCCCGCTGGCCGATTACCGTGTCGTCGCCCTGATGGACGCCCAGCCCCCCTTCTTCGGAAAAGCCCTGGAGAACATCACCCCCCAGATCGTTCTGGACCATCACCCGCGCGAGGGGGAGTGGCGCGCCGAACTGGAGGACATCCGCCCCCGCTACGGGGCCCTGTCCACGATTCTGACGGAATACCTCCTGGCGGCCCAGATCAAGATCTCCCGCCGGCTCTATACGGCGCTCCTCTACGGGATCAAGACCGACACGAATAGCTTCGAGCGGGACGCCATCCTGGAGGACGTCAGCGCCTATTACCTCACCTTCGCCCGGGCGAATCGGCAGCTCATCCGCCGCATCGAACTCAACCAGATCCCCGATCGCTTCATCAAGTACTTCGACCACGCCTACCATTACCGCCGCCGCTACCGGGACCGGATCATCTGCTATCTGGGACGCGTTGAGAATACGGACGTGTGCGTGCAGGTGGCCGATTTCTTCCTCAACCTGATCAATATCTACTACGTCGTCATCGCCGGGATGACGAAGGACCGCCTGGTCATCGTCTTCCGGGGGGACGGCTACCGCCAGGACTGCGGCGCCATCGCTCAGAAGGCCTTCGGCGCCTACGGAAGCGCCGGCGGCCACAAGAGCGCGGCCCGCGTCGAGATCTCCCTGGACACCCTGCGGGAGCTGCTCAAGAACGACCTGACCCAGGAGGGCGTGGACCACTTCCTCGTGCAGCATCTCCGGGGAAAGCGCGTCGACAAGGAGCCATGAAGGATTTCGGCCTCTCGAAGGAAACGAGCGTCGGCACCTACCTGGACCCGATGAGCGGCTTCCGGGAGAAGGCGTCCGTCTTCGAGATCCGCCGGGACGAGATCAGCGGCGTCACCAGCCGGATTCTCCCCTACCGCTTCAAGATGCCGCAGAAGCCCGACCTGAGCGGCTACCTGGAGAAATCTCCCCCCGCCATCTGCCCCTTCTGCCCCGAGCTGATCGATCCGCTGACGCCCCGCTTCACGGCGGACATCTGCCCGGAGGGGAGATTCCGGCGCGGACGCGCGACCCTCTTCCCCAACGCCTTCCCCTATGACCGGTACAACGCCGTGATCGCCCTCTCCGACGAACATTCCGTCGACCTGGACGCGTTCCGCCCCGAATCGATGCACGACGGCTTCCGCCTCGCCTGGGACTACTTCGAGCGGATGGCGCGGATCGAGCCCAGCCTCCGGTTCGCCTCCCTCAACTGGAACTACATGCCGCCCGCGGGCGGCGGGCTCATCCACCCCCATCTCCAGACGATCCTGGGGGAAAAACCGACGCGATTCGTGGCACGTCTCCTGGGGAGCGCGGGCGCCTACCGGGAGCGGACGGGGCGGGACCTCTGGACGGATTTTCTGGCGCGGGAAAAGGACCTCGGGGAGCGTCACATCGCCCGGACGGGGCCCGTGACCTGGCTTGCCAGCTTTGCGCCGAAGGGCATGGGGGGAGAGGTTGTGTTTTACTTCGGGGAGAGGACCGCTCTGCGCCAGATCTCAGCGGCGGATCTGTCGGGGTTTCTGGAGGGGCTCACCTGCGTTCTCGGATACCTGCATGCAAATAACTTTATCAGCTTCAACCTGGCCCTCTACGGGGCCTGGGAGGAAAACCGCGACTTCACGGTCCAGGGGCGGATCAGCCCGCGCTTCCTTATTCCTCCCCTGGGGACGAGCGACATCAACTACATCGAAAAATACCACGACGAGGTCATCTGCCCCGTCGTTCCCGAGGACCTCTGCCGGGAGATCCTCCCCTTCTTCGCGGCCGTCCTTCCCTGACTCATTCCTCAGAACCGCCCTTGGGGGCCGCTTCGGTCTTGGGCGTCTCAGCCGGCGCGGCCGACTCCGACGCTTCCTTCTTTTCGGTGTGGGGAACCTTCTTTCCGCCGTAATCCGTCACGTACCAGCCGGACCCCTTCAGGTGGAACGAGGACAGGGACATCAGCTTGTTCACCGGCCCCTTGCAAAACCGGCAGGACTTGACCGCCGGATCGCTCATATGCTGAAAGACCTCGAATTCCTTTCCGCATTTCTTGCATTTGTACTCGTAAATGGGCATCGATAAACCTCCAACAGGGTTATTGATCGAGATCGCCGATCCGGTAGCGGTCGCTGAAGCAGTCCAGGACCAGCCCCAGTTCGGGATTCGCCGCCGGCTGAAGCATGCGCCGGGTGATCTGATGGACCGTTTCCTCCTCCTCCTCCTTGACCTCGCGCGGGGCGTCGAAAGGGATCACCCCCTCGTCGAACCGGATGACGTGCACCAGTTCGTGGGTCGCGATATAAAGGAGCAGCGGGCTCAGGCGAATGAAGGAGTGGGCCCGCTTCACGGCATCGAGGATGCGGTCGTCCTGGAGGCAGATCCGATAGAAATGCCGATCCCCGGAGCCAACGTCCCCGGTTTCCTTGCCGTATTCATACTTGCACAGATGGGCGAACGCCTGACCCTGGACTTCATGCTCCTTCAGATAGGCCTTCGTCCTGACGTCATACCGATGGGCCTTCAACGCCCCGGGGCCGAGACGAAAATAGCCCGAAGCGAGCGCCTCGGCGCGGACAAACGCCCGATCCGCAAGGGATATCTGTTCTGGGCTGAAATACATGGCTCCCGACGTCTCCCCGGAAAACCTTCACCACCGCGGCGCCCGTAATATAACCATTTTCCCCTGCCTGTCAACCGGTTTCCGGGGCCCGGGGCGAGGGGGGGATCGCGACGTTCACGCTTCCGGCCGGGGGGATGCCGTGCCGGCGAGAAACGGGAGGGGCTTCGCCATGCGATACACCAGGGCCTGGCAGGAGACCAGCAGGCGTCGGTTTTCGTCCTCCACCCGGATCTCGTAGACGGCGGTACGGTTCGACCGGTTCAGCTCCTTCGCCTCCGCGGTCAGCAGGGCGCCCGGATGCGGGGAGGCGAGGTAGGCGACGTTCATGCTCAGGGCGACGGCCATCGTGCCGTGGGAATTGGAGGCCGTTTCGAAGGCCTCGTCGACGAGCGCGAACAGGGCCCCGCCGTGGGCCATGCCGAAGAGGTTCTCCATGTCCGGGGTGAAGCGCATCTCGACCCGGGAATGGCCGTCGTCCAGCGCCACCAGCTTCAACCCGAATTTTTGCGCAAAAGGCTCCTCCGCCACCCGGCGGAAGATCGCCTCGCGGACCCTGTCATCCACGACATCCCCCCCAGGCTTCCTCAGGGAAGGGAAACCTCGATCTCGCATCCGGCCGTAAAGAATTCGGCGACATCCTCCGCCCCCAGGGTCAGCCCCGAGCGGACGGCGCGCTCGAAAGACGACCAGCGGCTCCGGTACTGGTAGATCCCGCCGGCCAGGGTCTTCATGTTGATGTGGCTCATCGCATAGGGGCTGGCGACGATCAGAAACGTCTCCCGACTGCCGGGCGGGGGCGAAAGGACGAACCGGTCCCCCTCCCCCGGCGCCTGGTAGCGGACGCCCTTCCGGAAGGACGACAACTGCCGGTAGTTGTTGGGAAGGATCTGTTCGATGGCGCCGCCGGCCGTGATCCGCACCAGCTTCGCGTAGAAATCCCGGTTGCCTTCGAAATAAACCGTCACCGGCTCTCCGGCGCGGTACTGCTTCTTGTCCGTCCAGAGCCGGACGTTCAGCAGGCCCGCCCGATCGATGGCCGCCTGCCGCGACGCCGCGTCGCTCCCGGACGCCGGGCGGAAGGTGTAATCCACTTCCATGTCGATCCGCCAGCGGGGACGTCCGGTTTCGTCCGGCCCCAGGGTGCGCCGATCGAGGACGCGGACCGCCCCCTCCGGCGCCGTCCGGAGGATCTCGTAGCCGAACCCGACACCCCGGAACTTCCGCTCGAGGAACTGCTGCGCCCGCCTCAGGGCCGCCTTGCGGGCCTCGCCCACGGCCCGGTTCAGCCGCTCCGTCTCCGGCACGTTCTTCCCCCGGTCGCCGGACACCTCGGCGGACTGAATCAGGGAATACCGTTCCCCAAGCTCGGGAACCCGGGACGGCGCGTCGCGCTTCGCCGCCACCGCGGGGGACCCAAAGGTCATCGCCAGGAAAAGGCTCAAAAAACAGGCCCAAACACACAGACTCGCCGGCTGCCGTTTCGACATGATTCCCCTCCTTTTCCGCCGGGTCCGGCCCGGCCGTTCGGTGCTCCCCCTCCGGTCACGCTTTCGGTCCGCTACTTCGGAATGGGCACACTGCTCAGGAGATACTTCAGGTCGTCGTCCTCGAAGCGGATCGCAAAGCCCGCAAAGGGGGAGCTGTTGGACCGCTTGCTGATGAAGTCGTCCCAGCCGGCGGTCAGGTAGATGTGCTTGAACACCTGGAACTCCATCCCGGCCTTCAGATGGGCCCGGTCATCGTCATCGGAATTGAAGTCGAAGGCCTCGAAACTGAGCTTCAGGCGGTCGTTCAGCATCAGATAATCCAGACCCACGCCGCCCGTGGACTCCAGCACGCCGCCCCGCAGGACGACGTTCCGGAACCGCTTGGCCACCTGAGCGTTGAAGAGAAGCCCGTCCTTTTCCCATTCCTCGGTGCGCGTCATCACGCCATTCGTGATCCGCTCCTTGACGGTCCGGCGCCCGCGGGGATCGGCCACGACCCCCACGAGGTAATAACGGTCCTCCTTCGGCTGGATCCGGATGTCCACGTAGCTCTTGCCGTCGCTCTTGTCGAACAGATACTCGCCCCGGTAGTTCAGGTAGGTTCTGAACTGCTCGGATTTGTTGACGTAGCGGTTGATTCCCTTCAGGGTCTCGTCCACGCTCCGGGCGGTCTGCTCGTCGTTGATGAGTTTGCCGATGGTCCCCTTGCCCTGGTTGATCTTGTCCGAAACCTCCTGGAGGGACGTCATGGTCTGGTTCAACTTTTGGGCCGTTTCCTGATTCTTGACCAGCTGTCCGAGGCTCCCCTCGCCGCGGTTGATGCTGCCCGTGATCTCGTTCAACTGCGCGAAGGTCTGCTCCATCTGCTTGGAGGCGTCCTTGAGGTTGTCCATGACATCGGCGATTTTCGCGTCGTTCGTGACAACGACCCGGTTGAGGTTGTCGGTCAGCTGCCGGGCGTTGCCGAGGGTGAACCGGAGGGCCTCCTCGTTGTTGACGACGAGGGCGTTCAGATTCTTCGTCAAGAGACGCGCGTTCTCCACGATCTCCCCCAGGGAGGCTTCGCCCCTCTCCCCGCCCATGGCCTTGTTCAACGACGAGGTCACACCGCGAATGTCAGCCGCGATCAGGGTGATCTGCTGGAGGAGCCGGTCGATGTCGGCCTGGCTCTCGACCCGCTGGATCTGCTCCCCCTCCTTCAGGAAGGCCTGCGTGTTGGTGCCCGGGACCAGTTCGATATACTTGTCCCCCAGAACGCCATGGGTTTTGATCGTGGCCGCGGCGTCGTTTCCCAGCTTGACGTTCGGCCGGATGCGCAGCGTAACCAGCGCCTGGCCGTCCTGAAGCTGGATCTCCTCCACCCGGCCGATCTCCACGCCGGCGATCTGCACCGACGCGTCCCGATCCAGCCCGGCGACGTTCGGAAAGACCGCGCGCACGGTGTAGCCGTTCTTCAGGCCGAACCCCTGCTGCCCCACCCGGAAGGACATGTATCCCAGGATAATGAGCCCGACCAGCACGAACAGGCCGACTTTCGCTTCAGAACTGATGTTCACCATTCCTGCCTCCGGCGTTACACGATTTTGATGGGGCCCTCGATGCTCCCCGACAGAAATTGAGCGATGACGGGGTTGGCGGAGGTCCGGATTTCGTCCGGGCTCCCATGGGCGATGATCTTTCCCTCGTAGAGCATGGCGATCCGGTGTCCGATCTCGAAGATGGACTGGATGTCGTGGCTGATCACCACACAGGTCAGCTGGAAGCGCTTCTGGGTGTCGATGATCAGACGGTTGATCGCCTCCGTCATGACCGGATCGAGCCCAGTCGTCGGTTCATCGAACAGGACGATCTCCGGATTCAGCGCCACGGCGCGGGCCAGGCCGACCCGCTTGCGCATCCCGCCGCTCAGCTCCGCGGGCATCTTCTCCTCGACGCCCGTCAGGCCGACGGCCTGAAGGCGTTCGGAGACGATCCGCCGGATTTCATCCTCCCGGTAAGGCGTGTGCTCGCGCAGGGGGAAGGCGACGTTTTCCCCCACCGTCATGGAATCGAACAGGGCCGCCTCCTGGAAAAGCATCCCGAACTTCTTCCGGATCTCGTTCAGGTCCCGGTCGTTGAGCCGGGCGATGTCCACGTCGTCGATGAAGATCCGTCCGCTGTCCGGCTTCATCAGGCCGATGATGTGCTTGAGGAGAACGCTTTTGCCTCCCCCGCTGCGGCCGATGATCACCGTTGTCTTTCCGCGCTCGATCTCCAGATCGACGCCGTCCAGGACCGTCTGCCGGCCGAACGACTTATGAACGTCTTCCAGACGAATCAAATCCCCTCACCCTTTTTTCTTCGCCTTTCGTCTTTCGCCTTTTGCCCTTCGCCTAGAACATGATCGCCGTCAGAAAATAATCGCTGATCAGAATGGTGATGGCGGCCAGAACGACGGCCTCCGTCGTGGCCCGCCCGACCCCTTCGGCCCCCCCCCGCGTATTGAAGCCCTTGTAACAGCCGATGAGCGACAGGATCAGTCCGAAGCAGGCCGCCTTGACGAGCCCGTTGTAGATGTCTCCCAGATCCACCAGTTTGGTGATGTTCTTGATGAAGATGCCGGAGTTGATGTCGAGCAGGTGGACCCCGACGAAATACCCCCCCACGATCCCGCAGAAATCCGAAACGACGGTCAGGAGGGGCACCATGAACACGCCCGCCAGAACGCGCGGAACGATCAGGTGTTTGACGGGGTTCGCCGCCATGACGGAGAGGGCGTCGATCTGCTCCGTGACCCGCATCGTTCCCAGTTCGGCCGCCATGGCGGACCCCGCCCGCGCGGTCACCATCAGGGCGGTCAGAACCGGCCCCAGTTCCCGGGTCATGCCGAGGGCGACGGTCGACCCGACCAGCGCCTCGGCGCTGAACATCCGGAAACCGTGATACCCCTGCAGCGCCATGACCATCCCGGTGAAGGTCCCGGTCAGAACCACGACGAAGATCGACTTGACGCCCACGAATTCCATCTGCTTGAAGATGTTCCGCGCCTTGAGGGGCGGCCGGAACATCCAGGCCATGACGGAGAGGAACAGGAGCAGGATCCGCCCCATTTCCTCCACGTAGGACAGCATGGCCTTGCCCAGTCCATCCAGGGCAGCGGAAATTGCGTTCATCTACAAGGGTCCCTTTTTGTTGGCGTGCACCTCGACGGCGGCGGCAATGATGGCCTCGATCAGACCCGCCTGCGTGATCCCCGAGGCCGCGGCCTGGTGAAACAGGACGGTCGAGGGCGTCATGCCGGGAAGGGTGTTCGGTTCGAGGACCACCACCCGTCCATCCGCCAGGACGAACATGTCGATGCGGGCATAGCCCCTAAGGTCCAGGGCGCGAAAGGTCCGGACGGCGACGTCCTGGATCCGGGCGAGCGTCTCTTCGGGAAGCCGGGCCGGGGTCTTGTTTTCCCCCTGCCCGTAGAGAAACTTGTCTTCGAGGGACAGGACCTCGGCGGTTGCGATCGTCTCCGACGGCGTCAGCGCCCGCGGGGCGTCCGTTCCGATCACGCCGCAGGTGACCTCCATCCCCGTGAGGTGTTCCTCCACCAGGGCCTGCCGGTCCCACCGGAAGGCCTCGGTGAGGGCGGCCGCCAGCGCCTCCCGCGTCGAAACCTTCTCCACCCCCGTGCTGCATCCCTCCCGGGCGGGTTTGACGACGCAGGGATAGCCGATCCGGCCCTCGATGTCCGCCAGGATCTCCTCCCGTCGCCCCCCGGACCACGCGGCGATCTCCAGGGGGGCCGTCCTGGGAACATCGATGCCCTCGAGCGCGAGAACCTTGCGGCTGGCGTACTTGTCCATGCCCAGGGCCGAGGCCAGCACGCCGGATCCCGTGTAGGGGATCTTCAGGAGCTCCAGCAGTCCCTGCATGCACCCATCCTCGCCGTACTTGCCGTGCAGTCCCAGGCAGACGACGTCCACCCGCGCCTTCAGCGCCTCGTACGGAACCGGCGTCGCTTCCGCTTCCAGGTCCTCCTCGATGTCCCGGGTGCTGTTGCGCATGAGGAGCTTGAGCGGGATCTCCCAGAGGCCGGCCCGGCTGTCCATGAAGATGGGGACCGGCTCGTAGGCGCCGCGGTCGATCTTGCTGAAGATGTTCCGGCCGCTTTCAAGCGAGACCTCCTTCTCCGAGGAGATCCCCCCCATGACGACGCCGACCTTCAATTTTTCTTTTCCCGTGTTTTCCATGCCTTGAAATCTTCGTCCCCTTTAGAATCCGAGCGTCAGGCCCGCATAAGGACCCGTATAGAACACATCCATCATGTAGTTGTTCTGGTCCACCTTGAGCTGGACCAGTTTGTAGCCGGCGTGGATGTCGAGGAACGGAAAGGGGGTGAGGGACAGGTCCGCCAGGGCTTCGTAGGCGTAGTTTTCGGAATCGGACGCCCCCCCCGTCGCCTGGGCCCTGAGCTCGAGCAGGTCCGCCAGAAGCCCGACATGAACGCCCAGCCCGAGCATGGGAATCCAGGATTCGAAGGATTCCGTCCGGTCGAACCCGGTCCCGGTCGCGTTCAGCTTGAAGCTGCCCGTGGAGTACTTGACCTGGACGATGCCGCCTACGGAAAACCCCGCCAGGATGTTCTCCATATCAATGAAATCGTACTGGTACTTGAGGTCGAACATGGAATACGCCATCTCCGACTCGACCGCTGTGCCCATCAGGAAGTTGGCCCCTTTGAACTTGAGATTCGAAGCGAGGATCTGGCTTTCCTGGTAATCGAAGGGGGTGAACATCAGGCTCAGGTGGTGGCGCCCCACCCCGCCGAAGGCCTCGACCGAGTAGGTCGCCTCGTTCCCGATGTCCAGCACGTCCTTCGTGTCGATCTTCGTCCCCTCAACCCCGGAGGTGGTCGCCTGGATGTCCAGATTCTTGAGTTCAGGGAACCACACCCATCCCCGGGCACCCAGTTCGAAGGCGGACGCCGACGTCGCCATGACCAGCACAAAAGCGATCACCCATCCCCCTATCCACCCCCTCATCCGCAGCTTCATCATATCCTCCTTATTCCGGATTTTTTTCGATTTCTCCCGATCCCTCCGGGAGGCCGCAACGGGACGCGCACTGACGACGCCCCGCAGGGTCCCGGGCGGAACCGGACCATCGCCTCTTTCTATATGATTGTTCGATGCGCTTGTAAAGACCTATAGCGGGCCGCACTTTTCCTGATGGATCCTCCGGGCGTTCTCGATCAGGCGCGAGATGATCATCGACGGGAGCATCCCGGAAGAGGCGGCCTGCTCGAAGAAGAAGGAAGACGGGGCCATGCCCGACGAGGAATTGGGATCCGTGATCAGGATCCGGCCGTCGGCCAGATAAAACCCGTCGATCCGGCCGTAGGAACGAAAGCCCAGGGCCCGGAAGGCGCGCAGGACCTCGGTTTCGATCCGCTCCACCATGGCCGCGGGGATGTTCTTGGGCGGCGTGAACTTCCGGCAGCGGCCGGGCATGTACTTGTCGTCATAGGTAAAATATTCGCTCTGGGGCAGGATCTCCGTCACCTCGAGCGGCCGGGCCACGCCGTCCTCCTCCAGAACGATACTGGAGAACTCGATGCCGTCCAGAAACTCTTCCGCCAGGACGGCCCGGTCCCATTCCAGCGCCGCCTCGATTCCTTTGTCCAGGTCGTTCCCGTCCCGAATCACGGTGACGCCGACGCTCGATCCCTCCCGGATCGGCTTGGTGAAAAACGGATAGGGGAAATGCTCGCATACCCGTTTCCTGACGGCGGCCCGGTCCCGCCGCCATTCCTCCTCGCGAACGAGGAGGCTGTCCGGAACGCCGATGCCGGCGGCCCGCAGGATTTTCTGCTGGAGGTGCTTATCCATCCCCAGGGCCGAGGCCAGGACCCCCGGTCCGGTGTAGGGGATCCGCAGAAGCTCCAGGAGGCCCTGGATGCACCCGTCGTCGCCGTACTTGCCGTGGAGGGAAATGAAGGCAAAATCGATCTCCCGGGCGAGCCCCTCGTACGGGATGCGCCGGGCCTCGGTTTCAAGGCGTTCCACGATGTCCGTCGTGGTGTTCTGCGAAACGAGCTGCCAGGGGATCACCCACAAGCGCCCGTCGGCGTCCATGAAGATCGGGACGGCCTCGTAGGCCTCCCGGTCCAGATTGTCGTAAACGTTCCGGCCGCTGTTCAGGGAAACCTCTTTCTCCGAGGACATGCCGCCCAGGATGACACCCACCTTCAGCTTTTCCATTTTTCCCGCTCCCGGCAACGTTTGTCTGCCTTCCGTCCGCCCGTCACGCATCCCAAATGAAGGTCACGCCGCTTTTGGGGAAGATCCATTCATCGGCGCGGACCGCGAGGGCGATCGACTTCCCCTTTTCGCGGACGACCTCGGGATCGGGGTGCTTGCCCGCAAAGAAACTCACCTCCCGGACGTTCTTGAGACCCGTCCCGGCATAGTTGAAGGAGATGTTGAGCCCGCGCGTCGGGTAGACCAGATAGACGGAGAAGATGTTGCCACTTCTCGATTTCTTCGTGATGATTTCGATTTCGACCTTAACCGGCCGATTCAGCTTTTTCCGGAGGATGTCGCCCCCGCACCAGACTTCATAGCCCCGGTCGGTGTTTTCGGCCCGGATCAGCGGGATCTTCTCCCCGTCGATCCGAACGGCATCGACCCGGAAATCCCGGGCCGCCACGAGGTCCTCGCCCCGGCTCAGAAGCCAGCGGTACTCGCAGCGCGGGTCATCGAAAAACTGTTCCAGCTGTTCGTTGTTCAGGGCGCAGCCGATCATGAACACGGGGTTCCGGATGGTCTTGACGTATTCGACATGGGTCGTCACCTGGAAATAGTCGCGGCGCGCGTGCGGCTTCCCGCCCGCCTCCGGCGGCAGCGCCCGCACGGTAATGTCGTACCGGAAGTCCGTCCGCAGTTCGAGCTGCCGGTCCTCCTTGCCGAAGAGGGTTTCGAACATCTCGTAGTAGATCGCGTCGCCCAGTTCGACGTTTCTCGCCCGGGTCTGGAAGCAGTTGCGGATGATGCTGTCGATGCGGGCCAGGGACCGCTCCTCGTCGGGGATGAAGATCCGGCGCAGGCGGGGTTCGACGGAGTCCCGCATCCCCTGGCTCAGGAAGATGCGCGGCGCGCGCTTGCCCAGCGCACAGAGGATCTCGTAGCTGATCGTCTTGACCTTGTCTGCGATTTCATTGGCCGAGATGGACTCGTCGCCCTGGCGCCCGAGCAGGACGACCTCGTCGCCGATCCGGCAATCCTCGACATGGGTCACGTCGACCGTGCACATGTCCATGGAAACCCGGCCGACGATGGGCGCGCGCCGGCCGCCGATCAGGACCTCCCCCTGGTTGGACAGAATCACCCCATAGCCGTCCCCGTACCCGACGGGAATCGTGGCGATCTTCGTCGGCCGCTCCGTGACGTAGGATCTCCCGTAGCCGATGCCGCGCCCCGCGGGAAACTCCTTGACGAGCACCACCCGCGTCTTGAAGCTCATGACCGGCTTGAGATAGGCCCGCGTCTCCGTCTCGAGCGACGGGTAGACCCCGTAGGACATGATCCCGGGCCGGACCATGTCGAGATGGAAGGCGGGGTAGTTCAGAACGCCGCCGCTGTTCGACATGTGGCGGACGGGAATCCGGATGTTCGCCGCCGCGAGTTCGTCCAGCAGGCGCCGGAACAGCTCCCACTGCATGTCGTTGTAATCCGTCAGTTGCTCGCTCGAGGACAGGTGGGTGAAGATCCCCTCGACCTCAAGATGTGGACACGAAACGATCTGGCGGATCATGGGCAGCGCCCCCTCGTAGAGGGTGCCGCCGCGCCCCATGCCCGTATCCACCTCGATGTGGACCGGACGCCGGGCGCCGGCCTTCCGGAAGCGCCGCTCGAGTTCCCGGGCAAATCCGAGATCCGAGACGGACGGGGTCAGGTTGTACTTGATGATTTCGTCGATCTCGGAGGTCAGCGAGGGGCTCAGGATGAGAATCGGGGCGCTGATGCCGCTGACCCGGAGTTGCACGCCCTCGTCGGCGTTGGCCACCCCCAGCATGGACGCCCCGTTTTTCAGGGCCACGTTCGATATCTCGATCGCCCCGTGACCGTAGGCGTCCGCCTTGACGACCTGAAGGATCTTCACGTCCGGGCCGACGATCCGCTTCAACTCCTCCCCGTTGTGGGTGAAATGATCCAGGTCGACCTCGACCCAGCTGCGATATTTCTCTTCCGCGGGAACTGACATATCGATACCGGCTACTTCCGCGTCATGGTGCAGACCCCGTCCCAGTCCTCGGGCGGAGGTTGCTTCTGGAGCTCAATGCACCGCTCGAGATAGAGTTCCGAGGGCGGATCGCCCGGTCTCACTTCCAGGACCTTCCGGAAGGCGGCCATCGCGTCATCCCAGCATCCCTGCCGGTAAAGGGCCAGGGCCTCGTCGAACAGACGGATGAGGTCCCGCCATTTCGCCTCGTCCCGCTTCTCTCCCAGCAGTTCGTAGATCCTGACCGGCAGTTTTTTCCCCTTGACCCGGACCATGTCCAGTTCGCGGCAGCAGAGCTTTTCCTTGACGGCCGCGTACGTGTATTCGCTGATCACGATGTTGGTGCCGTACTCCTTGTTGATCCCTTCGAGCCGGGAGCCCAGATTGACGCTGTCCCCCATGACCGTGTAGTCGAAGCGCATCTCGGAGCCCATGTTTCCCACGACCATGTCGCCCGAGTTGATCCCCACGCCGATGTCGAGCACCGGCCGGCCCTCATCGGTCCATTTCTTCTGGAGCGTCTTCAGGGCCTCCATCATCCCCAGGGCGGTCCGGCAGGCCCGAAGGGCGTGGTCGGGCTGGTCCAGGGGGGCGCCGAAAACCGCCATGATCGCGTCTCCCATGTATTTGTCCAGGAGCCCTTCATACTTGAAGACGATGTTGGTCATGGCCGTCAGGTATTCGTTCAGCAGGTGAACCAGTTCCTCCGGCGACAGCTTCTCCGAAACGGTGGTGAATCCCCGGATATCCGAGAACAGGACGGACAGGTCCTTCTTGTCTCCCCCCAGCTTCAGCTTATCGGGGTCCTTCAGCATTTCGGTGATGACGGAGGCGGTCAGATAATACTGGAACGCGCCCCGGATCTTCTTCTTCTCCCGTTCTTCCGTCACATAGCGGTAGACCGTGATGCCGAGATAGATGGTCATCATCGTCAGGACGGGGTAGATGAGGTTGAGCCAGATGTTGAACCGGGAAAAGATGACCGCGTTGAGCACGACGAAGACGGCCAGCGAGGCCAGGATCAAGAGAACGCCCTGCACCGCCTTGAGCCGCGGCACGGCCATGCCGATGAGCAGGCCGCAAAGGATAATCGCGCACATGTCGATAAACATCGTCCACGCGGAATGGAGGAGGAATCGCTGATGCAGAATATTGTCGATCGCCGTCGCGTGGATCTCGACCCCGGGGTAAACGGCGCTGAAGGGCGTCACGCGCAGATCGTAGATCCCCGTCGCCGTCGCGCCGATCAGGACGATCTTGTCCTTGAAGGTTCCCGCCGGCAGGCGGTTCGCGTAGACATCCGCGGCGGAATAGTGGGGAAACGTCTTCGCGGGTCCCAGGTAGTTGAGGAGCAGCCGGCCCGACTCGTCCGTGGGAATCTCGATCGAACCGAGCCGAATGCTCTCTACGCCGAATTCGGCCAGATTCAGGGTCAGCATCGGCCCGTCGAGATACTGCAAGAGGGTGGAGAGCGCCAGCGACGTGTAGTAGCCGTCGCGGAACTTGATGACGAGCGGCGACCAGCGGATCGTCCCGTCGGAGTCCGGGAAGGCATTGAAATAGCCGCTGTTCTGCCCCGCCGCGGAAATGGCTTTCAGGTTGGTCACCGCGGCATAAGCCGGCACGATGGGGGAATCATTCGATTCGGGTGTCATCTTGACCGTCGCGTAGCGGGAATTGCGGATGTACTTCTCCCCCTCGCTGATCTGCCGCTCGGTCATGTGTTCGGCGTCCCGCTTCTGAATATGGAAAAAGTACCCGAGGGTGACGTTTTTGGCCCGCGCAATCGCCTGCGCCAGGGCGGCATCCGTATCGGCCCCTCTCTGCTTTCTGCCGATCAGCGAGGACAGTTGCCGGTCACGGATTCCCAGGCGCTTCATCTCACTGCCCAGACTGGCCAGGGTCTTCAGGCTGGAATTTTCGTCCGGTTCCGCGAAGACGACGTCGAAGCCGACCGCCTTGGCCCCTCCGGCCTTCAGGCGCTCGACGACCTTTGCCACGGTCGTCCTCGGCCAGGGCCAGCGCCCGAGCTCGTTGAGGCTTTTTTCATCGACGGTGACGATCACCGTCTCGCCCCCCGACGGCAGCTCGCCGCGTGAAACCATCCTCAGATCGAGGGCCTTGAGCTCCATGAACTTGATGAAGCGCACGTCGACAAAAAAGAGCGTCAGGGCGATGAGGATGACGAGCACCGTGATCTTGAAGGGCGTGACCGTGAACAGTTTTCGAATCCGTTCCCCCATGAATGACCTCCTTCCCCGGAGTGTCCGACGCCAACGGTTGAGGCGTGCCCGCAACCGCGCCATCTCCCTGTTCCGGCACGCCCAGGCCTTCGCTGTCTTGGATGGCGCATCATATGCAGAGCCCCCCGTAATGTCAAGGCAAACGTGGGGGTTAGGGCATGGCGGGCGGGATGGCGGCGCGTCGTCGGAAGACCGATCCCTGCGGCCGGCGGCGGGCGATAATCGCTTGACAAGGAAAAGTGCTTGGTATAAAGCGGGAAAGCCGTTCGACAGGGCGTAAGACTCGAAAAAGCCGGAGTAACTCAGTGGTAGAGTAGCTGATTCGTAATCAGCAAGTCAGGGGTTCAACCCCCCTCTCCGGCTCCAGAAATCAAGGGGTTACGAATTATTCGTAACCCCTTCTTTTTTGCGCTGCTACCCTATTGCTACCCTTTTAAGGCATTATCTGTGATGATTTGTTATTTCTCTATCGATGTTTTTGGTGCGGGAAGCAGGGGAAGGTGGCTGCCTAGTGCTCCTGACAGTCACTAGGCAAATGATAAATAATCGCAAGATCCAGCAGCCTCAGAAGATACTCGAAATCCTTTTTTGCACCGCTGTATTGAGGTGGGGCTAAATTTTCTTCAATCTCAAAAAAACGATCCACCAAGTCGGCATACTCCTTCATTGCGGCTTTAACATCTTCGGGGTCAGGACTGTTAAGCCTCTCCCGGATGGACAAAGCTGCAAGCTTGATTTCTAGCAGATCATTTATGGTTCATCCGATTCTTGTGTGCTTCCTTTAGTTGAGTAGTCGCTAATTCAAACCATCATGCACTCTTTCAAGCTGTATTCATTGATGCAAGTTTTATTTACACCGGACAAATTTCCTATAAATTACCCGCCGGGCATTTGCTGATAATAAGGACCAAAAGTCGGGCTCCGAATTTCATTATGCTTGATTTTATGGTTATTGTTGGGTTTGCATTTTGTGCCAAATGGAGTAGGCTTGCAGCAAATATCGGAAAAAGCTTACCCCGTATATTAATTGTTATACACCATTAAGGAGACAGTATGATCGTTAAATCGAATGAGGCACAGAAGAGAAGCTTCCTGGGAGTTGATTTTGTTCTGCTCTCACATGGACCGGAATCAATGGTAACGAAAATGCTTTACAAGAAAGAGGACAACCCTCCGTTACATAAGCATCCGAATGAGCAGAGCGGATATGTGATCTCCGGAAAATATAGAATTATCATTGATAATGTCGGAAGCGAAATTGGTCCGGGTGATTCATACTCTATTCCTCGCGATGTAGAGCATAGCATTGAAATCGTAGAGCCCGGTGAAGTACTGGACTTTTTCAGTCCACCAAGAAAGGACTATCTATAGTGTATAACCCGCTAATCCAGCGGACGGCTTTCAGCCGCTGTTTCCCTGGATTGAGAAATGGAAATTGGCGGAACTCTGACTCAAAATATGATAAGGGTACAGCTGGTCGGATAAGGCACTCCCGCATCAGGGATAACAAATGCACATCTTCAGGAAATTGGTTCCCGTCACCGACAAAACGATCCTCATCGTAGATGACGAGGAAGATTTCTGTCATTTGGTCAAGCTCAATCTGGAAGCAACCAATCACTACAAAGTCCTGACGGCTTACAACGGTCGAGATGGGATCGACATGGCGATCCAGCATCAACCCGACCTGATTCTGCTGGACATTATCATGCCGAAAATGTCGGGAACAGAGGTCGCCGACGTGCTGCGAAACCATGAATCGACCAAGGGCATCCCCATCATTTTTGTGACGGCCATTTTCACCCGAAGCCAGGTTGGCGCCTCAGAGTACCAGGTTGGAGAAAATTACTTCCTTTTCAAACCGATCACGTTCAATCAGTTGCTCCGAGAGATCGGCGCCAAGCTCGGATAGGAAGCCGAAGCGTCAAAACGAAATGCTTCAGTAAAAGGAGGCGATCCTGGTTTTCAGCCAGCGCCAGGGAATCAGCATGGAAACCCTCTGCTTAGATCGGACAACCGCTACCAACAAAAGCGCACCCCGCAATCATAGCCTGCGCGATCCTTCCTGTAGTCAAAAATCCGTCAAAATCGACAGATACCAAACCTTTCAAATGGTTATAAATGAGATTTGTTTCTTGACTTTTCAAAGCATTGGGAGCACAAAGAACCAAATTCAAATAGGGCATCGTCAAAAGGTTGATATCTCTTATTTTAACCCTTTTTTTAAAGGGTGATGCCATGAAGAGATTATTTAAACCCTGTTTCTGAAAAGAAGCGGGGTTTTTTGTTTTCAAAAGGAAGAAGGGGATAAAATGAAAAAATTTTTAAAGTATGGGTTGATCGTTGTCGTCGCCGCTTTCATCCTGCTGGCGGCATTTTACTTCCTTTTCCCGGAATCTGTGTTCAAGTTTGCGGTCGATGCACAGCGCCGTTCCGCCGATCTCGTCAAGAAGGAGGTTCAAGTCGACGATCACCGGATCGTCTACCTGGAAGGGGGAAAAGGAGAAACGGTCGTCCTCCTCCACGGATTCGGCTGCAACAAGGACTTCTGGACGGCGTTTGCCAAGTATCCGAAGGGCTACCACTGGATTATCCCCGACCTCCCGGGGTTCGGTGAAAGCTCACAGGTGCCGACAGACCGTTACGACAGGGAGAGCCAGGTGGAGCGCATCGACCGGTTTGTGAAGGTGCTGAAGCTCGACAAATTCCACATGGCGGGAAATTCACTGGGAGGCGCAATCACCGCAACCTACGGAGCGAAACACCCGGAGAAGGTTCTGACGCTCGCCCTGTTGGACACGTCCGGAGTCCCATCTCAAAAGAAGACCGAGTTTGTCATGGAACTGGAGAAGGGCAATAATCCGTTGCTGCCCCAAAACATGGATGAATTTGATAGGCTCATGTCATTGGTTTACGTCAAACCCCTCCCAATGCCTTCATCTTTCAAGAAAATCCTGGCCGCAGATTGGTTTGCCCACAGGGAGTTCAACAAGAAGATATGGGACGAATGCCAGCCGTTTAATGCTTCTAAATATTCTTTGCTACCGATCCTGCCCATGATTCAGGCGCCTGTCCTGATCCTATGGGGAGATCAGGATAAATTATTCGATGTCGGGAGCGTTGCGTCCCTGGAAAAGAATCTGAAGAATTACAAGACGGTTATCCTGAAGGACACGGGGCATTGCCCGATCATGGAGAAGCCTGAAGAAACGGCGAAAGCCTATATGGATTTTTTGAAGGAAAAAAGTTGAAGGACCTTAGCGATTAATGGGAGTGGCCTGGGTTCTTCAGGACAGGTACTAAGAATGTTATCATGGAGGAACAGCAGAGGACAGTTTTATCAAGTATATCGCTATCCAGCTTTCCAAGGCCAGCTCTTGCGGAAGACAGTCATCGTCTCTAAGGAATAATAACACCCCCTAAAGGAGTCATTATGAACGATGATATCTATCAGAGATTGAGAGAGCGTATTGACAGCTATTCTGTCGGTTTCTCAGCAACATCTTCCGGTATAGAAATCAAGATCCTACAGAAGATATTTACCCGGGAGGAAGCGGAGCTTTATCTCCATATGGAAAGAAGACTGGAAAGGACCGAGGATATCGCTAAAAGGATTGGGCAAACGTCGGAAGCGGTTAAGGTCCTTTTGGAAAGAATGAAGAAGAAGGGACTCCTTTTCCCTCTCAAAAAAGATGGTGTTCAGTATTTTGCTGCTGCGCCCTTCATGCATGGATTCTTCGAGCATCAATCTGTCCTGGGGCTCGATAGTGAATTAGCAAAAATGTATGAAGATTACATGTGGGGTGGTTTCATTCCCAAATCGAGATCACTGAGAACCGTCCCAATAGATGTCTCTTTGGACATCAATAAAACAGTGATGCCTTATGATGACATTAAAAGAATCATTGAAAGCAAAAACAGGATTGGTCTGGTACCTTGCGCCTGTGCCGCGAAGATGAAGGTGCTGGAAACGGGATGCAAACAGCCTCTGGACGTCTGCATCGCCTTTGACTATTACGCAGAGTATGCGATTGAGGAGTATGGTGTTGGAAGGTGGATTACTCAAGACGAGGCCCTACAAGTAATAAGAAAATCGGAAGATGAGGGTTTCGTCCATCAGGTTGGTGGAGATAGCAGAAATGTCGAGTGTCTCTGCAACTGTTGTGCTGAATGTTGTAACCTGCTGAGATTCCTTAAGATGATACCAAATCCTGCAAAGTATTCCGGCTCTAATTACTTTTCGAGTCTGGATGATAAGCTTTGTACCCTCTGTGAAAGCTGCATTGAACGTTGCCCGATGAACGCTATCATGGCAAACAATGACTGTCTTACCATTAATATGGAGCGATGCATTGGGTGCGGTCTTTGTACGACTGCATGTCCAACAGAAGCAATTACACTCAAAATGAAACCAGAAGACAAGATCAAGGGACCGCCATCGCCTGAACGATATACGTTCATGCGTTCATCATTGGATTTTTATAAGGATATTGAATGAAGGGGGCCAGAATCCTGAGCGTAACGTACAGCTGCCGCCCATTAATGCACTCAAGGAGGACACCCATGAAAAGGTTCATAGACAAAACTTACGACCGCCTCCAGGACCGGCTGCTTGCAGTGGTGGCAGAGGGAGACCTGACCCGGCGGAGCGTGTTGACGTATGCCAGCGCCTCGCGCCCCTGGGCGTGCAGGGCGATCTGCTCCCGGACGGTGCGGGCGGTGCAGGTGACGACGAAGGGGATGCCGGCCGCAGCCATCCCCGACGCGGAGGCGAGAACCGGCCGCCCGGGGGAAAAATCTTTTCAGTTGCCGATATTTCGTTTGACATCGGGGCGATAATTCCTT
>DAOPOS010000009.1:62921-84846 GCA_035358035.1 Syntrophales bacterium | reverse complement strand
GCCCCATCCGCTTCCGGAAGGACTTCGACCGCGTCCGCCGCCTGATCGACGAGGTTCGCCGCGCCGAGGCGGCCGCCTGACCCCCTTTGCCCGTCAGCGTCGGAAAGCGACCCGCGTCGGCGTCTGTCGGCCGGAAACAGAATCCCGGCCCGGCCCGTCGGGGAGATCCCTCGGACAGGAATCAGAATCCGGGATGATCGACGGAATCTCCGCCCCGGTCAACGGCTGTTCCGGGTGGACTCCGCTCCGTCTGCTTGAGCCGCCTGATGGTCCATCATGAACTGGAAGGCAAAGTCGCGTCCGGTGCGCGGCGGGTCATGCACGGCCTCCCGCGGTTGAAGCGTGAGAGATCGGCCCTTGCACGTGTAAACGCAGACACCGCAGCCGATGCAACGCTCCGGGTCGAGGACGGCCACGACCCCTTTCTTGTTCTTGGCCGCGGCGTGGCCTTCCAGCCGCAGCGCCTTCATGGGACAGCGCTTGACGCACAGGCCGCAACCCAGACACGCCTCCGGGCGGGTCTCGACGCGGTAGTTGGAGGGGGTGAGGCTGCCCGTGTGCCCCAGCTTGAAAAGCGCGGTGAACCACATGCAGCAGCAGGGATCGCAGTTGCAGATCGTATCGATGCCCTCCTGCTGATTGGAGATCCCGTGCACCAGCCCCGCCTCGGCGCTCTTCCTCAAGATCGCCGCCGCCTCCTCGCGCGTGATCTCGCGTCCCAGGCCGTTGTCCACGATGTAATGGCCCAGTTTGTCGAAGTGGAGACAGACCTCCGTGGGATAGGTGCAGTCGGGTTCGACCGGATCGAGGTTCTTGACGTGCTTGCAGGGACAGACCGTGACGACGAAGTACTGGAAGGAATCGAGGAGCCGGACCACGTCCTCATAGGGCCGAACCTCGCGCGTATCCTCGATCGTCTCCTCAATGGGCAGGACGCGCAGCCCCTTCTCCCGGACCGGCGCCCAGGGATCGAGAAACCCGTGTTCCCAGTAATGGTTCGCGGGCGGGGCGACGGCGCGGGTGCGCTCGTCCGTGCGTCCCGGCCAGCCGAAGGCCCGCATGCCGAAGAACAGATCGTTCAAGGCGTAGCGCAGACGCCCCTGCTTCTCGTCCCGGTACACCAGGCCCTTCCGCGCCATGCGATCCAGCCTCTCTCGAAGATCGTCCGGCGTCATGTCCTTCAGCCCGGCCAATTCATCCAGAGGCTTCGGCACAAACGGCATGCCCGTGAGGAAGGCCGCCTCCTCCTCCGTGTAGCGCGCCCGAATCAGCGGCAGGGCCTCCGCCGGACGCGGCACGCCGTACCAGGATTGTTTCAGCCATTCCAGAAACGGACCATAGACGTCTTCTGTCTCCATACCCAACCCCTCCTTGACCGGGTCCCGCAACCGGCGCCCCTGCGAAGTTCCGGGAAAACGTTCCCTTGCCGATCGGGATAGACCCCTTCAGATCCAGGCCCCGATCTTACGCGCCGTCGAGAGCCACTTCCTCCTTGCAGTTTCGGCATCGCTTCACGCCGCGGAAAAGCCGGCAGCCACAGTGCGGGCAGGAATACCGCTTTTCCTCCTCCGCCATCCATTGCTCGGTTCCCAGTTTCTTCCAGGCGGGCACGGAGCGCAGCATCACTTGACGTGCAACGGGAAATGCGAACTCGTCGATGATTTTGCACGGGAAATCATCGCACTGGAAACACCCGGCAATCTTCTTTTCCTGCGCGCAGCTCTTGATGGAGCATACCTTGCAAAAGAAGAACGGCGCATCGGACAGACAGCCCTCGCACCGGATTTCATCCACGGCGACGCCGTAGACCTGTGTCAGTTTTTCCTTGAGTTTCAGATTGTTTTCTTGATGGGCAATCATGATGCCGCATGCCCCGCAGTATAAACCGCAAGGCGCCGCGAACCGATGCTTCTCTTCCATATTCTCCCTCCCTGTCCGTTTGCGGTTGTTTCTTTCTCCTCGAACCTTCGTGCTGAATTGACGGAAAGGCGAAGCCTTGCCTGAAGGAGGCTTCCCTTACATTTTGTATCTCAGGGCCAGAAATTCCGCGACGTCCGGCGGCAGCTTCAAATCCTCGCGCAGTACCAGCGCGACGGCCTCCGCAGGGCAGGTCGGCGTACAGGCACCGCATCCGATACACCTGTCTCCGTTGACGACGGAGACGTCATCGGCAGTGAGCGCGATCGCATCCACCGGGCATCTGGTCGCACAGGCGCCGCACCCGATGCAGCGTTCGGGATCGACCTGCGATACGTAACTCGATGACGAGATGACGTGGAGGCCCAGCTCTTTTTTCGTGCGGAGAAAAATGCAGCAGCACCCGCAACAGTTGCAGATCGTGGAGAGCTGGCCCTGATGATTGTCGCAGACGTGAACGAGACCTTCCCGATCGGCCTGGGCCAGGATCGCCAGCGCCTCTTCCCGGGTAATCTCCCGGGCCATGCCCTGCTCGACGATGTAGCGTCCCATGCTCCCGAAATGGAGACAGTTTTCGGTGGAATGGTCACAGCCCTTGCCGTTATACCGCATGATCTGACGGCAGGGACAGTGCCCCACGGCCAGATAGGAAATTTCATTCAATTTTGACCTGATGATATCGAAGGGCAGGATCTCGGATTCCTTTCGAAGGGATTCCGACACCGGCAGAACCCTGACGATCGGCGTCCCGCGCGCAAGCTCCTTCCCGAGCGCCTCCTCGCGGTACTTGAGCCACAGGGGGGCGAGATTCCGGGCGGTCTCCGTGTCTTTTCCCGCCCAGTAGGGCGTTTCCGCAAATCCGATTAACACCGGGAGCAGTCCGTAAACCCTTTCCTTCCCGGGCCGCGCCATTGTAAACACGGTGCCGCGCCTGGCCATGCGCGCGAGAACCTCCCCCAGCCGCTCCGCCTCTTCGGGGAATATTTTCATGAGTTCCGGCAGCGTCTTCTGCTCCAAAGGGAGCCGCAGGGCAATCTCGGCCTCTTCGCCGGGGAAAAGCTCCTTCAGGATTTCGATGCCGGACGGGGATATCGGAACGCCGATCAAGACCCCATGGTCGAGATGTTCCGCCAATTTTTCATACACGGTCTTTTCACGCATATCGTCTCCCCTGATGGGTTCGTTTTTCGATCCACCTCATTCATGCGAACCGAAGAGCCGTCGGTCTGTTCTCACGTAGATTTCACAAAGCACGCCTCATCCCGGGAACAAACCACATCCCTGGGCTCCGGCTTCAAGATATAATCAAAAATGAAACGATAGTGATTCTCGAGCGGCGCCAAGCTTTTTTCAACCTTCATGCGCAGGAGGGCGCCATGCCAGCTGGACAGGATGAAATATGCCGTCTCCTTGAGATCGAGTTGCGATGATATTTCCCCGGCTTTTTGTGCTTCTTCCAGCACGCCGATGCACCCCCCGACCATCGCATCGACGGCATGCTTGAGTTTTTCCCTGAAGACGGGGCTCAGATCCCCCATCTCCTGCGACAGATTGCCGATCGGACATCCGTATGCGTAATCCCTGGATTTGTAAAAATCCATGAAAAACAACAAGATCTTTCTTGTCTTCTCGATCGGGGACAGCGAAGAATCCTTCGTGACACTCTCCAGAAGGAATGCGAACTGCTGAACGTAATAGTCGATCACCTGAAGACCGAAGTCATCTTTACTTCGGAAATAATTGTAGAATGAACCCTTGGGAACGTTCGCGGCGTCCAGGATCTCCTGGATGCCGGTATGATGAAATCCCTTGAGATTGATGATTTCGGCGCCCTTCGAGATGATTCTCTGTTTCGTATTTCTTGTCGTCATGGGGGATTTCCGATGGACTTCTGGGTGCATTAGACCGGTCGTCTTGTATTGTCAAGTATTTATTTTCATTCGAATTACTTTAAAGATATCCTTGCAGGTTTACCTATGGCATTTCTTGATGGGCAGAAAGGTCAGTCCACGTGCTTCTTCACCCAGGCGACGTACCGGTCCATCCAGTCCTGCAGGAATTGTCTGCTGTCTGGTCCAATGTTGCCGGACGCGTCGAACAAACCGTCTTTGGCATGAATGAAGGCCTCCGGCTGGGCCATGGCCCGGACGTCCAGAAAGGCGAGGATGTTTCGCAGATGCTGCTGCGCCATCGCCGTGCCGATGACGCCGATCGACGCGCCCAGGATGCCGGCCGGTTTTCCCGCCCAGACGTTTTGGCCATGGGGGCGGGAGGCCTGGTCGAGCGCGTTTTTGAGGACGCCGGGGATCGAGCGGTTGTATTCGGGTGTCACGAACAGAAGCCCCTGCGCCTCCCGGATTTCGTTTTTCATCTGTTTGACCGATTCCGCCTGATTCGCGTCGTCGTCCTGGTTGTAAAGCGGCAGGCTGCCGATCTCGACCTGGTTAAACGCGAAGTCCGGTGGCGCCAGTTTCACGATGGCCTGGGCCAGTTGGCGGTTGAGTGAATCCTTGCGAAGGCTTCCGACGACGACGGCGATCTTGTATGGACTCATGACGACCTCCTCCAGATGTTCTTGAACAACGTGTCCCTTCATCTCCAAAGATCCGGATGCGGACGGCCTCAAAGCGCCTCGCCACCCGCCCGCAGATTCGCCCGGCTTCGTGGTCGAAATCCCTTCATGGATGCTATAACAAAGCGACCTCCCGTTGTCAAACCGACCTGTAGCCGCTGCCCCCCGCCCGCCGGCGTCAGGAGACAACCGGCACCCCGGAGATGTTCAGGATGAAACAGACCGATGAGAGGGTATGTTAATTCGCCTTCAGAATATCTTTTTTCTTGTCATAGACGATCGTATCCACTTCCATCAGCCCCAGTAACGTGTGAAAAAGATTTTCGTGCGAATAGTCCTTGCCGATCCTGTTTTTCAGCCATTTCTTCTGCGCCTGGAAATCGTCCCCAAGCCAGAGGATCGCGGCAACACGCTTCTGCACGTCCGGTGCGATAACATAGGGAATGCCGTGGAGATAAATCCCATTTTCGCCCAGCGACTCACCATGATCGCCGATGTAGATCAGGGCCGTTTCAAACCGGCGGTCATTGCGCTTGAGCAGTCCGATGGTTTTGGACAGGAAGTAATCCGTATACAGGATGGCGTTGTCGTAGGCATTGTTAATCGCTTCGCGGGAGCATTCATCGAGCTGGTTCGTCCGGCACGTCGGGCTGAATCTCTCGAACGACTTTGGATAGCGCTTGTAGTAGGCTGGACCGTGATTGCCCATCTGGTGCAGGACAATCAGGATGTCTCCCCGGTGCCGCCCATCGATATACGACTGCAGCCCTTCGAGCATGCCTTCATCCCGGCACTCGACGTCGCAGATCGGATTCCGCTCGGGCTTCCGGTAATCTTCGTATTGAACCCGCATGGCGACCCCTTTCGAGTCGGAGTTGTTTTCCCGCCAAAGGACGCTGACGCCGGCGTGGCGCAGCACGTCGAGCACATTCTCCGTTGCGGCCCCTTTTTTTTCGCTGTAACTGTTCCGGGCGTACATCGAAAACATGCAGGGTACGGAAACCTCCGTCGAGGTTCCGCAGGACTGGACATTCGTCAGGCTGATCACATCCTCCTTCTTGAGCAGGGGATTGGTCTCACGCGGATAGCCGTTGAGAGAGAACCGGTCGGCACGCGCGGCCTCTCCGACGACCACGATGATCAGTTCCCGGTCCATATCGGTCGGCGGGATCTTGGCATCTTGGCCGATGTGCCTGAGTGCAATGGACCGGCCTTTAAATTCTCTGTTGACATATTTCCCCAGGGAATAGAGCACGTAGGTCGGATTCGTCCGATAGCGCAGGGGTTTATGCTCCCGAAGGAAGGATGTGTAGAATTTGCTGAAGACAAAAACGGAAAGCAGGATGACCGCCAGGGACAGTGCGACGATTTTTACGCGGGAGATCAGCTCCGTTTTCCATGGATCGTGTCTCACCTCGACCCGATAAACCCACAGCGACGGCAGCACACCCAGAAAAAGGACGTACAAAACCATTTTGACGCTGAAGAGTTCGGCGGCCTCCCGAAGATTCGTCGCAAAGACATTCCGGATCATCGTATGATCGATGACCGCGTTGTAGTTGTTCATGAAATAGCTGGCAATCGCTGCCACCAGCAGGAGGAGTATCAGGATGGGTTTGAGTGTATAACGGGAGGAAACCAAAGTCAGCAGGAGGACGATGACGCTCGTCAAAACCAGCGCGAGCGATGCCAGGAATCCGATGTTCTTCAGGGAAACGGGATAAACCTCTAATACGTTCCGGAAAAAAGCAAGATGGTCAAAGAGGACGAAAAAGACGGCGGCCCCGACAACGAGGGCTACGGTTGAAATTCTTTTCACATGGGTTCTCCCTTGCTGCCTTGTTTACGGACGCCCCGCGACATTCAACAGATTCGTTTTCTTCATTGTTCTCAGGCCAAGGTAAAGGAGCAATCCCGTGAAGAAAAGGATCTTCCAGGCGGTGTCGAATTCAAAAATTCTTTTCACAAAATAATCTCCGATGATTTCTAAAAATGTGAAAATGGCGATGACGGCAAAGAACCCCGTATGTTCCCTTTTCAGGGCGGTACGGAAAGAGAATGGAAGCACTGGCTCCCGCCAGCCATTGAATTTAGGGAAAAAGGCAGGGGTGTTCTCCGCCCATTCAAGGTAACGATGCCCATACTTGTGACGAAGGAACTCCTCCTCCGCAAAGATGATCCGCTCATAGTAGATCCCGAAGATCAGGATGACAATCAGGCTGAACCACCACAGTCTGACGAACAGGGAAATGCCAAGCCAGATAATGAAGTTGCCCAGATAAAGAGGGTTTCTTACGAGAGAATACATCCCCGTCGTATTCAAATCTTCCGCAACCTGCCCTTTGGTGTTGCGGCCCGATGTCCCCTTGGGAATGAAGCCTACGGTCAGCATCCTCAGGACGATGCCCGCCATGGACACCAAGAGGCAAAATATTTCCCATAGATAATCCAGCCTATGACTGCCAAAGGGGTATTTAAAGTCACGAAAAGCGATAAGAAATAGCGCAATCAAAAATAACGGCAAGTAACTCCTCCATCGGAAGAGCCATTGACCCGTTCTTTCAAACTCTTCTTTCAGCGGCATTTCGGTATTCCTTTGATATCAGGGATGCCTGTCTCGCGTCCGATTTATCCGGTTTGCGTCAAGCATAATTGGTGCCAGTGTAATGAATGCTGTGCAACTTGCTGATTATGTACGGAATGTTTATTATTGAAAAATTCTCTGGGAATGACAATTTTGTCGCGACGAGAGTGCGCCGTTGATGTTTCGATGCGATATTGGTATCTTAGATAAAACAACGGTGATGGGGAAATCGACATTATTGTCGATTTCCGACTGCATTTCCCGGCCGCCGCTTTTCCGTCTACCAGGCTTCGGGAAAGGCCATGTTGGTATAGATGTCCTCGAGCCGGCTCTTGTGCCCGCGTTCCATAGAGGCCAGCTGAAGGAAAACATCCTTCTGCGCCGTGTCGGTGCTCGCATTGGCCAGTTGGGTATACATCTGCATGGCTTCGAGTTCGTTTTTGATCGAAATGACAATCCCGTCGATCGGTTTGAGATCCGCCGTCAGGGGCGGCGAGGGAAGCGCATCCGCGATCTTGTAATCCTTCGCTTCCGAAAAACGCATCTTCTCCGGGGCCTTCGTCAGAAACCCCTCCAACAGACGTTTGTGGCCCTGTTCGTCTTTGGCCAGGTCGCCGAAAATGGATTTGAGGTTGTTGTCCTTGGCGCGTTCCGAGACGAGACGGTAAAACTCATACGCCTCGACTTCCCGTTCGATGGCCAGGGAAATGATCTTTTTGTATTCATCCTGTGTCATGGTTTTGCTCTCCTTAATCGTTCGTTTTGGTCTCCGCGGATTCCAGGCAGGGACCCGCCTCGTTCGGCCGCCCTCCCGTATACGGATTCGCCCGGCTTCACGCTCGAAGCCGCCTCATGAATGTATAACAAAGCATCCTCTCGATGTCAAACCGCCCGTCAGCGCATCCGGGACGACCGCGGGCCTCCTCCGCGAGAGGCGCCGGTCGCGGTCGGGACCGGGGGAGGGATCAGGCCAGAACCCGTTTTGCCTCGGCGGCGACCCGTTCCGCCGTGATGCCGAACGTCTCGAAGAGGACGGGCGCCGGGGCGCTGGCCCCGAAGGTGTCCATCCCGACGATGGCGCCCTTCAGCCCCGTGTAATGCTCCCAGCCGAGGCGGATCCCCGCCTCGACGGCGACCCGCGCCGTGACGCCCGGCGGCAGAACGGCGTCCCGCCAGGCGGCGGGCTGGCGGTCGAAGAGGTCCCACGAGGGCAGCGAGACGACCCGCGCCCGGATCCCCTCCGCCGCGAGCGTCCGTCCCGCCGCGAGGGCGAGCTTCACCTCGGAGCCCGTCCCGATCAGGATCACGTCGGGCTGACCGGCCGACGCCTCCCACAGGACATAGCCGCCCCGGCGCAGTCCGGACGCGGGCGCGAGTTCGGTCCGGTCGAGGACGGGCAGGTTCTGACGGGTGAGGATGAGGGCGGTGGGGCCCCGGCGGTTGAGGAGCGCCAGCCGCCAGGCCTCGACCGTCTCGGCGGCGTCGGCGGGGCGGATGACCGTCAGGTTGGGCACGGCGCGCAGGGTCATCATGTGCTCCACGGGCTGGTGCGTCGGGCCGTCCTCCCCCACGCCGATGCTGTCGTGGGTGAAGACGTAGATGACGCCAAGTTCCATGAGTGCGGCTAGACGGATCGACGGGCGCATGTAGTCGGCGAAGGTGAAGAAGGTCGAGGCGTAGGGGATCAGGCCGCCGTGGCAGGCGATCCCCCCGGCGATCGCCGCCATCGCGTGCTCGCGCACGCCGAAGTGGATGTTTCGGCCCGCGTAGCCCCAGACGCCGCCCACCCGGCCCTGAACCCCTTCGTCGGGCAGGTCCGGGCGCTGGAAGTCGCCGCACCCCTTGAGCCAGGTGATCACGGACGGGTTCAGATCCGCCGAACCGCCGATGAGTTCCGGCAGTTTCGGGGCCAGGGACTGGAGCACCGTTTCGGAGGCCTTGCGGGTTGCGACCTCTTTGGATGGATCGTCGAAGGCGGGCAGCACCGCCTCCCAGTCCGCGGGCAGTTCGCCCGCCTGGGCCCGGAGCAGTTCCGCCGCCGCTTCCGGATAGGCGGCCCGGTACCGGTCCCAGCGGGCCTGCCAGTCCGCCTGCCTGGCCTGGCCCGTGCGAAGCGCGCCCCGGAAGTGTTCCCGGACATCGTCCGGTACGAAAAAGGACGGCTCCAGGGGCCAGCCCAGGCGCTCCCGGGCGCCCTTTAGCTCGTCCTCTCCCAGCGGGGCGCCGTGGCAGTCCGCGGTGCCCGCCTTGCAGGGGGCGCCGTAGCCGATCACGGTCCGGACGGCGACGAGCGTCGGGCGCGCGAGATCGGCCTTCGCCTCGGCGAGGGCGCGGTCGACGGCCGACCAGTCCCCGCCCTCCTCCACGCGCAGCACCTGCCAGCCGCAGGCGGCGAAGCGGCCGGCGATGTCCTCCGTAAACGTCAGGGCCGTCGAGCCGGCGAGCGAAATCCGGTTGTCGTCGTACAGGCAGATGAGCTTGCCCAGGCCCAGATGCCCGGCCAGGGCGCAGGCCTCCGCGGTGACGCCTTCCATGAGGTCCCCGTCGCTCGCCATGACGTAGGTGAAGTGATCGATGACGGCATGACCGGGCCGGTTGTAGACGGCGGCCAGGTGGGCCTCGGCGATCGCCATGCCCACGGCGTGGCTGATCCCCTGGCCCAGGGGGCCGGTCGTCACCTCGACGCCCGGCACCCGGCCCCGTTCGGGGTGGCCCGGGGTCAGGCTGTTCCACTGCCGGAAATTCTTGAGGTCGTCGAGGGACAGGGCATAGCCCGTCAGGTGCAGCAGGGCATACAGGAGCATGGAGGCGTGACCGGCGGACAGGACGAACCGGTCGCGGTCCATCCAGGCGGGATCGGCGGGGTTGTGCTTCAGGTGACGCATCCACAGGGCGTAGGCCGCGGGAGCCGCCCCCAGGGGCATGCCGGGATGCCCGGATTTCGCCTTCTGAATGGCGTCCGCCGCCAGAAAGCGGATGGTATTGATGTATGTTTCAACGTGCTGAGGAGTCTCATCCATGTCGCTCGCCTCCGTCGTGGACCGGTGAATTGAAAGGTCGGGGCACCTTATATCAAGAGGATTTTCAAGACAAGGGATTTCCTGGAACAGTCGCGGCGCCCGGGTGGGTCGCCCCCGGGCGCCGGATGTTCTTCAGGCGGGGCCGGCGTGCCTACATCATCTTCCGCAGTTCTCGCTTGAGGACCTTGCCGACGCCGCTCGTGGGGAGGGCGTCCATGAACTGGATCACCTTCGGCACCTTGTACGGGGCGACGTTCTCCTTCAGGAATTTCGTCAGCTTTTCCTTCTCGGCCTCGCTCTTGTCCACCCCGGGCTTGAGGACGATCGCGATGGCAACGCGTTCGGATCCCGGGCGGGCGGGATCGGGGATGCCGATCGTGGCCGCCACGTCGATGTCCGGATGGGTCGCCAGGAGATCGTCGATCTCACGCGTGAAGACCTTGAACCCGGACACGATGACCATGTCCTTCACCCGGTCCACGAGGAAGAAGTATCCGTCCTCGTCCATCTTGGCCACGTCGCCCGTGTACATCCAGCCGTCCCGCACGGCATTGGCCGTCTCCTCCGGCTTGAGATAGTACTCCTTCATGAGCTGGGGACCGCGGGCGACGATTTCGCCGGGCTCCCCGAGTTTCGCCGGCTGCCCCGTTTCGGGATCGATCAGCCTGAACTCCGTGTCGGGCATGGGCATGCCGATCGAGGAGGCCTTCTTCTTCCCGTAGCGGGGGTTGCAGCACATGACGGGCGACATCTCCGTCATGCCGTAGAGTTCGATGAAGTTCCCCGCGCCGATGATCTTTTCCAGCTCGGCGATGTACTCGGCCGGGAACGGCGCGGCGGCGCTCAGGCAGAAGTTGAGATTGCTCAGATCCAGGGTCTTGAATTCCGGCACCTTCAGGAGCTCGAAGAACACCGTCGGGACATTCACGATCATGGTCGGTTTGTAGGTTTTGATCGCGCCGATGAGAAAATGGGAGTCCCGCGGATTCGGGACGCAGATCTGGGTGGCGCCGCTCGTCATGGTAAATCCGCCGAGGGCAAGCCCGGCGATGTGGAACAGCGGGAAGGCCGACAGCGCGACGTCCTTGGAGCCGATGTCGAGCCAGGCGCACGTCTGCAGGCGGTTGTACATGTAGCCGCGCTGGGTCAGGATCGCCCCCTTGGAAGGACCGGTCGTTCCCCCCGTGTACATCATGAAGATCGTATCGTCCATGGTCCGCTTGACGGCCACCCGGTCGGTCGGCATCCCCTGAATCGCCTCCATGAACTTGAGCACGGTCTTTCCCGGCAGGGGCCGGATCGGCGCGGTGGGGATCTTCTTCAGGAGTTTCCCCAGCACCCTTTTCACGCCGGGGAGAAAGTCGGCGATCTCGGCGACGATGACGGTGGAGAACGGCGTCTTGCCGGCGACTTCCGCAACCTTTTCGAACAGGACATCGACCGTCATGACCACCTTCGCCTTGGAGTCGGTCAACTGGTGCTCCATTTCGTGAGGGGTGAGCAGCGGGCTCAGGCCCGTCGAGACGCACCCCGCCTTCTGCACGGCGATCAGGCCGAGATAGTGGGCCGGGATGTTGGGCATGTGCATGCCCACGACGTCGTCCGGCTTCAGGCCGATCTTGAGCAGGTACTGGGCCAGCTGGTTCGACAGGAGATCGAGATCCCGAAACGTGAGCTTTTTCCCCATGTAGTGGAGCGCCGTTTTGTCCGGGAACGCCTCGACCGCCTCCCGGAATTTCTCCGCGAAGGTCTGGTCTTCGTACTTCAGCGCCTGAGGAACATTCTTGTCGTAGTTCTTGAGCCATGGCTTTTCCGCGTAGACGTCACTCATAGATACCCTCCTTTTTAAGGTTGATGGCGTCGTTGTGGAGCAACAAGACCCTGTGCCGGTCCACTCGGGCGGGTGGCGCGGCGATCGGGTCCCGGGTCACGCCGGGCGAAGATCGCAAACGGGGTGAGAAAGAACGTCCGCAGCCCCTGATCGCCGGAAAGTCGTCTCGGGCGAGAAGCCGGGGCGAGGGGTTGAAGCGTGTTCGTCTATGGCATCGCGCCCCCATGCAGGGACGCGGAACGATGAAGCGATGCAGAATTTTGGGTGGACGGAAACCGCTGACATCGGCTGCCGCCACGGTCCTGGGCTTCCCGCCGGGAACAGTCAGGGCCGGCGGGACGGGTTGAGTGTTGGGTTGGATCCGCTCGAATCACGGTGCGTGTGTTCATGCTGGCGCACGTGATCCCTTCTAATGGATGTTTCGCCCGGATGTCAAGACAAAACGTGGCAAAACGGGAACAATCCCCTGTTGCAATTTTGTACCGCATCATGATAAAAGCAAATTCGTCATGATCTTCGCGATCTGTTCCCTGACCGCCGGTAGCGGGAGGGACGGAACAGGGGCGAATGTCTGGAGTCATTTTTCGGGGATGGACGCATGAGCCGGGATGTCTGGAGCCCTACCCAGGTAGGGTTTGCCGAAACGAAGGATCTTAGCATTCACAGCTACGAGGAACTGGCGGCCCTTTATGCCATCGCCCGGATCCTCGTGCGGCCCGGTGAGCTCCACGCCGAGCTCGAGGGGGTGCTCAAGGAAATGAGCCGCCTGCTGGGGATGCAGCGCGGCATGATCTCCCTGATCGACCGGGAGACCGGCGAGGCCTGGCTGGACGTGGCCCACGGCGTCGATATCGGGGGGATGGAGGTCACCTACCGGCCCGGGGAGGGCATCACGGGCAAGGTGGCCCAGACGGGACGGCCCATGGCCGTCGCCAATCTCGGCCAGGAGGCCCTGTTTCTCGACCGCACCGGCGCCCGGCGCTTCCTCAACCGCGCCGAACTCGCCTTCCTCTGCGTGCCCATCGTCTACGACCAGCGGGTCGTCGGCGTCCTGTCCGCGGACAAGGTCGCCCGGCAGGTGGAAAACCTCGAACGGGAACTCGCCGTCCTGGTCGCCGTGGCGGACCTGATCGCCAAGGCCGTCCACACCCGGGCCCTGGAGGAGGACAACCGGCGCCTGCGGCACATGCTGGGCAAATCGTGCAGCCCGTCGGACGAACTAATCGGCACCTCCGGCGTCATGCAGGAGGTCTTCGGCCTGATAGCGCAGGTGGCCGAATCCGATACCACGGTCCTCATCCACGGCGCCACGGGAACGGGCAAGGAACTGGTCGGACGGGCGATCCACCGGAACAGCCCCCGCCGGAAGGGCCCCCTGGTCCTCGTCAATTGCGCCGCCATGCCGGACACCCTGGTCGAGAGCGAACTCTTCGGCCACGAGAAGGGGGCCTTCACCGGCGCCTGGCAGAAGCGGCGCGGCCGGTTCGAGGAGGCGGACGGGGGCACGATCGTTCTGGACGAGGTGGGGGAACTCTCCGCCGCCGCGCAGGCGAAACTCCTGCGTGTCCTGCAGGAACGGCAGTTCCAGCCCTTGGGCGCCTCCCGGACGGTCCAGGTCGACGTCCGGATCATCGCCGCGACGAATCGCAACCTGGAGCAGGACGTCGCCGACGGCCGTTTCCGGGCCGATCTGTACTACCGCCTGAACGTGTTTCCCATCTATCTGCCCCTGCTCAAGGACCGGGGAAGCGACATCATCCTGCTCGCCGATCACTTCGTCGAAAAGTACGGTCGCGCCCTGGGCAAGCCGGTGGAGCGCATCTCCCCGGCCGTCATGGAGATTCTCCTGGCCTACGGATGGCCGGGGAATGTCCGGGAGCTGGAAAACTGCATGGAACGGGCCGTGGTCCTGTGCACGGGGGACACCGTCGAGACCGTCCATCTGCCCCCCTCCCTCCAGACCGGCCGGAACGAGGAGGAACGGCGGGACCGGGGAAAACTCAAGGTCGAGATCACGGCGCGCGAACGGGCCCTGCTCATGGCGGCCCTGCGGGAAGCCGGCGGAAACCAGACCCGCGCGGCCAAACTGCTCGGCACGACGAAACGGATTGTCCAGTACAAGGTCCACAAGCTCGGGATCGACACCCGCCAGTTCCGTCCGGCGCCTCCCCCAACCCCGTCGCCCGAGGAGACATAAGGGCGGGGAGGCGGCTCCGGGGAAGACCCGCTCCGGAAACGCTGACAAATTTGTCGCTCCCCGATCGGTGGGCACAATTATGTATCGTTGTGCCGGCGTTCTTGTTCACCCGCCGTTTCCGTCCACCGGCCGGCTGGGGCCGCGAAAAATGGGCGCTGTCGCCGCGGGAGCATCGAGGCGTCCCGCTCCCGTCAATCTGGCACGGTTATCGCTTTCCCGTCACAGACGTAACGCCGCCGGCGAAGACCGCCGGGCGTGAAAGGCATAAGGAATCTCCCATGTGTCGCTTATTTGCCATGACGAGCGCCGATCCCCTCTCCCCGATGGTGGCGATCCGTGCCCTCGATGTGATGAAGGAAGGTCACGACGGCTCCGGCGTGGGGCTCTTCCTGACCGATCTGGGGGGGGACTTCGAGCAGTTCCGCGGCGGGCCGATCCTCTCGGGGATCTTCTCGAACGCAGGGATCAAGGCCCTGGACCGCTACATGATGGACATGGACTTCATGGTGAAATACAAGCTCTCCATCCGCCCGCCCACCGCGCCGCCGCCGGGGACGCCGAAGCGGGACAACTACCTGATCAGGGTCTATGAGTACCCGCCGGAGTGGGAGGCCCTCTCCCAGGCCGAACTGCACCACCGCCTGATGATGACCCGCCTCGAACTGCGGCGGATGGGGGAGGCGGACGGGTCGATGCTGATCTTCAGCTTCTGGCCGGACGTGATCATGATCAAGGAGGTCGGCGACCCCCTGACTGTCGCGGAATACCTGGGCTTGAACCGCCGGGAGCTGCAGGCCCGGGTGATCCTTGCGCAGGGCCGGCAGAACACGAACTACGCGATCGACATCTATGCCTGCCATCCCTTCTTCATCCAGGGAATCGCCACGATGACGAACGGGGAGAACACCGCCTTTGTCCCGATCCGGGAGTTTCTCACCTCCCGGCGGTACGAGGGCTACCGGGGCTATCAGTCGGATTCGGAGGTCTTCACCCACATCCTCCACTACACGCGCAACCACCTGGGGCTGGGGCTCGAGATGTACAAGCACATCATCACGCCCCTGAAGGACGACGAGCTGGCCGAACACCCCAACGGCGCGTGGCTCCGTCTGATCAAGCAGAGCTGCCGGCCGCTCATCGTGGATGGTCCGAACTGCGTCATGGGCTGCCTGCCGGACAAGGGCCTGTTCATGGTCCAGGACAGCAAGAAGCTCCGCCCAGGCGTCGTGGGCGGCAACCCCGGGATGATCGCCTTCTCCTCGGAGATGTGCGGCCTCGACGCCGCCATCCCCGCCCGGGACAAATCGCGGGATTTTCAGCCGATGAAGTACGACACGGTCTACGTGGGACCGGACCGTCGCGAGGTCAGACAATGGAGCCAATGGGACGAATTGACCCCTCGACCTTGAGCGTGCGGGACCTCCCCTGGCAGGTTCTCTGGAAGCGGGAGACGTGCACCCTCTGCGGAAAGTGCACCGCCGTTTGCCCGGTGCAGGCCATCGAACTTGCGGTCCACCGCAAACGCGTCGTGACGGCGGCGGTGGGGCTGGCCGAAAAGCCCGCCCAGGCCGTCGGCCTCTACCACGGCATCCGCCAGCGGACCAATGCCGCGCACGCCTGCGTCGGCTGCGGGATGTGCACCCTCGTCTGCCCCAACGGGGCGATCGCACCCGCCCACAGCGACGAGGCGGACAAGCTCCGTTTCCACATCCAGCAGGGCGGCGAGCCCCGGCGGCGAGGCGGCCGGCGGAACGACCCGCGGAGCGTCCTCGACGCGGTCAAGTTCATCCGCATCTCCATGCTCACCGATCCGGCCCTCGATGCGGGGCGCCATGAATTCGAGCTGCGCACCCTCCTCGGCCGGATCCTGCCGCCGGAGGAGATCCTGAAGGTCACGAAGGAGAACGGCTGGGTGCCCCCCGTGCGCGAGATCTACCCGCTCGTCATCGGCAGCATGTCCTTCGGGGCGCTGTCGCCCACCATGTGGGAGGGCCTGCAGATGGGGGTGGCCTACCTGAACGAGGAGCTGGGGATGCCCGTCCGCATCTGCACCGGCGAAGGCGGCTGCCCCCCGCGCCTCCTGCGTTCGCGCTTCCTGAAATACGTCATTCTCCAGATTGCGAGCGGCTATTTCGGCTGGGACGAGATCCTCCACGCCCTGCCGGAGATGCAGGAGGACCCCTGCGCCATCGAGATCAAGTACGGCCAGGGGGCCAAGCCCGGCGACGGGGGGCTCCTCATGTGGTACAAGGTCAACCGGCTCATCGCCGCCATCCGGGGCGTCCCGGCGGGCGTCAGCCTCCCCAGCCCGCCGACGCACCAGACGAAATACTCCATCGAGGAGGCGGTCGCCAAGATGATCCAGTCCATGGCCATGGCCTGGGGATTCCGGGTGCCCGTCTATCCGAAGATCTCCGCAACATCGACGACGCTCGCGGTGCTGAACAACCTGACCCGGAACCCTTACGCGGGGGGGCTCGCCATCGACGGCGAGGACGGCGGGACGGGTGCTGCCTACAGCGTTTCCATGGACCACATGGGCCATCCGATCGCGAGCAACGTCCGGGATGCCTATCTGAATCTCGTCAAGGTGGGCAAGCAGAACGAGATCCCGATCTTCGCCGGCGGCGGCGTCGGCAAGAACGGCAACCTGGCCGCCAACGCGGCGGCCCTGATCATGCTCGGGGCGAGCGGCGTCCAGACGGGCAAATACCTCATGCAGGCGGCGGCCGGCTGTCTCGGCTCCGAACACGACCGCTGCAACATCTGCAACATCGGCCTCTGTCCCAAGGGGATCACGGCCCAGGACCCGCGCCTCTACCGGCGGCTCGATCCGGAGAAGGTGGCCGAGCGGCTCGTCGATGTCTTCAAGGGGTTCGACACGGAACTGAAAAAGATCGTGGCGCCGCTGGGGCGGTCCACATCGCTGCCGATCGGCATGTCCGACGCGATCGGCATCGCCGACGGCCATGCGGCCGAGCGGCTGAAGATCAAGTATGTGGTGTAGGCGCGGGGCGATAGACCCGACGCCTGACGGGGAGAGGGGATGTGAACGGCGCGAATAAACCGACCCTGGTGATTCCCGGCATGGAGAAGGGCCTCCGGGTGGATTCGCGCGTCCTGGAGGAGCGCATCCAGAAGGCCGTGGCCGACGGGCACCGGTCGCTCGAGATCATCGCCCAGGGGCAGCACGGCATCGGCGGGCGTCTCTGGCGCGCGGGGAACGAAACCGTCCAGATCCGCGTCATGGGCACGTCCGGGCAGCGCCTGGGCGCGATGGGCTTCCCCAACACCGTGATCGACTGCGTCGGTCCGGCGTCCGACGACGTGGGCTGGCTCAACGCCGGGGCGCGGATCGTCGTCCGGGGCAACGCCACGAACGGCGTGGGCAACGCCATGGCGCAGGGGCAGATCTACGTCGCCGGCGACATCGGCGCCCGCGGGATGACGATGACCAAGCACAACCCCCGCTTCGCCCCGCCGGAACTCTGGGTCCTGGGTGGCGTCGGGGACTCGTTCGCCGAATTCATGGCCGGCGGCCAGGCGGTCGTCTGCGGACACGGCGTGGAGCGGGAGCGCTCCGCCCTGGGATATCGCCCCTGCGTCGGGATGGTGGGCGGCAAAATCTTCTTCCGCGGATCCTGTCCGGGCTATAGCGACACCGACGCCGTCCTGGGAGCGGTGGATGACGAAGACTGGCAATGGCTGACGGCCGGCCTGAAGGCCTTCCTCGCCGCGATCGACCGACCGGCCCTCTACAAGACCCTGACCGCCGACCGGGCGCAGTGGCAGGTTCTCGCCGCGCGCCGGCCCCACGAGAAGCACCACGGCCCGTCCCGGTCGCTCCCGCAGTTCCTCCGGGAGGTCTGGGAGACGCAACTGGGGGCGGGCGGCCTGATCGGCGACCTCACCGACCTGGACCGGAGCCCGGTGGACGTGATCCCGACAGGCGATCTGCGCCGCTTTGTCCCCATCTGGGAGAATGAAAAATACCTCCCGCCCTGCCAGGCGCACTGCCCCTCGGGGATTCCCGTTCAGAAGCGCTGGGCCCTGATCCGGGAGGGAAACCTGTCCGAGGCGGTGGACCTGGCGCTGAAGTACACGCCGTTCCCCGCGACCGTGTGCGGCCATCTGTGCCCGAACCTCTGCATGCAGCATTGCACGCGTCAGACGGCGAACCTGCCCGCGGTGGATGTCGCCCTGCTGGGCCGGGCGAGCCTCGAGGCCGCGCCCCCGGAGCCGGCCCGGCCGACGGGAAAGAAGATCGCCGTCATCGGCGGTGGGCCGGCGGGCCTCTCCGTCGCCTGGCAGTTGCGCCTGATGGGACATGAGCCGGTCATCCATGAAACGGGCCCGCGCCTGGGCGGGAAGATCACGGAGACGATTCCGGCCAGCCGCATCCCCGACGACGTTCTCGATCACGAGCTCGCCCGCGTGGAGGGCCTCATCCACCATGTCCGGAAGCCGGTGACCCGCAAGGGCTTCGACGAGCTCAAGAAAAAATACGATTTCATCGTGGTCGCCGCCGGCGCCCGGAAGCCCCGGATGATCGACGTTCCCGGCCGGGAGCGCGCGGAGGCGGCGCTCGATTTCCTCCGCCGGAGCAAGGCGGGCAAGGCCCGGGTCGGCCGGACCGTCGTGGTGATCGGCGCCGGCAACGTGGGCTGCGACGCCGCCGCCGAGGCCGCGCGGCTCGGCGCCGAGTCGATCACCCTGATCGACATTCAGGCGCCGGCTTCCTTCGGCAAGGAGCGCGAGCAAGCGGAAGCCGCCGGGGCGAAGTTCCTCTGGCCCCGGTTTACGAAAACCATGACGAAAGACGCTGTCGAACTGACAACGGGGGAGGTCCTGCCGGCGGAGACGGTCATCGTCGCCGTCGGCGACCAGCCGGAGCTCGGTTTCCTGCCCGAAGGCGTTGCCCGGGAGCGGGGATTCGTCGCCGTCGACGCGCGCGGGCGGACGAGCGATCCCCAGATCTTTGCCGTGGGCGACGCGGTGCGTCCGGGCCTCCTGACGGAGGCCATCGGGGCGGGGCGGATGGCGGCCCGGGCCATCGACGCGCTGATCCGCGGCCGGGAGGAGCCGTTCGATCAGCTTCCGCCGATCGAGCCGGAGCGGGTCAAGCACGTCTACTTCAACGCCGGGGCGGACGGCTTCGCGTCGGTGACCGCATGCGCCGCGTCGTGCGCCTCCTGCGGCGCCTGCCGCGATTGCGGCCTGTGCGAGCAGATCTGCCCCGAAGGGGCCATCGCCCGGCGGGACCCGGGGGACGGGACGTTCGCCTATGAAGCGGACGCCGCCCGATGCATCGGCTGCGGTTTCTGCGCCGGCGCCTGCCCGACGGGGGTCTGGCGATTGGCCGAAAACGACCCGCTGGAATAGCGGCCCTCGAAACCCTCGAGTCACGTTTACGAAAAGATGCATCCCGGCCGACGAAAGCCGCCGGATGTCTTGTAACGAGGAGGAATTCATGGAACTCACGGAAGTTTTCGGATCGAATGTGTTCAACGACAAGGTGATGAAAGAGCGTCTGCCCAAGCCGGTGTACCGGATGCTCAGGGAGACCATCGAACAGGACCTGCCGCTCAGGCCCGACGTGGCCGAAGTGGTGGCCAACGCGATGAAGGACTGGGCCATCGAGAAGGGGGCGACCCACTACACGCACTGGTTCCAGCCGCTGACGGGGATCACGGCGGAAAAACACGATTCCTTCATCTCCCCCACGGCGGACGGCGGGATCATCGTGGAATTTTCCGGCAAGCAGCTCATCCAGGGCGAACCGGACGCCTCCTCCTTCCCGAGCGGCGGCCTGCGCAGCACCTTCGAGGCGCGGGGGTACACGGCCTGGGACTGCACCTCGCCCGCGATCCTGAAGACCGACGTGGCCGGAAACGTGACCCTGACGATTCCCACGGCCTTCTACTCGTACTACGGCGAAGCCCTGGACAAGAAAACGCCCCTGCTCCGGTCCATGAAGGCGCTCTCGAAACAGGCCCTGCGAGTGCTGAAGGCCCTCGGCAACACCTCCTCCAAGAAGGTCTGCCCCACGGTCGGTCCGGAACAGGAGTACTTCCTGGTGGACAAGCAATTCTACCTGGAGCGGATCGATCTGATGCTGGCGGGACGCACGCTCTTCGGCGCGCCGGCGCCCAAAGGCCAGGAGCTGGAAGACCAGTATTTCGGCGCCATCAAGGACCGGGTGTCGGCCTTCATGAGCGATCTCAACGCCGAGCTCTGGAAGATGGGCATCACCGCCAAGACCCAGCACAACGAGGTCGCCCCCGCCCAGTACGAGATGGCCCCGATCTTCGCGACGACGAACATCGCGACCGACCACAACCAGCTCGTCATGGAGACCCTGCAGAAGGTGGCCCTGCGTCGCGACCTGGTCTGCCTGCTCCACGAGAAGCCCTACGCGGGCATCAACGGTTCCGGCAAGCACAACAACTGGTCGCTCTCCACCGACGACGGCGTCAACCTCCTGGAGCCGGGGAACACGCCGGGCGAGAACGTTCAGTTCCTGCTCGTCCTGAGCGCCCTGATCAAGGCCGTGGACACCCACGCGGACATCCTGCGGGCGACCTGCGCCCATGCGGGGAACGACCACCGCCTGGGGGCCAACGAGGCGCCGCCGGCGATCGTCTCCGTCTTCATGGGCGACGAGCTGACGGACATCCTGGAGAAGCTGGCCCGGGGGCAGAAGGTCTCCGCGAAGGGCGCGCAGTTCCTCCGGGTCGGCGTCGACACCCTGCCGGCGATCCCCCGGGACAACACGGACCGCAACCGGACCTCGCCCTTCGCCTTCACGGGCAACAAGTTCGAGTTTCGAATGGTGGGTTCGGCACAGTCGATCGCCGGGACCAACGTCGCCCTGAACACGATCGCCGCCGAGGCCCTCGACGAGATCGCCACGCGCCTGGAAAAGTCCAAGGACAAGAACGCCGAAGCGGCAGCGATCATCGAGGAGATCTACAAGAAACACGGCCGCGTGATCTTCAACGGCAACAACTATTCCGAGGCCTGGGCCAAAGAGGCCGCCCGCCGCGGCCTGCCCAATGTCACCAACGCCGTGGACGCCCTGAAGTCCTTCGTGACGGACAAGTCCATCCGGCTCTTCGAAAAATACGGGGTCCTCTCCCACAAGGAGCTCGACTCCCGCTACGAGATCTACGTCGAGATCTACGCGAAGCAGATCAACATCGAGGCCCTGGCCGCCCTCGACATGGTGAAAAAGCAGTTTCTGCCGGCCGCGACCGAATACGCCACGTTCCTGGCCGAATCGATCGCGAGCTTCAAGGCGGCGGGGGTTGCGTCCCCCGTCCAGACGGATCTCCTGAAGAAGCTCGGGGCACTGATGGCGTCGGCCTACCGGAACCTCGAAAAACTGGAGGTCGCGACGGCCCGGGCGCAGAAGATCGACAACACCGTCAGGAGGGCGGAAGCCTATCGGGACAAGGTGATCCCGGCCATGCAGGCCCTGCGCGCCGACATCGACGCCCTGGAGATGTTCGTTCCCAGGGATCTGTGGCCGGTGCCGACCTACGCCGATCTCCTGTTCAAGCTTTAACAGGGTGTCGAAAAACACCCGGATTGGGCAGGCTGTTCAAAAATGTTCAGATGCAAGGCGCGCAAAAACTTCAAGAGCGAGACGTATATAGAAATACGTCGAGCGATGAGGTTTGCAGCGCAACGCCGCAGATGAGCGTTTTTCAACAGCCTGTTAACCCGCAGGCCAAAGAAAGGGGACATGCCATGTTGGAGACCAAAACGCAAAAGGATGTGTTGAAGGCCGTCAAGGAACACA
>DAOPOS010000009.1:0-62821 GCA_035358035.1 Syntrophales bacterium | reverse complement strand
GCCATGTTGGAGACCAAAACGCAAAAGGATGTGTTGAAGGCCGTCAAGGAACACAAGGTCAGTTTCATCCAGTTCTGGTTTACCGATGTCCTGGGGATGCAGAAGATCTTCAGCATCACCCCCGACGAGCTCGAGGACGGCCTCCGGGAAGGCATGGGCTTCGACGGTTCGTCCATCCAGGGCTTCTGCCGGATCGAGGAGAGCGACATGATCGCCATGCCGGATCCGACGACCTTCCGGCTGATCCCCTGGCGGCCGACGGACCGGCCCGTGGCCCGGATGTTCTGCGACATCCAAAACCCCGACGGCACCCCCTACGAGGGCGATCCCCGCTACGCCCTGAAGCGGATCCTCAAGAAGGTAGGCGACCTGGGGTATCGGTTCCTCGTCGGCCCCGAACTCGAATATTTCTACTTCGTGGACGACACCCTGCCGGAGCCCCTCGACCGGGGCGGCTATTTTGACGGCCTGCCGATCGACCGGGCGACGGACCTGAGACGGCAGACGATCTTCGCCCTCCAGGAGATGGGGATCCGCGTGGAGTACTCCCACCACGAGGTCGCCCCGAGCCAGCACGAGATCGACCTGCGCTACGGCGACGCCCTGACGATGGCCGACGCGGTCATGACCTACCGGACGGCGGTCAAGGAGATCGCCCGCCAGAACAACGTCTACGCCACCTTCATGCCCAAACCGATCTTCGGCCAGAACGGGAGCGGCATGCACACGCACCAGTCCCTGTTCAAGGGCGGCAAGAACGCCTTCTACGACGGGCGGGACGCCTACAACCTCTCCAGGATGGCCAAGCACTACATCGCGGGGCTTCTGGTCCACGCCCCGGAGATCACGGCCGTCTGCAACCAGTGGGTGAACTCGTACAAGCGGCTCGTCCCCGGCTACGAGGCGCCGGTGTACGTTTCCTGGGCGCGGCGCAACCGCTCCGCCATGATCCGCGTCCCCATGTACAAACCGGGCAAGGAGAACGCGACCCGCATGGAGTTCCGCTCGCCCGACCCGGCCTGCAACCCCTACCTGGCCTTCGCCGTCATGCTGGCGGCGGGCTTGAAGGGCGTGGAGAAGAAGTACCCCCTGCCGGAACCGGTGGAGGAGGACATCTACGAAATGGACGAGAAGGCCCGCGCGGCCGCGGGGATCACCTCCCTGCCGGGCAGCCTGCACCAGGCGATCGGCCTGGTGGAGAAGAGCGAGCTCGTCCGGGAGACCCTGGGCGACCACATCTTCAACAAGTTCGTGGAGAACAAGAAGGTGGAATGGGACCGTTTCCGGATCCACGTCAGTCAGTTCGAGCTGGAAAGATACCTCCCGATCCTGTAAAGAGGGGCCGGAAAAATGCACGCACCCTGCGGGACGCCATGTCGCTATTGACGAAAAACCGACCGGCCCTCCTGGTCCTCGAAGACGGAGGCCTCTTTTCGGGCTCGGCCTTTGCCGGCCGGGGCGAGGTCCTGGGAGAGGTCGTCTTCAACACGGGGATGACGGGCTATCAGGAGATCCTCACCGACCCCTCCTACACCGGCCAGATCGTCGCGATGACGTACCCGCTGATCGGCAACACGGGGATCAACCCGGAGGACATGGAGTCGTCCGGCGTCCACCTGGAGGGGTTCATCTGCCGGGAGTATCAGGCCGTGCCGAGCAACTGGCGCAGCCGCGAGACCCTGAAGGCGTTTCTCGAGACGCACGACAAGCTCGGCGTGGAGGGGATCGACACGCGGGCGCTCACCCGGCGCCTGCGCCTGGCGGGGGCCATGCGGGGGATCCTCACGACGGAAACGGAGGACCTGGACGGCCTGCTCCAGCGTGTCCGGTCCTACCCGGGCCTCGTCGGCCGGGACCTCGTCAAGGCGGTGACCTGCAACCGGCCGTACCGCTGGCAGGACGGCCGGGCCGTTCCCCTGGACGGCCCGCTGACGGCCGCCGCCCGCGCGGAGGCGGCGCGGCGCCGGGTCGTTGTCCTCGACTGCGGGGTGAAGTACACCATTCTGCGCCACCTGGAGCGCCTGGGGTGCGAGGTCCTCGTCGTGCCCGCCCGGACCGCCGCCCGCGACATCCTGGCCTGCCGCCCCGACGGCGTCCTGCTCTCCAACGGACCGGGGGACCCCGCGGCCCTGCCCGACATCGTCGCGACGGTCCGGCAGCTCGTCGGCAACGTCCCCCTGTTCGGCATCTGCCTGGGCCACCAGATCCTGGGCCAGGCCCTGGGCGGCCGGACCGGCAAGCTCAAGTTCGGCCACCACGGGATCAACCAGCCGGTCCTGAACCGCCGGACGGGGCGGATCGAGATCACCTCCCAGAATCACGGCTTCATGGTCATCCCGGAATCCCTGCCGGCCGGGGTCGAGCGGGTGCAGGACAATCTGAACGACCGGACTTCGGAGGGCATCGCCCTGACGGCCAGGCGCGCCTTCAGCGTCCAGTACCACCCGGAGGCCGCCCCGGGACCCCACGACGCGACGGAGCTGTTCGAGGCGTTCGTCCGGCTGATGGAGGGAGGATAGGCGCTTGATTCTGATCATCGATTTCGGGTCCCAGTACAACCAGCTCATCGCCCGGCGGGTGCGGGAGCACCACGTCTACTGCCAGATCGAACCCCCGACGATCCCGCTCGCCGCGATCCGGGACCTGAAGCCCGAAGGGATCATCCTCTCCGGCGGGCCGTCCTCCATCTACGAGCCGAACGCGCCCCAGGCGGACCCGGGGCTCTTCGCCCTCGGCATCCCCGTCCTCGGGATCTGCTACGGCATGCAGTCCATGGTTCACGCCCTGGGCGGCGAGGTCGTCGGCGCCCGGAAGCGGGAATACGGGTTTGCGGAGCTTCGGGTCGAGCGCGCCGAAGGGATCTTCGCCGGGATCGCGGGGACGACGCGCTCCTGGATGAGCCACGGCGACGCGATCGGCCGTCTGCCCAAGGGCTTCCGCGTTACGGCCAGGACGGCGAACACGCCCGTGGCGGCCCTGGAGGACCCCCGGCGCCGCCTCTACGGTCTCCAGTTCCACCCCGAGGTCGTCCACACGACCGAGGGGAAGCGGATGATCGAGAATTTCCTGTTTCCCGTCTGCGACTGCCGGAAGACCTGGACGATGAAATCCTTCATCCGGGACGCCGTCGAGGAAATCCGCGCGGAGGTCGGCGACGGCCGGGTCATCCTCGGGCTCTCCGGCGGCGTCGATTCGTCCGTGGCGGCGGTCCTCCTCCAGCGGGCCATCGGCCGGCAGCTCACCTGCGTTTTCGTGGACAACGGCGTCCTGCGACTCGACGAGGGGCAGAAGGTCCGGGCGCTCTTCGCGGAGCATCTCGAGATGGACGTCCGCTTCGCCCGCGCGGGCCGGCAGTTTCTTTCCGCCTTGAAGGGCGTCGTCGACCCGGAGAAGAAACGCAAGATCATCGGCCGGATCTTCATCGAGGTCTTCGAGGCGGAGGCGAAGAAGATCCGGGGCGCCGCCTTTCTCGCCCAGGGGACTCTCTATCCCGATGTCATCGAGTCGCGGTCGGCCTTCGGCGGTCCCAGCGCCGTGATCAAGTCGCACCACAACGTGGGCGGCCTGCCGAAGCGGATGCGCTTCCGGCTTATCGAACCGCTCAAACACCTCTTCAAGGACGAGGTCCGCCTCCTGGGCAAGGAGCTCGGGCTTCCGGACGACCTCATCTGGCGGCAGCCCTTTCCCGGCCCGGGATTGGCCGTCCGGATCGTGGGCGAGGTGACGGCCGGACGGCTCACGATCCTGAAGAAGGCCGACGCCCTCCTCCAGGAGGAGGTCCGGGCGGCGGGGCTCTACCGAAGGCTCTGGCAGTCCTTCGCGGTGCTTCTGCCCATCAAGAGCGTCGGGGTCATGGGGGACCAGCGGACCTACGAGCACATCATCGCGCTCCGGGCCGTGACGAGCGACGACGCGATGACGGCGGACTGGGCGCGCCTGCCCTACGACCTGCTGAGTCGCGTCTCCAACCGGATCATCAACGAGGTGCGGGGGGTGAACCGGGTCGTCTACGATATCAGCTCCAAGCCGCCCAGCACGATCGAGTGGGAATAACCCATGCCGAAACGGACGGACATCCATAAGATCCTGATCATCGGCTCCGGGCCGATCATCATCAGCCAGGCGTGCGAGTTCGACTACTCGGGCACCCAGGCCTGCAAGGCCCTGAAGGAGGAGGGGTACGAGGTCATCCTCGTCAACTCCAACCCGGCGACGATCATGACCGATCCGGAAACGGCGGACCGGACCTACGTGGAGCCCATCACCCCCGAGGCCGTGGAGAAGATCATTGCCCGGGAGCGCCCGGACGCGCTCCTGCCCACGCTCGGCGGCCAGACGGGCCTGAACACCGCCGTTGCCCTGGCGGAATCCGGCGTGCTCGCCGCCCACGGGGTCGAGATGATCGGGGCGACGGTGGCGGTCATCCGCAAGGCGGAGGACCGGGAGGAATTCCGGCACGCCATGGGGCGCATCGGCCTGCGCGTTCCCCGCAGCGGCTTCGCCCGCACCCTGGACGAGGCCCAGGCCGTGTCGGCCCGGATCGGCTTCCCCATCATCGTCCGTCCGTCCTTCACGCTCGGCGGCACCGGCAGCGGCATCGCCTACAACCGCGAGGAACTGGCCGAGATCGCCCGGGGGGGGCTCGACGCGAGCATGATCCACGAGGTCATGCTGGAGGAGTCCGCCCTGGGGTGGAAGGAGTACGAGCTCGAGGTGATGCGCGACCGGGCGGACAACTGCGTCATCATCTGCGCCATCGAAAACATGGACGCGATGGGCGTCCACACGGGCGAGTCGATCACCGTCGCCCCCGCCCAGACGCTCACCGACGTCGAGTACCAGCGGATGCGCGACGCCGCCTTCGCCATCATGCGGGAAATCGGCGTGGAGACGGGCGGCTCGAACTGCCAGTTCGCCGTGCATCCGGAGACGGGCGAGATGATCGTCATCGAGATGAACCCCCGGGTCTCCCGCTCGTCCGCCCTGGCCTCCAAGGCGACGGGCTTCCCCATCGCCAAGATCGCGGCGAAGCTCGCCGTGGGCTACACCCTGGACGAGATTCCGAACGACATCACTCGCGAGACGATGGCCGCCTTCGAGCCGACCATCGACTACTGCGTCGTCAAGATCCCCCGCTGGACCTTCGAAAAGTTCCCCGAGACGGAGGATGTCCTCACGACCTCCATGAAGTCCGTGGGCGAGACGATGGCGATCGGCCGGACCTTCAAGGAGGCCCTCCAGAAGGCGGTCCGTTCGCTGGAGATCGGGCGCTTCGGTCTCGTGCCGCCCCTGCCGGAAGGGGCGGGGGCGCGCCCGGCGGATTTTTTTGCACCCAAATTGGTGACGCCCAACTCCCAGCGGCTCTTCTGGATCGCCGCCGCCCTGGGCGCGGGGATGGACGTGGAGGAGATCCGGCGCCTCACGGGGATCGATCCCTGGTTCCTCCGGCAGATCGGGGCGATCGTCGAGGCCGAGGCGGAACTCGAGGCCGCCCCCCCCTCGGTCGCGCTCCTGCGCGCGGCGAAGGCCTGGGGGTTCTCCGACCGCCGCCTGGGAGAGCTCTGGGGGCGCGGGGAGGCCGGGATCCGGGAGTGGCGCTTCGCCGAGGGCGTTGGCCCGGTCTACAAGCTCGTCGACACCTGCGCCGCCGAGTTCGAGGCCTACACCCCCTACTACTACTCCACCTACGAGCCGGAGGACGAGGCCCGCCCCTCCGACCGGCCGAAGGTCGCCATCCTGGGCGGAGGGCCGAACCGGATCGGCCAGGGGATCGAGTTCGACTACTGCTGCGTCCACGCCTCCTTCGCTCTCCGGGAGGAGGGGGTCGAGAGCATCATGGTCAACTCCAACCCCGAGACCGTGAGCACGGACTACGACACCTCGGACAAGCTCTTCTTCGAGCCCGTGACCCTGGAAGACGTCCTCCACATCCTGGCGACCGAAGGGAAGGGCGACATCGGCGCCGTCCCCCTGATCGTCCAGTTCGGCGGCCAGACGCCACTCAACCTTGCCCGGGGGCTCGAGGCGGCGGGGGCGCGGATCCTGGGAACCTCCCCCGACGCCATCGACCGGGCCGAGAACCGGGAGCGCTTCCAGGAGATCGTCCGCCGTCTCGAGCTGAACCAGCCGGAAAACGACACGGCCATGGATGTCGGGAAGGCCCTCGCGGCCGCCCGGCGGATCGGCTATCCCGTCCTCGTCCGGCCGTCGTACGTCCTGGGCGGACGGTCCATGGAGATCGTTTACGACGACGAGAACCTGAAGGCCTTCATGGCGCGCGCCCTCGAGGTCTCGCCCGGCCACCCCATCCTCATCGACAAGTTCCTCGACGACGCGATCGAGGTGGACGTGGACGCCCTGTCCGACGGGACCACCACCGTCGTTGCCGGGATCATGGAGCACATCGAGGCGGCGGGGATCCACTCGGGGGACAGCGCCTGCGTCCTGCCGCCCATGACCCTCTCGAAGGCGCTCGTCAGGACCATCGAAACGCAGACGAAACGGATCGCCGCCGAACTCGGCGTCATCGGCCTCATGAACATCCAGTACGCCGTCAAGGACGGCGTGCTCTACGTCCTGGAGGTCAACCCCCGGGCCTCCCGGACGGTCCCCTTCGTCAGCAAGGCTGTCGGCGTGCCCCTGGCAAAGCTGGCGACGAAGGTGATGCTGGGGAAATCCCTGAAGGAGCTCGGGTTCACGAAGCGCATCCATCCCGCTCACATCGCCGTCAAGGAGGCCGTCTTCCCCTTCAGCCGCTTCCCCAACGTGGATATCCTGCTCGGGCCGGAGATGAAATCCACCGGCGAGGTCATGGGGATCGACCGGTCCTTCGGGGTCGCCTTCGCCAAGGCGCAGATGGCGGCCGGGTTTCCCTTCCCCGTCGCGGGGCGCGTCTTCATCAGCGTGCACGACCTCTACAAGGACCGGATCGTGCCGGTGGCCCGCCAGTTCCAGGCGCTGGGCTTCCGGATCTCCGCCACCCGCGGCACGGCGGCGCATCTGAACCGCCAGGGCGTCCGGGTGGAGACGGTCTGCAAGCTGAGCGAGGGCCGGCCCCACGTCGTGGACCTGATCAAGAACGGCGACATCCAGATCGTCATCAACGTGAGCGTCGGCCGGCTCTCCACGCGCGACGCCGTGCAGATCCGCCGGAGCACGCTTCTGTACAACATCCTCTACACGACGACGATCGCGGGCGCCCGGGCCCTGGGCGAGGCGGTGAAGGCGATGCGGGCCGGCCCGTGGGACGTGGCGCCGCTGCAGGAATATAACGGAGCGGATGTCGGGCGCGGGGCAAAGAGCCAAGAGACCCAAGCAGGCGTCCGGCAGGGGACCCGGGTCAAAAGGTGAAGCGGTGAAACAGGCGAAAAGCTTCGGAGGGGGTGAGACCGTGCCCGGGCAAGGGATGAAACGCTCGCGGAGGAAAGACCCGTGCGGGACCCGGACGGGAGCGGCGCAGTCCGGCTGCCCGTCGGCCCGGCGCCTCGGGCCTGTCCGCCTTCATCCGGACCGCGCGCACGTCCCGCCCGCCGACGGGCGGCCGCGGGAGGAGTGCGGCGTCTTCGCCGTGTACGGGCATCCGGACGCGGCCCGCGTCGCCTTCTTCGGGCTCTTCGCCCTCCAGCACCGGGGGCAGGAGAGTGCCGGCATCGCCACCTCGGACGGCTGCCAGATCTGGGAGCGCAAGGGCATGGGCCTCGTTTCCGAGGTCTTCCGCGAGGACAACCTCACGAAGCTGCCCGGGCGGCTCGCCATCGGCCACGTCCGCTACTCGACGACGGGCTCGTCGGTCATCTCGAACGCCCAGCCCTTCCTCGTTCACCACGGCAACGAATACTACGCCCTGGCGCACAACGGAAACCTGATCAACGCGCAGGAGCTCCGGTCGCAGCTCGAGGCGCGGGGGTCGATCTTCCAGTCCACGATGGACAGCGAGGTGATCATCCACCTGATGGCGCCCTTCTTCCGGACCCGCTTCGAGGACGCGCTCACCCGGGCCCTCTACCAGATCGAAGGGGCCTACAGCGTCGTGATGCTGACGAAGGACCGCATCGTCGCCGCCCGCGACCCGCGCGGGTTCCGGCCCCTGTGCCTGGGGAAGCTCGACAACCATGGCTGGGTCATCGCCTCGGAGACCTGCGCCTTCGACCTCGTCGGCGCGCATTATGTCCGCGAGGTGGCGCCGGGCGAGATCATCGTCATCGACGGCGAGGGGCTCCACAGCCTGACCCCGTTCGGTCCGGAGAAGCCCGCCCACTGTATTTTTGAACTCATCTATTTCGCGCGGCCGGACAGCCACGTCTTCGGGACGAACGTCTACCTCACCCGGAAGCGCCTCGGGCACCGCCTCGCCCAGGAGTACCGCCCGGACGCGGACCTCGTCATGCCCTTTCCCGACTCGGGCAACTACGCCGCCCTGGGGTACGCCGAGGAAAGCGGCCTGCCCTTCGAGATGGGGATGATCCGGAACCACTACGTGGGGCGGACGTTCATCCAGCCCACCCAGCCGATGCGCGACTTCGGCGTGCGCGTGAAGCTGAACCCCGTCCGGGAGCTGCTCGCCGGCAAGCGGGTCCTGATCGTCGAGGACTCCATCATCCGCGGGACGACGAGCCGGAACCGCGTGCGGAACCTCCGGGAGAACGGGGCGAAGGAGATCCACATGGCCGTGAGCTGCCCGCCGACGCGCTTTCCCTGTCCCTACGGGATCGACTTCTCCTCCAAGGGGGAACTGATCGCGGCCCAGAAGGGCGAGGAGGCGGCGATCGCTGATTTCATCGGCCTCGATTCCCTCCATTACCTGACCCTCGACGGCATGGTCGCGGCGACGGGCCTTGCCCCGAACGCCTTCTGTCTCGCCTGCTACACCGGCGCCTATCCCCTCGCCCCGCCGGCGGAGATGAGCAAGCAGTGCTTCGAAACGGCGGACTTGGGCTTCTGAGCCGTTTCGTCCCGATGCGTCCTGCCGGGGCAAGGGAATTTGCACCCAAAAATCGAGGTGTCGTCGCGGACGGACCCGTCCACGGAGAGGAATGGGGCCGCGAGGGGATATCCCGCGCGGGTGTAAAATGGCTGAGGGGCGAGGACTCGAACCTCAATTTACAGGGCCAGAACCTGTCGTCCTACCTTTAGACGACCCCTCAGTACAAACATGAACCGCCGGGCAACGCCGCGGACCGCGATTCGGAAACAGCCACCGCACGCCGCAACTCCGACCGCCCGCGGGGGAACCGCCGCGGGCCGCTGGGTTCTATCCGTTCTTTTTCGAATCGATGTCTCCCGGATACATCATCGCCCCCTGCCCCCGCTCTCCGGTGCGGACGCGGATGACGTCCTCCACGGGGGTGACGAAGAGGATGCCGTCCCCCGGCTCTCCGGTAAAGGCCGCCTTCCGGATGGTTTCGATCGCGTCTTCCAGGTTGCGGTCGCTCAGGACGATATTGATCTGGATCTTCGGCAGCAGCGTGACCTGGTATGTGCCGGCGCGCCCCACCAGCTGGATGCCCCCCTGGCGGCCGCGACCGCGCACCTCGAACATGTTCAGCCCGACGATGCCGATCTCGGCCAGAGCGTCGGTCACGTCGGCGACCTTGTCTTCCCGAATAATGGCTTCAATCTTTTTCAACATGATCCCTCTCCAATGAAACCAATTTGTTCAGGCCCGGTTCACGAATAGGAACGTTCGCCGTGGGAGCTGATGTCCAGGCCAACCTCCTCCTCCGCGGCGGAGACACGCAAGCCGATACTGGCGTGCAACAGCCTGGCGAGGACGTACGTCGCGGTGAAGGAAAAGACGATCGTGACGCCGATGGCCACGAGCTGGGTGCCGACCTGGATCGGGTTGCCGAAGAAAAGGCCGTTGGCGCCGTCGCCGTTCACGACGATCGTGGCGAACAGGCCCGTGGCGAGCATGCCCCAGGTGCTGGAAATGCCGTGGCAGGCCCAGACGTCCAGCGATTCGTCCAGCTTGCGCCGTTCCCGGAACCGCATGGTGTAATACGACAGCGGCGCAGCGACGGCCCCGATGAGCATGGCCGCCATGGGCGTGACATAGCCCGAGGCGGGTGTCACGGCCGCAAGGCCGACGACCATGCCCGTGGCGATCCCCAGGGTGCTGGGCCGGCCGTCCAGCCAGGAGAGCAGCATCCAGACCAGGCCGGCCGTCGCGGCGGACGTGTTGGTGGTCAACAGGGCGTTCACCGCCACGCCGTTGGCGGCCAGGGCGCTGCCGGCGTTGAAGCCGAACCAGCCCACCCACAGCAACCCGGCACCGATCACCGTCAGGGGGATGTTGCCGGGTTCCATGGGGCTCTTGCCGAACCCCTTCCGCGGCCCGATCACCAGGGCAAAGGCCAGGGCCGAAAAGCCGGCGGCGATATGCACAACCGTGCCCCCGGCGAAGTCCAGGACCCCCATCTGCTTCAGCCAGCCGCCTTGGCCCCAGACCCAGTGGCAGAGTGGATCGTAGACCAGGGTCGCCCAAAGGAGACTGAACAGCAGGAACGCCTTGAATTTGACGCGCTCGACGAAGGCCCCGGTGATCAGCGCCGGGGTGATGATCGCGAACATCATCTGGAACGCGGCGAAGAGTCCGTGGGGAAGGGTCTTGGCGTAGTTTTCATTGGGCGAGGCATCGACCCCGGTGAGTCCGAGATAGTTCAGGCCGCCGATGAACCCCCCGATATCGGCGCCGAACGCCAGGGAGTATCCGTACAGGACCCACTGGACGCCGATCACGGCCATGAAGATATAGCTCAGGGTCAGCGTCGACAGTACGTTCTTCCGGCGCACCATGCCCCCGTAAAAGAGCGCCAGGGCCGGCGTCATCAACAGCACCAGCGAACAACACACCAGGATCCAGGCCGTGTCACCTGTATCGATCGGGTTCATCATGCCACGTCTCCTCCCAGGGATGATGGATACGGCCGGGAAAAGAGCAATTATCCTGCCACCCTGGACGATACTAAATGTTTTCTGAATTCAAATGGTTGAAGAAAATACGGGGATTGAAACAGAGACAGATTTGTCCATTCCGGAACCAAAGGGACAGAATTGTTCCATTGACAAGCGCGCGGCCTTGAAATATGCTCGCATAGAAGTAGTTCGCAGACGAGCAATACGGGGAGCGGATCGTGAAACCGGACGACTGCATTTTCTTTCTCTTGGCCAAGGCCCATCAGACAGGGAGCCGCTTCCTGGCCCAGAAGGTCGCCGCGCTGAACATCACACCCGTCCAGGCCCTGGTTCTCGGCTTTCTCGCCGATGAAGACGGAATCACCTCCAGCGAACTGGGCAAGCGGACGGAGCTGGACAGTGCGACCATGACGGGGCTTCTCGATCGTCTGGAGGCGGCCCGGCTCATCGAGCGCCGGGGCCATCCCGCCGACCGGCGGTCCATCCAGATCCACCTGACGGATTCGGGGCGGACCCTGGCCGTTGAAGCGGTCCGGTCGATCGTTGAGGCCAACCGCGAATTTCTGGACATCCTCACGGAACGCGAACGGAAGGAGTTGCGGGGCCTGATCCGGAAGCTCAGGGATCAGACCGGCCGCGGTTGACTACAACCTCATCGGCCATCACGGAAAGGAAAAACCATGGGAACGATCCACCGGACCGGCTGTGTCCTCTGCCCCCAGAACTGCGGCCTGGAGGTTGAGGTCGAGAACAACCGCATCGTGAAGGTGAGGGGCGACAAGGGCAACGTCCGGAGCGAAGGGTACGTCTGCCGCAAGGGGCTGAACATCGCCAACCACCAGCACAACGCCGACCGCCTGAAGTACCCGTTGAAGCGCGTCGGAGACCAATTCGAGCGGATCTCGTGGGAGCAGGCCATCGACGAGATCGGGGGCAAGATCCGGGAGATCGTCGACCGCTACGGCCCCCGCGCCTTCGCCTACATGGGGGGCGGCGGCCAGGGGTGCCACTTCGAGGCGGCCTTCGGCGTCCGCCTGCTGCGGGGGCTGGGATCGCGCTACCACTACAGCGCCCTCGCCCAGGAGTTCTCCGGCATGTTCTGGGCCAACGGCCGGATGCACGGCCGCCAGACCCTCTTTGCGGAGATCGACGCGGAGGAGACGGACTACCTCCTCGTCTTCGGCTGGAACGGGATGCAGAGCCACCAGATCCCCCAGGCCCCGCGGCAGCTCCCGCGGATCGCCAAGGATCCCGACAAGTCTCTCGTCGTCATCGATCCGCGCCTGTCGGAGACGGCCAAGGTCGCCAACCTCCATCTCGCCATCCGCCCGGGGACGGATGCCCTGCTCCTGCGGGCCATGATTGCCATCATTCTCCAGGAGGGCTGGGAAAACCGGGACTACCTCGAAAAGCACGTCTCCGGTCTTGAGAACGTCAAGGACCTGTTTCTGAATTTCGACGCACGCGCCGCCGTCCGCACATGCAACCTCGACTTCGACTCCGTCCGCGAGGTCTGCCGCCAGTTCGCCACGCGCAAGTCCTGCCTGCGCTACGACCTGGGGCTTATGATGAACCGCCACAGCGCGGTTTCGTCCTATCTGGCCGTGGTGCTCCAGGCGATCTGCGGCCGGATCGGCGTCCGCGGGGGCAACGTCTTCCACGGCCAGATGATGCCTTTGGGGAGCCACTCGGACGAACGGGACCCCAAGACCTGGCGGACCGTCGCCACGAACTTCTTCCCCGTCGTGGGTTGTTTCCCGCCCAACGCCATGCCGGAGGAGATCCTCTCCGACCATCCGGAGCGGCTCCGCGCGGTGATCGTATCCGGGGCGAACCCCCTGCGCTCCTACGCGGACACGACGGCCTACGAAACGGCCTTCAAGCGCCTGGACCTTCTCGTGACGGCGGAGCTCGCCATGACGGAGACGGCGGTCCTGTCCCACTACGTCCTGCCGGCCCGGTCGGGCTACGAGTCCTGGGACGGCACCTTTTTCCCGTTCACCTTCCCCGGCATCTACTTCCAGATGCGGCGGCCCATCGTCGAGCCGGACGGGGAGCCCCTGGAACTGGGGGAGATCCACCTGCGCCTGGCGGACCGCCTGGGCCTCATTCCACCCATCCCGGACAGCCTTTACCGGGCGGCCGAGGAGAGCCACGCCGCCTTCGGCCAGGCCCTGATGGAATACGCCGCCGGGGAGCCGGCGGCCCTGGGGGCCATGCCGTTCGTCCTCGGCAAGACCCTGGGAAAGGCCAAGGGGTCCGTGCACCTGGCCGCCCTGTGGGGGATGCTGCAGACGGCCCCCAAGGCGCTCCGCAAGAACGCCGCCCGCGCGGGATTCACGCCCGGCATCGGCATGGGAGAGGAGATCTTTCAGAAAATCCTTGACCATCCCGAGGGGATCTGGATCGGACGGGTCGATCCGGACCGGAACCTCGATGAAATCCGGACGGAGGACGGAAAAATCAATCTCGTGATTCCGGAGCTCCGGGCCGAGCTGGAAACCCTCGACGCGGCGCACGAGGAGACGGCCCTCGTCCCGGACCCGAACTATCCCCTGATCCTCATGGCCGGACGGCATTTCAACATGAACGCCAACACGCTCATGCGCAATCCCGCCTGGAACGCGGGGAAGCGCGACTGCACCGTTCTCGTGCATCCCGCCGACGCCGAGGGGCTGAACGTGAAGGACGGCCAGACGGTGCGGGTCACGACGGAGGCCGGTTCCGTGGAGATCGAGGCGGAGGTGACGGAGACGGCCCGCAAGGGCCATGTCGTGATCCCCCACGGCTTCGGGATGGTCTACGACGGAAAGGTCCACGGCGCGAACGTCAACCGTCTGACGAAAAACACGAACCGCGACTGGCTGGGCACGCCGATGCACCGCTACGTGCCCTGCCGGATCGAGGCGGTTTGAGGGAGACGGCCCTGACCGCGGAGGCCGCCGAGACATCACCACACACAAACCCTGCAAGGAGGATCCATGACCGAACTCGTTACCCTCTCGATCGAAAACCACGTGGCGGACGTCCGCTTCAACCGGCCCGACAAGTACAACGCCCTGAGCCTGGACATGGTCCAGGCCATCGCCGACACGATCGATCGTCTGGCCGGAGAATCCGCCGTCCGTGCCGTCGTCCTCTCCGGCGAAGGCAAGGGGTTCTGCGCCGGCCTGGATTTCGAGAACTTCGCGGCGATGCAGTCCGGGGAGGGGGCGCAGCTCCCCCGCCTCACGGATCGCTACAAAGGCCGGATCACGAACATCTTTCAGCATGTGGCCTACGGGTGGAAACAGCTCCCGATGCCGGTGATCGCCGCCATTCACGGGGTCGCGCTCGGCGGCGGCTGCCAGATCGCCCTGGGGGCCGACATCCGCTATTGCACGCCCGACGCCAAGCTCTCCATCATGGAAATGAAATGGGGACTGATCCCGGACATGAGCGCGTCCCAGACCGTGCGCGACCTCGTCTCCCTCGACGTGGCCAAGGAGCTGATCTTCACGGGGAAGGTCATCCGGGGGGAGGAGGCGGCCCGGATGAGGCTGGTCACCCGGGTCTGCGACAAGCCCTACGACGAGGCCATGGCCCTGGCCCGCGAGATCGCCGCCAAGAACCCGCACGCCGTCCGCGCGGCGAAGAAGCTCCTGAACGAGGGCTGGCACGGGGATGCGGCCCGGGGGCTGTTGATGGAGTCCGAGCTGGAGATGACCCTGATTACCACCCCCAATCAACTGGAGGCCATTACGGCCAACTTCGCGAAACGGGCGCCCGTCTTCCAGGACCCCGACTGACCCGGACTGCTGGATACGGACGATTGCGTCGACAGGGGAAAGGATCCGGCGAACGTATCGGGGCGGCCGGCGCTTCCTCCGGCCCGCAGCGCCGGCGCAGATAGGGGATGGGGATGGTCACCGATCCGGTCAGCGGTGAACGCATCGCCGTCCCCGTCAGGGAAGCCAGAGGGACGTGCCGCGCCGGTCGTCCAACGACAGATGAGCGATTGATGGAGAGAAAACCATGACAACCATCGTTATTCTGGGATTCGCCGTCGTTCTTCTGGGGGGCCTTCTTCTGGCGGAAAAAAGGGAAAGCCTCAAGGGCATCCTCCTGACGAAACCGTTTCTGTCGGGACTGTTCATCGCAACGGCCCTGGCCCAGTCCCATCCCGCGGGGGCCTATTTCTATCTCATCCTGACAGGCCTTGTCTTGTGCCTGGCTGGCGACATCTGTCTGGCATTTTTCTTTAACCGCCGGGTCTTTGCCGCCGGTCTGGCGTTTTTCCTCACGGGTCATCTGGCCTACATCGCGGCGTTTTTCGTCGCCGCCGGGGTCACCGCCGGGACATGGGTGTCCGTCGTGGCGGTGTCGATCTTCTCCTCATACGTCTTCGTCAGGCTGCGACCGCACCTCGGTTCCATGAGGGGTCCCGTGATCGCCTATGTGGCCATCATCTCCCTCATGGTGGTGGGAGCGGCCTCCCTGGCCGTCCGCCCGGACTTCTCCGTTCAAGCCCGGGCCCTGGTCATGGCCGGATCGATCCTCTTCTATGCCTCGGACCTGTTTGTGGCCAGGCACAGGTTTGTGAAGAAAAACATCTCCAACCGCTATGCGGGTCTGCCGATGTATTATGCGGCCCAGTTCATGCTGGCCTTTTCGGTGGGAATGATTCCATGAGGCTGAGGCTGGAGCGGGCGGCCCGTTCTTCGGACGCGGCGGCGGGATGAGGCCGTAAGATCGACCCCCGGCGCCCCGTTCGTCAAAATTGGCTTGACAGTGCCACGGCACTGACGTACCCTATCCGGTACGATTGAGAGGTTCGGGAACATGACGACGCTGTCGGCTTCAGAGGCGAGAAAACGCTTATATAATCTGGTGGATGAAGTCAAGGAAACGCACCAGCCGGTCCAGATCATGGGCAAGCGAAGTTCGGCGGTGCTTGTCTCGGAGGAAGACTGGAAAGCGATCGAAGAGACCCTCTACCTTGCCTCCATCCCGGGCATGAGGGAATCCATCAAAAAAGGTCTCAAGACGCCCGTGGAAAAATGCGGGGAGGATGCCGGCTGGTGAGTTGGCGCGCGGTTTTTACCCGGCAGGCCCAAAAAGACGCAAGGAAGATCGCACGAAGCGGCCTCAAGCCCCAGACCTCGCGGCTATTGGAGATTCTCCGGGAAAACCCCTATCGGAACCCGCCGCCCTACGAGAAACTCGTGGGGGATCTTTCCGACGCGATCTCCAGGAGAATCAACATTCAGCATCGCCTCATCTACCAGGTTCTCGACGACATCCGAACCGTCAAGGTGATCCGGATGTGGACCCACTACGAATAAGACGGCGAACGAGCGGAGCGGGATGGGAGCCACATCCGTCCTGTCTCCGGATTCTGTCGAGGTTGCCTGAACTCGACGAAGGCCTCCGTGCGTCCTTGGCGGTGCAAGCGGTCGCGGCGGGGGCGGATGAGGCCGCTCCCGCCGGAAGAAACGCTCAGGTCACCTGGATGCCGCTCGGCGGCGGGGTGGAGTAGTCGCGTGCGTGGGCGCCCTTCCTGTCCTCCGCCAGGTCCTCCAGGGCCTTGAAATCGAGGAGATACTCGATCATCCCGAGATACCGGCCCGCCTTGTCCCGGACGGCGAGGAAACGGTTCAGGATCTTCCGGTCGGGAAAGAGAAGCCAGAATTCCTCTTCGTCTTTCCGGCCGCTCTTGAGGTTGTCGACGAACCGCTCCACGAGCGGAAGGCTCGCCGGCTGGTGGCAGCCGCGGATGTCCTTGCCGACGACGTCGGTGGGCGCCGGCCGTGACCGCTTTTCGCCCTTGTTCGCGTACAGGAGCTTCTCCTTGTCGTCGATGAAGATGAACTCGATGGGCAGGGCGTCCAGAATGGCGACCAACTGTTCGCGACTCAGATTCTCGATCATGTCTCCCTCCTGATTCAACGGGTTCGGGGCGATTCGTCGACAACGTCGCGACGACTTCATTTCTGCATGCGGATTTCCATGAATGGACAACCGTACTATACCACGCCGCGCCGCCTGAACCAACGACAAAACGGGGGGGCAAACGCACCTCCGTTTTTCCTCCCCCGGCACGCGGCGCGCTGGCAGGGGAAAGGAAAACGCTTGACAGAACTATACCGGAAGTATATTTTTTACCAACGGTAGGGCGTCGGCTGTCCGTCATCCGAAGGGACGGGACATGGCTAAGGCAGACTCACATCGTGAAGCCATCCGGGAGCGCAAGCGGCAGGAGCGGGAGCGGCGTATCCGCGATATCCTCGACGCCGCCAAGCGCCTGTTCTTCCTGAAGGGCTATCAGAAGATGACGATGGACGACGTCGCCCTCGAGGTGCGCGTCAGCAAGCCCACCATTTATCAATACTTCAAATCGAAAGACGACCTGTTCTTCGCGCTGCTGGCCCCCGCCTCGGAAAAAACGGAACAGGCCCTGGAACGGATCGAGCGCCATCTGATGTCGGGCGGCTACCCGTCCGGCGCGGCGCTGCTGCACGACACCTTCCAGGCCCTGTATGGCGTCTACCGGACCGACCCCGAGGCCTTCCGGATTCTTCAGCTCTTCCAGCATTCCGGGATGATCGGCGCGCTCGACGAAGACGTCCGGCGGGGGTTCGTGGCCAAGGCGCGCCTCACGTTCGAACAGGGGAGGCGCATCCTGAGCGCCGCCATGGACCAGGGGCTCCTCCGCCGGATGGACGTTCACCCGTTCAACGACGTGGTCTGGGCGCTCTTCGTGGGCGTCATCCAGTTGGAGGATAGCAAGGGCCGGGGAAAGGGCGAGAGCCCCTTCCTGAAGCCGACCCTGGAGCTGGCCGAACGCCTCGTCATCGCGGCGACGGCCGCGGACGGCAGGACCGCGGCGAACGCGCCGCCGACCGATACCTGAAAAACGGACGGGGGAACGCGCCCCGTCCGCACGCCCATCAAATCGAGAAGGAGGGAAACACCCCATGGAGGAGAGGGTCTGGAAGGTACAGCGGCCCGCGTCGTCGGGATCCCCGATGCGTACCGGGGCGAAACGGTCAAGGCCTTCGTCGTGCTGAAGGCGGGCCAGACCGCGACCGAGGAAGAGATCGTGGCGTTCTGCCGGGAGAAGCGCGCGGCCTACAAGGTTCCGAAGTCCGTCGAAGTCCAGACGGGATTGCCCCAGACAAGCGTGGGGAAGATCCTGCGCCGCGCCCTGCGCGACGAGGAAATCACCCGGCAAAAGGGGACCTGAGAGAGGGGGCGCCGCATCCGGAGGCAGGTCCATCCGGGCCGTCCAGCCTAGTTTCCCAACGGGTCGCTTCGCGATCCACAACGCAACAGGGGGGTGTCCGCATGAAAGCAGAGCGATTCTGGAAGAAGCACTGGGATGAAGGGCTGGACGACCTCGATCCGGCCCGTTTCGAAACGACTTATACCGAGCTGGTTCGCCCCATCTTCAGGAAATTTCCCGAGAAGCCGGCCTGCGCGTATTTCGGCCGGCACGTCAGCTATGCCGAGCTCGACCGCGAGTCCAACCGCTTCGCCCAGATGCTCCTGGCCGAGGGATTTCAGAAGGGCGACGTCGTGGGGATCAGCCTGCCCAACATGCCCGAATATCTCTTCGCCTGGCTGGGGACGCTCAAGGCGGGGTGCGTCGTCTCGGGCGTCTCGCCGCTTTTGACGACGGCGCAGGTGGCCTATCAGCTCCGCGACAGCGACGCCAAAGGCTTCGTGACCCTGGACATCGCCTTCGCCGACAAGGTGCCGGAACTCACGGCCCAGCTCGTGGCCCTGCGCCTGATCGTCACGGCCAGGGCGGGCAGTTTCCTCCCGGGTCTGGAGGGCAAGGTCGCGCCGATCGCGGGACGGGCGGTGTACCGCTTCGAAGAGATCCTGGAGGGGGGAAAATTCCCGGCGGACGAGCCGGGGGTCGAGATCACACCGGACGACATCGCCTATCTGCAGTACACCGGCGGGACGACCGGCATGCCCAAGGGGGCGATGCTCAGCCATCGGAACTGCGTCGCCGACCTCCTCATCTACCAGACCTGGCTGGGCTGGAAGGAGGGCGAGGTGACGGCGCTCTGCGGGTTCCCCTTCTTCCACATCGCCGGCATCTTCGTGAACGCCAACGGCATCTATCTGGGCGGGCTGCAGATTCTCATTCCCAACCCCCGCGATACGGAACACATCTGCGCCGAGCTGGAGAAGTACAAGCCCTCGCTTCTGGTGAATGTGCCGGCGCTGTATCAACTGCTCATGGCGAATCCGAAGTTTCGGCAGATGGACCATTCACGCGTGGAAACGTGCATCTCTTCGGCCTCTCCCTTCCCCGAAGAGGCCCAGCGGGAGTTCGAGAAAATCGTCGGCAAGGGGAAGCTGCTGGAGAATTACGGCATGTCCGAAACGTCGCCGCTCATCGTGTCGAACCCGGTGAAGGGCAGGAAAAAGCTGGGGACGATCGGCCTGCCCCTGTTGAATACGGACATCCGGCTGCTCGATCCGGAAACGGGCCGGGAGGTCGCGGTCGGCGAGCCGGGGGAGATGTGCGTGAAGGGCCCGCAGGTGATGGTCGGCTATTACGGCAAACCGGAGGAGACCCGCCACGTGATCGACGCCGACGGCTACCTGCACACCGGCGATGTCGTCGTCCAGGATGAGGAAGGCTACCTCCGGGTCGTCGACCGGACCAAGGACATGATCATCGTCAGCGGCTACAAGGTCTTTTCGGTCAAGGTCGAGGCGATCCTGGCGGAGCACCCGGCGATCGCGAGCGTGGCCCTGATCGGCGTCCCCAATCCGGAACGGCCCGGATCGGAGCTCGTCAAGGCGTTTGTCCAGCGCGACCCGGGGCATGTCTTTGAGGGGGACGAGGCGGCCCTGACGGAAGACATCCTCGCGTTCGCCCGGTCGAGGCTTGCCCCCTACGAGGTGCCGAAGACGGTGGAATTCAGGAAGGAGCTGCCGCTCACCCCCGTCGGGAAGCTGGACAAGAAGCTGCTCCGCCGGGAGGCGCGCGGGGACGCCGCCTGACGGCGGCGCCGGCCGACACCCACCCGGAACCGGAAGGGATGGCCCATGGCGAATGAACCCCTGGCGGAGCTCCGCGGACAGATCGAACGGATCACCTACGCCAACGAGGAGAACGGCTACACCGTCGCCCGGGTCAAGGTCCCCGGCCGCAAGGACCTCGTCACCGTCATCGGGCACATCGTCAATCCGACCCCGGGCGAGGTTCTCACGATGCGGGGCGAGTGGGGCCGCCACCCGAAGTACGGGGAGCAGTTCCGGATCGTCTCCTCCGAAAGCGGCGTTCCCGCCACCGCCTCCGGGCTCGAGAAATACCTGGGCTCGGGACTGATCCGGGGGATCGGCCCGGTGATGGCCAAACGGATCGTCCGGCGGTTCAGGGGCGAGACCCTCCAGGTCATTGAAACCGCGATCGGCCGTCTGGCCGAGATTGAGGGGATCGGCCCCAAGCGGATCGCGATGATCCGGAAGGCGTGGGACGAGCAGAAGGAAATCCGCGCCATCATGATCTTCCTGCAGGACCACGGGGTCGGGGCCGGTTACGCCGCCCGGATCTTCCGGCACTACGGGAACGACGCGATCGCCGTGGTCCGGGAGAACCCGTACCGCCTGGCGACGGATGTATTCGGGATCGGCTTTATCACCGCCGATAAGATCGCGGAAAAGCTCGGCTTCGCGCGGGACTCGGAATTCCGCGCGGAGGCGGGGCTGTTCTACGTCCTGCACGCCCTGACCGAAGAGGGCCACGTCTACTACCCCCGCGAGCCCCTGATCGAGCGCTGCCGCGAGATGCTCGAGATCGACCGGGAGATCCTCGACCGGGCGCTGGCGCGCCTCGCCGCGGACAGGCGGATCATCCTGGAGGCCCCGGAGCCCGGTCAGGCGGACACCCGGGAAACCGACCCGGCCGTTTACCTGGCCGGGTATTTCCTCGCCGAGACCCTGCTCGCCCGCCACCTCCGGATCCTCGTCGAGACGCCGCGGGCCGTGCGGGAGATCGATGCGGAGAAGGCGATCCCCTGGCTCGAGGCGAAGCTCGGCATCACCCTCGCGGAAAAGCAGGTCGAGGCGATCCGCGCCGTCGCCGGCCACAAGGTCCTGGTCGTCACGGGCGGGCCCGGGACGGGGAAGACGACGATCATCAACGCGATGATCCGCGTCTTCGCGGGGCTCAGGAAGAAGATCCTGCTCGCCGCCCCGACCGGACGGGCCGCGAAGCGGATGACCGAGGCCACGGGCCACGAGGCCAAAACGATCCACCGCCTCCTCGAATACAGCTTCCAGACGGGCGGGTTTCTGCGCAACGCCGATACGCCGCTCGACGGCGACCTCGTCATCATCGACGAGGCCTCGATGATCGACACCCTCCTGATGCACTACCTGCTCAAGGCCGTGCCGCCCCGGGCGACCTTCGTCCTGGTGGGCGACGTCAACCAGCTCCCCTCCGTCGGCGCGGGGAACGTCCTGAAGGACATCATTGACGCCGGGGTTGTCCCGGTCATCGAGCTGAACGAGATCTTCCGCCAGGCCGGCGAGAGTTCGATCGTCGTCAACGCCCACCGCATCAACGCGGGGCAGATGCCCGCGCTGGCGACTTCCCGGGACCGGCTCGACGATTTCTACTTTATCGAGCAGGAGGACCCCGGGCGCGTGCTCGAGCTGATCATCACGCTGGTGAAGGAGCGGATCCCCCGGCGCTTCGGCCTCGACCCCATCGACGACGTCCAGGTCCTGACCCCGATGCACCGCGGGATCGTGGGGGGGATCAACCTGAACGCGGAACTCCAGAAGGCGCTCAACCCGGGCGAGGAGGGCATCAGCCGGATGGGACGGCTCTACCGGGCGGGCGACAAGGTGATGCAGATCGCCAACAACTACGACAAGGAGATCTTCAACGGGGACATCGGCCGGATCGCCGGGATCGACCGGGAGGCGCAGGAATTGACGGTCTCGATCGACGGCCGGGAGATCCCTTACGACTTCTCGGAGCTGGACGAGCTGACCCACGCCTACGCGATCTCCATCCACAAAGCCCAAGGCTCCGAGTATCCGGCCGTGGTCATCCCCATCCTGACGCAGCACTACGTCCTGCTCCAGCGGAACCTTCTCTACACCGGGGTCACCCGGGGGAAGAGGCTCGTCGTCCTCATCGGGACGAAAAAGGCGCTGGCCATCGCGATCGGGAACAACCGGACCGAGGCGAGGTATACGCGCCTGCGGGCGCGCCTGCGGGCCTGACGCCGCCGTGCGGCGCCGCCGTCGGGAGGGACGGTGGGAGCCGAGTCCGGTCGTGCCCGCCCGCTGTTTCTGCATTCATTTTCTCTTTGTCCGCGCCGTGGGCGGGGCCGATCGGGGATCGTCCGGCCAGGGGTGACGCGGGTAGCGGCCCATCAGCTCCCGCTTCACCTCGGGATAGGCGCGCTCCCAGAATCCGTCGAGGTCCCGGGTGATCTGCACGGGGCGCCCGGCCGGGGAGAGCAGGTGGAGCAGGACCGGCTCGCCGCAGAGGCGCGGCGTCTCGCGGCACCCGAAGAACTCCTGGAGGCGGGCGGCAACGACCGGGATGGCGCCGGATTCGTAGTCGATCCGCCTGCGGGTCCCCGACGGGAGCGCCAGGAACTCCGGCGCGAGCGCCTCGAGGGCGCGCCGGTTTTTCCCGCCGAGGCGGGCCTCCAGGGCGTGCAGCAGCGCCTCCGGCGAAAAGACCGCGCCGCCGTCCCAACGGCCGAACGGCAGGAGCCACCCCTCGACCTCCGCGAGAAGGGCGGCGTCCGAAAAGCCGGGCCACCCCTCCCGGCGGCCGCAGGCCTCCACGAAGCGGCAGCGGGCGAGCAGGCGCCGGGATGCCTCCGACCAGGGCAGGCCGTCCAGGCCCTCCCGGCCGATCCGCTCCCGTGCGGCCTGACGAAGCGCCTCCGGCGGGGCCGCGGCGCCACGCGCCTCCACGAGCACGATCCGCCCCACGCGAACCTCCGTGCGGAAGCGGGGCGCCCATCCCTCCCAGGCAAACAGATGCACCGTCTCCGGCTGCCCGGCGAGTCCCCCCTCGATTTCCCCGCGGGTCACCGGGGCGGCCAGAAAGACCCGTGCCTCCGTCTCCCCTCCGTCCAGGTCCGCCGCGACGAGAAACGCCTCCTGCGCGAGGGGGCCGGTCACGCGCGCCCCCCGTCCGGTGGCCAGGACGAGGCGGGCGGCCTCGCCCGGATGGCCGCCGCCGACGCGCTGGGCGGCGCGGTCCGGATAGGCGAACAGCAGGAGGCGACCGGCGAGATCCGGATCGATCTCCGCCGCGCGGAGGGCGCCGGCCCCGGGACCCGCCGCCGCCCTCAGGATGCGTTCCGCCTCCCGGCCGATCCGCTCTGCGACGTCCGGGCGCAAGGCGCTTTTCGCCCCCCGCGCCCGGGCGGCCCAGGCCGCAAGCCGGTCGCGGAAGTCGGGATCGTCCCCGCCCAGCGGGTCCCCCTCCTCCAGCAGGGCGGCGGTCACGGCGGCCGTGGGCAGCCATCCCCGCGCCAGGGCATTCAGGACCATGCAGGCCAGGCGCGGGTGCAGACCCAGCCCGGCCGCCCGCCGGCCGGAGGCGGTGATCCGCCCGGCCCCGTCGATCAGCCCCAGCGCCTTCAGAAGGGTTCCGGCCTGCTGAAGGGCGGCGGCGGGTGGCGGCGTGATCCAGGTCATCTCGAGCGGGGAGACCGCTCCCCAGAGGGCCGTTTCGAGCAGGAGCGGGGCGAGGTCCGCCTCCAGGATCTCCGGCGGCGAGAACGGCCGCCGCGGCGCGTCGGAGCGCCACCAGCGCAGACAGATCCCCGGCCCCAGCCGTCCGGCCCGCCCCTGGCGCTGCCGCGCCGAGGCCGCGCTGATCTCCACGGTCTCCCAGTGGTCCATGCCGGTGCGGGGGTGAAAGCGGACCCGGCGCTCCAGGCCGGAATCCACGACGGCGCGCACCCCGGGGATTGTGAGGCTGGTTTCGGCGACGTTCGTGGCCAGGATGATCCGCCGCGCCGCCGCGGCCGGGGGGGCCAGCACCTGCCGCTGCGCCGCCGGGGGCAGGCGGCCGTGGAGGACGGCGATGTCCGGGGCGAGCGCCGGCCGGGCACGCACCAGCGCCTCCCGCGCGAGCCGGATCTCGCGGAAGCCCGGCAGGAAGACCAGGACGTCGCCGCCGTCCGTCCGGTCAAGGCGGTCCCGCGCCTCCAGGGCCAGGCGCGCCGCGCCCGCCCAGGGCGTTTCCCCCGCCAGTGGCGGCCGGTCGAACGCATCGACGGGCCAGGAACGGCCCGCGACGGAGCGGACCTCGAGCGCGCCGAGCGCCGCCTGGAGGTCCTCCGACGGCGGTGTGGCGGACATGAACAGCACCTTGAGATCGGGGCGGAAGACCCGGCGGGCCTCCCAGCAGAAGGCCAGGGCAAGGTCCCCCTGGAGGGTGCGCTCGTGGAATTCGTCGAAGATGACGAGCTGATAAGGCGCCAGCGAGGGGTCGTTCTGGAGGATCCGCGTCAGCACGCCCTCGGTCACGACCTCCAGGCGCGTCGTCCGTCCGGCGATCGTTTCCAGCCGGGTGCGCAGCCCGACCGTTTCCCCCAGCCGCTCTCCCCGGAGGGCGGCGATCCGCTCGGCGGCGGCGCGGGCGGCGATCCGGCGCGGCTGGAGGAGGAGGATCTTCCGCCCCGCGAACGCCTCGTGGGCGAGCAGCCGGCCGGGGACGAGCGTCGTCTTGCCCGCCCCGGGCTCGGCGTGCAGCACGAGCGGTCCCGAACGCGCGATCGCCTCCGCGATCTCGTCGAGCCGGGGATACAGGGGGAGCGTGTCGACCGGGGCGTTCATGGCGGCGGGGCCGATCCGTGCCGGGGGCTTCCCTGATTGTTCCATTCAACGCCGTTGGACATTCTGTTCAATGCGGAGGCCCCCGGGAAGAGATCCCGCGGCCCCCGGTAAATCATGGTTTTGGAAAACACATGCATTTTCATTCATTTATAACTTTTCTGCGCCTGCGATCCCGGCCTGGCACGCTATTTTCATTAACTCAAGTCAAACCCGATAAAACGTCCGAAAGGAGGACAGGATCATGAAAAAGACTTTGGGATCCCTGATGGTCGCGGTGGCGGTGGTTTTGATGACGGCAACGTTCGGCTTCGCGGAGTTCGCGGCTGGCGGCGCTGACGAATTCCCCTACTTCCAACTGGGCGGCCTCATCATCGGCGGCCTGATCATCACCTCCCTCAAGATGAAATACGAAAAGATGTATGCCGGGGAGGCCGTGGGCGCCTTCGCCATGTACGCCATCCTGATCGCCCTGTTCACGAATCCCGTGATCAACCTGATCAAGGACATGGTCGGGTAAGGCCCCGGACGCGCGGCTGAAGAAGTAGCAGTTCCCTCCTGAAACCCCCTTCACGGATGCCTCGTGAAGGGGGTTTTTTGTCCGCAAAACGCACGGATCCTCTTATTTGCAGCCCTCAAACGTAACCCGCAAGCGCGTATGCGCCGTATCCGACGATCTCGCGCACCAGCCGCTCCCAATGATCCAGGGCGGTCGAGGAAGGCATAAAGAGATATCCCGGTTCGAATGCCCTCGCCTCCGGCGGCGTCAGGCGATCCGTCGGCCAGGACGCCACGGCGAGCCCCGCCTTTGCGAAGCACGCCTCGGCCCGCCGCATGTGCAGGGCCGAGGTGACAAGGAGGGAGGACCCTCCCCGTCCCTCGAGCAGGCGCGCCACAAACACCGCGTTCTCATGGGTGTTCCGGGAGTTCGACTCCATCAGAAGATCCCGCTCCGGAATGCCGGACCGCAGGAGATAGGCCTTGAGGTGGGCGGCTTCGCGCTCCTCCGTGTTGAACAGGCTGCCGGGCCCCCCGGAGAGCACGAGCTTCCGGACCTTTCCGCTTCGGTAAAGATCCAGGGCCTGCATCAGCCGGTCGCTGGCCTCGCCGAAGATCAGCCGCCCGTGCCGCTCGTCCCAGTAGGAGAACCCGCCCAGGACGATGGCGTAATCGTACGGCTGGCGGATCGCCGCCGCCGTCCGGTAGGGCCGCTCCCACTGGTTCAGGGCGACCCGGACCAGGAAGGGGTTGGTCAGGACGACCAGCAGGACCAGTCCCGCGACGAGCCAGCGCTGCTTTCGCCGCCGCTGTTTCGTGAGCGCGGCGACGAGCAGGACCACGCCGATCCAGAGGACCGGCAGCAGGACAAAATCCAGGATTTTGGACAGATAGAAAAACATGGCCTACGACCTGACGGAATCCGCCCGCGCCGGCGCCCTACACCGGCGCATAGAAGCACCGCTTGGGCGAGGCGACCTTCCCCTCCTTCTTGAGTTTGTCGATGATCTTGGCGACCGCGGCCTTGTCCAGGCCGGCCTTTTCGGCGACGTCGCCCGGTCGCATCGGTTTCCCTTCCTTTTTCAGGACGTCGAGAACCGCCTTTTCCTTGGCATCCATGGCTGACCTCCGTGTTTGATAGGATCCATGATGGCCCTTTTTAGCAAACTATCCGGATTTAATCGACCCCAAATTGGCCGCTCCAAATGGTCCGGGGTGGAAAGGAAGGGCGGTGTTTTTTCCGCCCGGCGGGGAACGGTCTCCCGCCGATTCTTCGATTGCTGAAATCCCGGAAATATGGAATAGATTTTCCGTCGGGATCTCGGGACTGTGGGTCCGCAAGACCGCGGCGCCGGGGGGTGCGCCATGAAGGTGCTGCAATGCTGGGATGACGGGCTGGTGGACGACATTCGCCTCGCGGACCTTCTGCGGCGTCACGGGGCGCGGGCGGCCTTCGCCCTGAATCCGGGCCTGTACGGGCCGGAGCGGTCCTTCGGCTGGCGGGCAGGGGAGCGTGAGGTACGGCGGCTCGCCCTCCCCGAACTGACCCGCGTCTACGACGGGTTCGAGATCGCCAGCCACGCGCTGACACACCCGTACCTGACGGACCTGCCGCCGGATCGCCTGTGGGAGGAGGTGGCGGAAAGCCGGCGCCGTCTCGAGGCCCTGTTCCGGAAACCCGTGCGCGGGTTCTGCTACCCCTTCAACGCCGTCAACGACACCGTCCGCCAGGCAGTGCGGGCGGCCGGGTATGCGTGGACCCGGGAAGACGGGGAGGCCGGCGGGGCGCCGGGCCTTCCGCCCCCCCGTGTTTTCAGGCCCGCCTGCCACGCCCTCGCGGAGGACTTCTGGCCCCGCTACGATGCGGCGCGCGCCGGGGGCGGGGCCTTCTTCTTCTGGGGCCACAGTTGCGACCTCGCGAACGAGGCGCTGTGGCGGGACTTCGAGCGGAAGATCGCCGCCATCTCCGCCGACCCGGAGGCCGAGTGGTGCGACCCCGGTGACGTCTGCGGGTCCGTCTGAGCGGGTGATGCCGAGTATTTATCCCCCGGCGCGTTCATCCTTTTGACAGGAGGTGTTCCCATGACCGGCAACAAAGCGGCCCCCAAGGTGTTGATGCTCCTCGGCAGTCCGAGGAAGAAAGGCAACAGCGCGATTCTGGCGGAGCAGATCGCCCGCGGCGCCCGGAGCGCCGGGGCAACGGTGGAATCGGTCTATCTCCACGGCCTGACCATCGCCCCCTGCCGGGCCTGCTACGCCTGCCAGAAACCCCGAAGCCGGGGCTGCGCCGTCGACGACGACATGCAGGCCCTCTACCCGAAGCTCATCGAGGCCGGGGCCTGGGTGATCGCCAGCCCCGTTTACTGGTTCACCCTCTCCGCCCAGACCAAGCTCTTCATGGACCGGTGCTTTGCCCTGCTGGCCTATGCGTCGAACCCCTTCGCCGGGAAACGGATCGCCATCGCCATGACCTACGGCGATACGGACCCCGTGACCTCCGGCTGCATCAACGCCCTGCGGACCTTCCAGGACGCCTTCGCCTATACGAAGTCGCCCATCGTCGGCATGGTTTACGGCAGCGCGCCGGGCCCGGGGGACATCCGGAAAAACGAGGCCCTGCTCCGTGAGGCCGAGGCCCTGGGCCGGACGCTCGTGGCGCCGGGCCCGTGAAGATAGGCGCGGCGCCGCTCATCGCCTGCGAATCTCGAGGGGAAATTCCAATCACGGAAAAAAGGAGGAACGCCCATGAAACCGATCGGACCCCTGATGTGGGAACACCGCCTGATCGAACAGGCCCTGAGCGCCGCCGGACCCGAGATTGAACGCATCCGGGAACGGCGCGAGGTCAACCCCGTCTTTGTCGATGTCATCGTGGACTTCATCCGGACCTACGCCGACCGGACCCACCACGGCAAAGAGGAGGAGATCCTCTTCCGAGACCTGGCGAAGAAGCCGCTCGCCGCGGAGCACAAGCGGATCATGGACGAACTCGTCGCCGAACACGTGATGTCGCGCCGGACCGTCGGCCGCCTGGTGGAGGCGAAGGAGCGTTTCCTCCAGGGGGCGGACACCCGGGCGGAGATCGCGTCGGGGCTCACGACGCTGGCCGAGTTCTACCCCAAACACATCGAAAAGGAGGACAAGCACTTCTTTTTCCCGTGCATGGACTACTTCAGCCCGGCGGAGCAGGCGGCGATGCTCGATGAATTCTGGGCGTTCGACCGGACCATGATCCACGAGAAGTACGGCCGGATCGTCGAGACGCTGACGGGCCGGAAGGCCATCCTGCCGAAGTGACCGGAGACGCCGTCAGCGAGGACGGGGATTTCCGGACGGGTCGGGGGGCTCCGGGGTGAGGGCGGCGCGACGGCGGCCGAACAGGCGCTTGCCCAGGACGGCCGCGAGGTAGGCGACGCCCGCCAGGACGATGGTGGCGGCCCCGGCCGGCAGATCGGGGCCGTAGCTCAGCGCGAGCCCGCCCGCGGTCAGGGCGGCGGTCGTCAGGGCGGCCACGATCATCATGTGCCAGAGCTTCCGCGAGAACGTCCCGGCGATCGCGGCCGGCAGCGTGAGCAGGGCGATGACCAGGATGATCCCGACGACCGTGATGAGCAGGACCACCGTGAGGGCCGTCAGGCACAGGAGCAGGATGTAGTACCGCTCCACGGGCACGCCCCTCAGGCGGGCGAACTCCTCGTCGAAGCAGGTGGCGAGGAAGGGGTGGTAGAACAGGAGACTGACGGCGACGATCACGGCGTCGAGCCCGGCGACCATCCAGAGGTCTTCGTCGGTCACCATGAGGATGTTGCCGAAGAGGTAGCTCAGCAGGTCCTCGTTGTACCCCGGGGTCTTGAAGATAAAGAGGATGCCGACGGCCATGCCGATGGCCCAGATGGCGCTGATGACCGTGTCCTCGTGCCGTTTCGCCCGGATGCTCACCCAGCCGATCAGGACGGCCGCCAAAAGCGCGGCAACCACGGCGCCGTACAGGGGATGCAGCCACTCCAGGTGATGGACCGTCTGCAGCCAGCGCGCGACCCCCAGCCCCCCCAGGACGCAGTGCGCGATGCTGCCGGCGATCGCGGTGATGCGCCGGGTGACCACGTACGTCCCCACGATTCCGCAGGCGACGCTCGCCAGAAGCCCCACCGCCAGCGCATTCCTGAGAAAACCGAACTGACCGAGATCCGTCAGGAATTGGACCATGCATGCCCCTCCGGCGCACAGCGGTGGTCGTGGCGGATCATCCGGACGTCGCTGCCGTAAAGCTGGTTGATCATTTCGCCGGTGATGTCCGAGGTGGGGTGAACGAGGACGCGGCGGTTGACGCAGGCGACGCTCCGGACGTAGCGGGAGACGAAGCCGAGATCGTGGGTCACGAGGACGATGGTGATCTCCGCGCTCAGGCGCTCCAGCAGTTCGTAGAATTCGTGTTCCCGGGCCGCGTCCACGTTGGCCGTCGGCTCGTCGAGGAGGAGCAGGTCCGGAGCGGAGACGAGGGCGCGAGCGATCAGGGTACGCTGGCGCTGCCCGCCGGAGAGCGCGGAGAACGGGCGGTCCTTCAGGTCGGCGAGCCCCATCCGGGCGAGGGCCTCCGCGCCGGCCGCGCGGTCCGCCCGGCGGTAAAACACCGGATTTAAGCCGGCCGTCAGCCGGCCCATCAGCACCACCTCGAGCACGGTGACGGGAAAATGGATGGAGAGCGCCGCCTGCTGCGGCATGTATCCGACCCGGCGGCGCCCCTCGGCCGGGGGTTCCCCGAAGAGCCGGATCGATCCCCGCGTTGGCGCAAGCAGGCCCAGGATCAGTTTGATCAGGGTCGTCTTCCCGCCGGCGTTGGGGCCGACGATGGACAGAAAATCGCGCGCGCGCACCTGGAACGTGACGTCCTCGAGAACGGGCGGTCCGTCGTAGGCGAAGCTGACGCCCTTCAGATCGATGACGAACTCTGACGGAGCGGCAGCCGCCCCGGCGTCGTGCGTGTCCTGCATGGCCCTCCTCCCGGTCAATGCACCAGGCCCTTCTCCAGGGCCGCCGCGATGCGTTCCATGTTCGCCGCATAATCGGCCGACAGGGGATCGAGCGGGATACAGACCCCGCCGATCTGCCGGGCAACCGCGTCGGCCTTCTTGCGGGCAAACTGCGGCTGCACAAAAATCATGCGCACGCCGTCCCGGCGGGCGGACCGGATCAGGCGCGCGAGCTGCCGGGCGCTCGGCTCCTTGCCCTCGATCTCCACGGGAACCTGGATGAGGCCGTAGGCGTCGCCGAAATAGCCGAACGCGGGGTGAAAGACGTAGAAGCGGCTTCCCCGCCAGGGTTTGAGCCGCGCGGCCAGCCGCCGGTCGAGGCGGTCCAGGTCGTCCATGAGCGTCCGCAGGTTCCGGTCGTACGCGCTCGCCCCCGCCGGATCGAGGCGTCCCAGCGCGGCCGCGACCGTCTGCGCCTGGGTCTTCATCAGGCGGGGCGACAGCCAGATGTGGGGGTCGGCAACCTGGCCCGGCCGTCCGTGAGGACCGTCCGGCGTCTCCGACGAGAAATAGCGCAGGGGAACGTTCCGGCGGGCGTCGATCACGGTCAGGTTCGGGAAGGCCACGGTGATTTTCTTCAGGATCGCGGTTTCGAACGGCAGGCCGATCCGGACGAAGAGCTGCGCGCGGGCCAGCCGCGCCATCTGGCGGGGGGTGGGTTCGTAATCGTGGGGTTCCCGTCCCGGACCGACGAGCGCCTCGACGGCCACCCGCTCGCCGCCGATCCGTTCGACCAGATAGACCTGGGGCGCAATGCTGACAAATACCGCCATCTTCTGTGCGGCGACGGCCGGAACCGCGCCGCTCATGACCAGGATCCCGAAGGCCAGAAGTAGGGCCTTCCGGACAGAACCGGCGTCCATCTCGATGCTGTCCCTTCATGCGCAACGCCGTTGCGCGTTTTTTCTTCCGGCCGCCCGCGGCGCCGCCTCCCCGGTCCGAAAGACCGCCGGGCGGCAACGGCCCCTCCGGCCCCTCCCCGTCAAGCCGGGGCGGTCTCGGCGCGCAGTTGCGCGATCAGGGCGTCCTTCTCCAGCCACACCTCGTGCAACCACTGCTGGAACGCCGCGCGGAACTGCGCGTCGTTTTCATAGTCGCAGCCGATAAAATGCTTCGGAATCGGTAAATTCTGCACGCGAACTGTAATCCGCTTTACCCGCCCGGAGAGAAATTCCCAGAATCCCGGGATGCCGTCGGGGTAAACGATGGTGACGTTCAACAGAGACTGGAATTTTTCGCCCATCGCGTCCAGGACCAGGGCGACGCCTCCCGCCTTGGGTTTCAGCAGATGGCGATAGGGGGATTCCTGCCGGTCGTGCTTGGGCGGCGTGAACCGCGTCCCCTCGGGAAAGTTCATGACGCTGGTGGGTATCAGCGAGAACTTTTTGCAGGCCTTGCGCGTGGTTTCGAGATCCTTGCCCCGCATTTCGGGGTGCTTCTTCAGATATTCCGCACTGTACCGCTTCATGAACGGGTAATCCAGCGCCCACCAGGCGAGCCCCATGATCGGAACATAAAGCAATTCTTGCTTGATGAGAAACTTGAGGAACGGGATCCGGCGATTGAACATATTCTGGAGCACGAAGATGTCCACCCAGCTCTGGTGGTTGCTGCTCACGAGATACCAGCCCCGGTACTGGAGGCCCTCGACGCCCTGGACGTCCCACCGGGTTTTCTGCGTCAGCCGCATCCAGCCATTGTTGCCGGAAATCCAGGTTGTGGCAATGGCGTTCAGGATGGGGTCGACCGCCCGGCGCACCGGTTTGAAGGGGAGGAGGAACTTGATCAGGGCGACGGAGAACAGGAACCCGCACCAGACGAGGATGTTCAGGACGAGCAGCGAGACGGCGATGACGCCGACCAGGGGTTTCGGCAGAAAGTTCAGCATGGTGGGGGCTCCCGGTCCCGGATTTTCGTGGTGGTGCGAAGCGCCGACTATAGGGGGAGACGCCGGGCATGTCAATCAAAAACAGCGCCGGCGTGCCCGAAAAGCGTTCCGGGCGTCGGGACGGTCGGCGCCCCTTCGCGGGCGTGCAACGTTGCTTGCACGCGTTCAGGTGATTCCGGGTTGGTTGGAGCGAGGCCTACGGGGCCGCGGAATAGAGGGCGGCCAGTTCCGCGTCGAGATTGGGGCAGGGCAGGCAGACGACCTGCCCGTCCCGGTCGAGGAGGGCGGCGAAGGGGACCCCGACGACGCCGTAGGCCTGGGCCACCTCGCCGGTTTCGTCGAGAAGGATGCGGTAGGGCAGCCCGTGCCCGTCGGCAAAGCGGGAGACCTTCTCCGGCGATTCCTGGATGTCGATGTTCACCATCTCCAGGCCCCGGGGACGGTAGTGGTCGTAGATCGCCTTGTAATGGGGGATCTCTGCGCGGCAGGAGGGGCACCAGGTGGTCGTGAAGAGTATCAGGACGGGTTTGCCCCGCTGTTCCCCCAGGGTCCACCCGTGGCCCTGAAGGTCCTTCAGCGTGAAGTCCGGGGGGGCGCCCGCGGCCACCTGACCGCCCGTGACCTCGGGCCGTTGCGGCTCGCCGCACCCGACACACAGAAGCAGACCCGCCAGCACGAGTCCGACCCTCCACAAGCCGTATCGTCTTCGCATCATCCGCCGTTTCTCCTCCCGCGTCATTTTGCCCCCCGCCCGATCCGTCAACCGTCTCGGCGCGCGGTCCGTTCTGTATCCGCTCTGTATCAGCGCATCCTGCGGCGCGCATCCTTCCCTTGCCCGCGTCACAACGCCCGGCGCTAGATCCAGAGCTGACCGGCGACGATCAGAAAGTACTCCCCGGCCCCGATCAGGATCCAGCCGAAGAGGCGATTGACGCGCGCCATCCAGACGCCCGATTTGGGCAGGCTGGCCAGCAGTCCGGCGAAGGTCCCGACGACGACGAGCAGGACCCCCATGCCCAGGGCGAAGACGAACAGCAGGCTCATCCCGAACAGCAGGTGCTGCCGCGTGGCGACGTAACTCAACAGCACGGCCAGGACCGGAGCGGTGCACGGCCCCAGGACCAGCCCCGAAGCGGCGCCGACGGCGAGGCTGCCCGCGAGGCCCCGTGTTTTCCCGCGCGGCTGGAGCCGCGCGATGAAGGCCGGGGTGCGCACGGGCAGGATGAACACCTCCAGCATCGCGAGTCCCATGAGGATGCAGAGGTTGGCCATGACGAAGTAGGTCCAGGGGTTGGTCTGGAGCTGGCCGAAGAGCTTTCCGGACAGGGCGGCGATTCCGCCCAGGGCCGTGTAAGTGAGGGCCATCCCCAGGACGTAGACGAGCGACAGGAAAAATCCCCGGGTCCGGGAGCCCGCGCTGCGCGCCCCGATGAAGGCGAGGGTGATGGGCACCACGGGATAGACGCAGGCGGTGAAGCTTACCAGCACCCCGCCCGCGAAGACGGCGAGATACGCCAGGGCGGGGGCGCCCTCCAGCAATGTGTTCAGTCCCTCCACGAGCGGCATGGTCCGTCTCCTTTTTTTCCCGGGGGCCCATCCCCGACCGGGGGCGGGCGGCAAGGTCTGGCGATGTGTACCACATCCCGCCGGCGGATGCCAGGGGCGAGTTAAATTTCCCTTGTCATTGTGAGGAATTGCATGCAATAATGTCCCACCTTGCCGAAGGAGGTCCGTGTGCGGTACATCCTGGCCCTCGATCAGGGCACGACGAGTTCCCGAGCCATCCTCTTCGATCGCGCCGGCGCCGTGCGGGCCGTCGCGCAGAAGGAATTCCGCCAGATCTACCCCAAGCCCGGCTGGGTGGAGCACGATCCGACGGAAATCTGGGCCACCCAGATCGGGGTGGCCGCCGAGGCGATGACGACGGCGGGGGTCGCCGGCACGGACATCGCCGCGATCGGCATCACCAACCAGCGGGAAACGACGGTCCTCTGGGACCGCCGCACCGGGCAGCCGGTGTACAACGCCATCGTGTGGCAGGACCGCCGCACCGCCGACCTCTGCGACGCCCTGAAGGCGGAGGGGCTGACGGCGGTCTTCCGCCGGAAGACCGGCCTCGTCATCGACGCCTATTTTTCGGGCACGAAGATCCGCTGGATCCTGGATCACGTCCCCGGCGCCCGCGCGCGGGCGGAGGCGGGCGAACTGGCCTTTGGCACGATCGACACGTGGCTCGTCTGGAACCTCACCCGGGGCGCCCGGCACGTGACCGACGCCTCCAACGCCTCCCGGACCCTGCTTTACAACATCCACACCGGCGCCTGGGACGACGACCTCCTGCGGATGCTTGACATCCCCCGCGCCGTCCTGCCCGAGGTTCGGGCGTCCAGCGACGCGGTCGGCGAGACGGCCCCGTCCGTGCTTCCCGGCGGCATCCCCATCGCGGGCATCGCCGGCGATCAGCAGGCCGCCCTCTTCGGGCAGATGTGCACCGAGCCGGGCCTGGTGAAGAACACCTACGGCACGGGCTGTTTCATGCTGATGAACACGGGCGACAAGCCGATCCTGTCGGAAAACAACCTCCTGACGACGGTGGCCTGGAAGATCGGTTCGGAGGTCCGGTACGCCCTCGAGGGGAGCGTCTTCATGGGTGGCGCCGTGGTGCAGTGGCTCCGGGACAGCCTGGGGATCATCCGGACCTCCGCCGCGGTGGAGGAACTGGCCAACCGCGTGCCGGACAACGGCGGGGTCTTTCTGGTGCCCGCCTTCGCCGGGCTGGGGGCCCCCTACTGGGACCCGTACGCCCGCGGGACCCTGGTCGGCCTCACCCGGGGCTCCGGCGCGTCCCACATCGCCCGGGCGGCCCTGGAGAGCATCGCCTACCAGTCCCTCGACGTCCTGGAGTGCATGGCGACGGACGCCGGGATCGACATCCGCGAGCTGCGCGTCGACGGGGGGGCGACGGCAAACGATACGCTGATGCAGTTCCAGGCGGACATTCTGGGCGTCCCGGTGATCCGCCCCGTGATCGCGGAAACCACCGCGATGGGCGCGGCCTGCCTGGCGGGGCTGGCGGTCGGCTACTGGCGGGATCTGGCGGAACTCAACGGGCGGCTGAGGGTGGACCGGCGGTTCGAGCCCGCCATGGACCGCGCCCGGGCGGGGACGCTCGTGCGCGACTGGCGCCGGGCCCTCGAACGGTCGCGGCGCTGGATCGAAAAATAGGGGACGGGGCCCTCCGGCGCCGGGGCGGTTCCGTCGGGAAAGGAGCGAATTCATGAAGGCGCGGGAGACCGATCGTCGGGCCATGCTGGCCTCGCTGGAGGCGTCCAAGGGGACCTGGGACGTCATCGTCATCGGCGGGGGCGCCACCGGCCTGGGCGTGGCCGTCGATGCGGCGGCCCGCGGCTACCGGACGCTCCTCCTGGAGCAGCACGACTATTCGAAAGGAACCTCCAGTCGCAGCACCAAGCTCGTCCACGGCGGCGTCCGCTACCTGAAGCAGGGCAACGTCTCGCTCGTCCTGGAGGCCCTCCACGAGCGCGGCCTGCTGATGTTCAACGCCCCCCACCTGATCCGCCACCAGGCCTTCATCGTTCCCAGCTACGGCTGGTGGGAAGGCCCGTTCTACGGCGTCGGCATGAAGGTCTACGACAAGCTCGCGGGCAAGCTGGGCCTGGAGCCTTCCCAGCGGCTCTCCCTCCGGGAGACGCGCCGGCGGATTCCGACCCTGGAGCCCGACGGCCTCCGGGGCGGCGTCATCTACTACGACGGTCAGTTCGACGATGCGCGCCTGGCGGTCAACCTGGCCCAGACCGTCATCGACCGCGGCGGCACGGCCCTGAACTACATGCCGGTCACCGCCCTGCTCAAGAAAGGCGAGGCGGTGAGCGGGGTCGCGGCCCGGGACGAGGAAACCGGCCGGGCGTACGAGATCCCGGGCCGGGCCGTGGTGAACGCCACCGGCGTCTTCGCCGACGGCGTCATCCGGATGGACGACCCGACGGTGCCGCACCTGATCGCCCCCAGCCAGGGGGTGCACCTGATCGTCGGCCGGGAATTCCTGCCGGGGCACGCCGCCATCATGGTGCCCCATACGGACGACGGCCGCGTCCTGTTCGCGGTCCCCTGGCACGACAAGGTCGTCCTCGGCACGACGGACACCCCGATCGAACGGGCGGACCTCGAGCCCAGGGTCCTCGAGGAGGAGATCGATTTCATCCTGAAGCACTCCCGGCGCTACCTCGCCCGGGGTCCGGAACGGAAGGACGTCCTCAGCATGTTCGCCGGCATCCGGCCCCTCTTCCGGACGGGGGACGACAAGAGCACGGCGGAGCTGTCGCGCGACCACACGCTTTTGGTCTCGCCGTCGGGGCTGATCACGATCACGGGCGGCAAATGGACGACGTACCGGCGGATGGCTCAGGACACGGTGGATCTGGCGATCACGGTGGGCGGGCTGAAGAGGCGCCCCTGCCCCACCGAGCAGATGCCCATCCACGGCTGGGTCGAGGCGTCCGACGACGCCGATCCCCTCCATGCCTACGGCGCCGACGCCCCGGGCATCCGGCGGCTCATCGCCGCCCGGCCGGAGCTGGGGAAGCGGCTCCACGGCGCGCTCCCCTACCTCCGGGCCGAGGTGGTCTGGGGCGTCCGCCGGGAGATGGCCCGCACGGTGGAGGATGTCCTGGCCCGGCGCACGCGGGCGCTGTTTTTGAATGCACGGGCGTCGGTCGAGATGGCGAAGGAGACGGCGGTCCTGATGGCCGCGGAACTCGGCCGGGACGAATCCTGGCAGGCGGACCAGGTCGCCCGCTACAAGGCGCTGGCGGCGGGTTATCTGCCCTCCCTGAAAGGAGGCCCCATATGAACGCGGCGACGCAGCCGAAATTCGCCGTCAAGGCGCCCCGGGGGCTTTCCCCCCGGATCGCGTGGCTCAGGGATTACTATTTCCAGGGAACGGCGCGCGCCTGGAACAACGAGACCACGGCCTGGACGACCGGGACGCCCTGGGACGTCGTGTACGACGAGATCACGTACTACATCGTCCCGGAGACCTACGCCTTCCTTCAGACCTTCCGCTCCGCCCTGCAGCAGGCCGCCCGCCCCGTCCCGCTTCCGGAGGGGTTCTGGAAGTGGTCCCTGCCGGAGCGGCGCGCCTGGTTCATCCGGGAGGTGATGGTGAACCACGTCCCGCAAGAACTCCTCCCCGGCGACCTTCTGGCCGGCGGGCGCTTCAACCTGCAGGCGTCCCGCTGCTGGACGAAGGCGGAGACGGCGGCGCGGGACCGCCTGATCTACGGCAGGAAGGGCGCCCGCGCCGTCATGAAGGCGTTCCACGACCACGGCTACGGGAACAGCGGGGCGACGAGCGGCCACCTGATCCCCGACTACGCCCGCGTGCTCGACATCGGCTGGCGGGGCATCCACGCGGATCTCGCGGAAACGTACGATCGTCTGACGGAGCGGGACCGGAAGGGCGCCCGCGGGGCCCAGCTCCGCGCCATGATGACGGCGGCCGGGATGCCCCGCGACCTGGCCGCGCGCTATGCCGCCCTCTGCACGCGGCGGGCGGCGGGCGAAGCGGACCCGGCGCGACGGGACGAACTGGCCCAAATGGCGGCCAACCTCGAGCGGGTCCCCTGGGAACCGCCCCGGACCTTCTGGGAGGCGGTGCAGGCCCTGTGGCTCACGCACATGCTCGTCATGAGCGACGAGAACTACCCGGGACCCGGCGTGTCCTTCGGCCGGCTCGACCAATCCCTGTATCCCTTCTGGCAGCGATCCCTCGACGAGGGCATGGATCGCGAGTTCGGCAAGGAGATCCTGCGGTGCCTCTGGGTGCACTGCAACACGGTCTACGACATGATGATCCGCGTGGGGGGCAACCAGGGCATCACCGCCGGGTACGGGCAGCTCTTCAACCTCTCCGGCATGGGCCCGGGGGGCCGGGACATGACCAACGACCTGACCTACGCCCTGCTCGAGGTCATCGACGAGATGACCCCCATCCTGGAGCCCAAGCCCAACGTGCGCCTGCACCGGAACAGCCCGGAGGCGCTCCTGGACCGGGTCGTGGACATGATCGCGTCGAGCCAGGGGGCGCCGTTCCTCCTCAATTTCGACGAGCGGTCGATGGCCGGCATGCTGCGGGAGGCGAAAGAGGCGGGCGTCACCCACCTGATCCACGAGGGAAACGTGCACGACTACGCCTCCGTCGGCTGCCTGGAGAACACGATGGTCGGCAACGACCGTTCGGGCACCGTGGACAACAACGTGAACCTCGTCAAGGCGGTCGAGCTGGCCCTGACCGGGGGGCGGGACCTCGTGCCCTTCGTCGATCCGATGACCGGCAAGACGGAGCGCATCCGCCAGGCGGGGCCGCGGACGGGCGACGCGACGGCGCTGGCGACCTGGGAGGCGTTCTGGGAGGCCTACTGCGCGCAGACCCGCTACATCCTGGCGCGCTGCGCGGAGACGTACGAGGCCTCCGAGGCGATCCGGGCCCGCTTCTCGCCGACCCCCTACCTGTCCTGCCTCGTGAAGGGCTGCGCGGAACAGGGGCGCGACGTGACCCAGGGCGGCGCCGAGCTCAGCTTCACCACGATGGAGGGCGTCACCTTCGCCACGACGGTCGATTCGCTCCTCGCGATCAAGTATCTCGTCTACGACCAGAAGGCGTGCACGATGGCGGAGCTGATCCGGGCGCTCAGGGACAACTGGGAAGGCCACGAGATCCTCCAGGCCAAGGCCAAGTTCCGGGCCCCGAAGTACGGCCGGGACGACGACGAGGCGGACCGGATGGCCGCCCGGGTCATGGACCTCTGGACGGCGGAGACCTGGACGTTCCGGACCCATTCGACGGGCCGGCGCTTCCGCCCCGGCATGCTGAGCTGGAACTACTGGGTCGGCGACGGCTTCATCGTGGCCGCCACGGCCGACGGGCGGCCCCGGGGGCAGTTCCTCTCCAATGCCATCTGCCCCTCCAACGGCGCCGACATCCACGGCCCGACGGCCAACGTGAACTCCGTGGGCAAGGCCCTGGGCGGCAAGGCGCCCTCCGGGCGGGGCGACTGGGAGGCCTACCTGTGCAACCTGCCGAACGGGGCGAGCCACACGATGACCTTCAGCCCCTCCCTGCTGCGGGACCCGGAACACCGGCGGAAATTCAAGGCCTTCCTCAAGGGCTACATCGAAAACGGTGGCACGGCGCTCCAGATCAACCTGATCGACGCGGACATGCTCCGCGAGGCCCAGAAACACCCCCGGGACTACCGGCACCTCCTCGTCCGGGTGACGGGCTACAACGCCTACTTCACAAGCATCGGCCGCGAGCTGCAGGACGAGATCATCGCCCGCGAGAGTCATGCCCGCTACTGAAGGAGGCCCATGCCCTTGAACGACGATCCGGCCGGACGTCCGGCCGAATCCCTGATCCTGAACATCCAGCGCATGTCCACCGAAGACGGCCCCGGCATCCGGACGACGGTCTTCTTCAAGGGCTGCGGCCTGAATTGCCTGTGGTGCCACAACCCGGAGAGCCTCTCCGCCCGTCCCCAGATGCAGTGGGTGGAGACCCGCTGCATCGGCTGCAAGACGTGTCTCGCGGTCTGTCCCGAGGGGGCCCTGAGCGACGACGGCGGGGGGATCCGCATCCTGAGAGACCGCTGCACCGCCTGCGGCGAGTGCAGCCGGGCCTGTCCCGCCCTGGCCCTGGAGCGCCTCGGGGAGCCCTGGCGGCTGGACAGGCTTTTGGACGAGGTCGAGAAGGACCGGGCCTATTTCGAGGCCTCCGGCGGCGGGGTGACGGTTTCCGGTGGCGAACCGGTCCTACAGGCCCCCTTCGTCGCGGCCTTTCTCACGGGCTGCCGGCAGCGCGGCCTGCACACGGCGCTCGACACCTGCGGTTTCTGCGCGCCCGGGGCGCTCGAGCGGATCCTGCCGGCCACGGACCTCGTGCTCTACGACCTGAAGGAGATCGACCCGGAGCGGCACCGCCGGTTCACCGGCCAGTCCAACGAGCGGATCTTCGCGAACCTGCTCCTCGTCCGGGACCGGATGCGCGCGCAGGGGCGCCCGGCGCGCCTGTGGCTGAGGACGCCCGTCATTCCCCGCATGACGGCGCGTCAGGACAACATCGCCGGCCTCGGCCGCTTTGTGGCGGAGAACCTGGGCGACGCGGTCGAGCGGTGGGAGCTGTGCGCCTTCAACAACCTCTGCCGGGACAAGTACCGCCGGCTCGACATGGACTGGGCCTGCCGGGAGGATGCCCTGATGACGGCCGGGGAGATGGAGGCCTTTGCCGACGCGGCCCGGCGGGCGGGCGTCGCCGCGGCCCGGGTGGCCTGGACGGGCGCGGTCCGCCCGGACGAACCCGCCGGAAACCCCGCGTGAAATGGGCCGGTTAAATCCGGGAGGGGGGATGTAATGACGGATCTTGAGACACGGTTCTTGCCGGAGGACAGGGAGGCCTTCGCCTCGGACGTCAAGGTGGGCCTGCTCGCCACGGTCAATGGGGAGGGATGGCCGCACCTGACGCTGATCACGACGCTCGAGGCGGCCTCTCCGACGGAACTCACGTGGGGCCAGTTCTGCGAAGGGGCGAGCAAGCGGCACGTCCGGGACAATCCCCGGACCGGCTTCCTCGTCATGAGCCTGGACCGAAAACTCTGGCGGGGCAAGGCCGTCTGGACGCGGGCGGAAACCGAGGGCGACGCGTACATCCGCTACAACCGGAAGCCCATGTGGCGTTACAACGCCTACTTCGGCATCCACACCGTGCACTTCATGGACCTGGTCTCGCTGCACCCGGGAGAGGCGCTCCCCCTGCCCGGCATCGTCGCCGGGGCGCTCCTGACCGGACTGGCCAAGGGGGCCCGGAAGACGGGACGGCCGGAGCGCATCCTGACGCCCTGGGCGGAGGGGCTCTTCAACCGCCTGGACGCCCTGAAGTTCCTCGCCGTGATCGGCGCGGACGGCTTCCCCGAGATCGTTCCCCTGCTCCAGGCCCAGGCCGCCGACAGCCGCCGCCTCGTCTTTGCGCCCACCGTCTACCGGGAGGATCTGCGGGGGCTGCAGCCGGGCGTTCCGGTCGCGGTCCTCGGGCTCACCCTGGAGATGGAAAACTGCCTCGTCCGGGGACCTTTCGCCGGTTTCACCCGCGCCCGCGGCGCGCCGCTCGGTATCATCGACCTGGACTGGGTGTACAACTCCATGCCGCCCATCCCGGGACAGATCTACCCCGCACGGCCGCTCGAACCCGTCACGCGCTTCTGAGGCCGCAACCGGAAGCGTGGCAGATCACCCCGGTCATCCCCCGTCCGGCGTCAGCTCGAGGTAGTCCTGCAGGCGCCCCCGGGTGGCGAGGCCCGCGATCAGGTGGTACAGGGCGAAGAGCTCCAGGGAGAAGGGGATGTACCCGCCGTAGCCGAGGACCGGCATCTCGAAGATGCGGCAGAAATCGACGAAGGGGACGTGGTAGATCCATTTCGGATAGGAAAGGATGTTCCACATCTCCCAGAAAAAGCCGCAGATGAGGCACCCCGTCCAGAGGGAGAGCACGCCCCGCCAGTCGCCCGAGGCCGTGTCCGCGAGGAGCGAGCGGTAGCCGAGGCGGCCGTTGATGGGCTCCAGGATCAGGTACACGGCCAGCCACACGAGGGGGAAAAAATACCGGGGCCAGAGCAGCAGGGCCAGCAGGCTCGCGATCCCGACGGCGAGGAACCGCCTCAGGACGGCGGGCGTGGGCGCCAGCCGGGGGCCGCTGCGGAAGCGCCCGATCCAGCGGAAGGTCCCGGCGAGCTCCGCCGTGCCGAAGACGGCCGGGATGACCGTCGAGAAGCTCAGGCTGGAGAACAGGACGTATTCCAGATCGGAGATGCCCCCGACGCCCAGGTAGACCCAGTTCTGCAGCCGCCGGTTGAGGAGTTCGAAGAGCCACCAGGAAGGCGCGGAGACGGCGAAGAGGCCCACGTAGGCGCGGGCGTTGCGGGTCAGAAGCGAGGAGCCCTTGCGGGCGCAGACGAGCGCGTCGACGAACAGGCAGTAGCCGAGCCAGAGGGGGAAGAAGCCCCAGAGGGTTCGCAGGCCCGTCAACGACCAGTTGAGAAACCAGAAAACCGCGATCAGGACCAGTCCCGCCCAGCCGTGGACCGGCAGCCCTCCCCATCGTCGGGCGAAAAGATCGGAGAACATGTTCTTCATCCTCCTTCCCCCGCGGAAAAGCCCCCTTCGGAGGTCTGGCCGGGGCTATGCGGTTGGCGCCCGGGGACCGAGTGCGCGGGCGATGTCCTGTCCGGCGATGGCGGCGGAGGGGCGGAGGAGGGGCTTCAGCGGCCGCCGTCCGAATGCGCCTCCATGAAGCGCCGGTACCGGTGGATCTTCACGGCCATCCGGGCGGCGCGGCCCGCGTCGGTGAAAGCGAGGATCCCGGCGCGGTTGAGCTTCTGGACGAAGGACGTCCGCAGGGCGTCCACCTCCGGCCGGTGATACAGCAGCTGCGGCATGATGACGACGAGTGGCTTGGAGATCCGGGGAAAGATCTCCAGCATCTTGTCGACAAAAACGTCCCACAGCTCCTTGACCATGATCTGGACGATCTCCGGATACAGGCAGATGGCGATGAAGTCGATGTTCGGGTCCTTGGCCGCCCGTTCCGCGGCCTCGCCCAGGACATTGGGGGCGAAGCCGAACATGCCGAGATCGAGGGGGTTGCGCGTGGAGGTGTTCACCCGGGAGAGGTCCGTCCCGATCGAGGCCTGCACCTCCGGCGACAGCTCCGGCACGGAGACCCCGTTGGCGTTGAAGGTGTCCGTCAACTCGACGGAACTCCCCCCGCCCGCGACCGCGATGCAGGCACGCAGCCCCCGAGGACTGAAGCCGAACTTCAGCGCGAGCAGGACGTCCAGCATTTCGTCCTGCGATTCGACGTTGATGACGCCCATCTGGGCCATCACGCCGTCCCAGACCTTCACGGGGGCGGCCAGCGCGCCCGTATGGCTCTGCGTGGCCCGCGCCCCGTCGGCCGACCGTCCGCCCTTCCAGAGGACGATCGGCTTCTTCAGGACCGTTTCGCGGACGACCCGGTGGAAGCGCTCGGCGTCCTTGATGTCCTCGATGTAGCCGCAGATCGTGTCGATGCGCGCGTCGCCGGCGAAGGATTCGATGAAGTCCACGATCTTCAGGTCCGCCTGGTTGCCGACGCTGATCACCTTGTTGAAATCGACGCCCGAAGACATGCCGCGGACCAGGAAATTCAGGGCGTGCCCGCCGGACTGGGAAAAGAACCCCACATTCCCCGGGACGTCCCGCGCCATCTGCGGGTAATACACGAGCCCGCGCTCGGGGCAGTGGGCGCCGATGCAGTTGGGGCCGATCATCCGGGTTTCGCTCCCCTTGAGAATCTTAAGAAGTTCCGCCTCGAGCTCCGTATCCCCCATTTCGGAAAACCCCGAGGTGAAGACGAGCACGAAGCGGGCCCTGGCCCGGACGCAGTCCCGAAGCGCATCCGCGGCCTTTTCGCGCGGGAGCATGATCAGCACGTAATCCACGACGTCCGGCACCTCCGAGATCGTCGGGTAGCAGGGCCGGCCGTCGATTTCCGTGTGGCGCGGGTTGACGGGGTAGAGCTGGCCTTGGAAGCAGGCGCTCAGGCTGTGGATGAAACCCGCCCGGTCGCGAACGATGTTGGGCGAGGCGCCGATCACGGCTACGGACCGGGGACAGAACAGGGGGGTGAAATCGATCATCCGGGCGCACCTTTCGAATCGTGAATGGGGGATCGGGAAAGCCGGGGGCGGTTGACGGACGCCCCCTTGCCGGGCGGAAATATAGGGGATTATCGAGGGGGTGTCAATAAAAATGGGGCCGCGTATTTTCCCCTTTTAAAATGAACGAATATTGCTATTATAACCTCACGGGGCGTCGGGCGCCGGCCCCTCCCCCGCCGGACGGCGTCCATGCGGCGTGAACCGGGGCGACTTCAGGTCCCCTGATTGCCTGTAGATCTTTAAAATAAACGAAGGAGGTCTATGCGTGATGTCTGAGGATACCCGGAAGCGAGTTCATGACGAAAAGTCCCTCGAAAAGTTGACCGTCAAGGAATTGCGCGAGATCGCGGCCGAGCTGCCCCATGAACGGGCGATCCACGACATGAAAAAGGAGGAACTGGTCGCCTTCATTCGGGAGGCCCGGGGAATCAAGGAGAGCGCGCCGGCCGCGAAAAAGAAACATCCCGTCAAGATCCGGATGGCCAAGCCGGCGCTCAAGGCCAGGATTCGCGAACTGAAGGCCCTTCAGGAGCAGGCGCGGGAATCGAGCGACAAGGGCGGCCTCGTCCGGCTGAGGAGGCAGATCTCCCGTTTGAAGAAGAAATCGAGGCACGTTGCCGCGGCCTGACGGTCGACGATCGGAAGCGGGAGCGCCCGGGCCATGCGGCCGGACCGTCGGGCCGAAGCGGCCCCCCGGAACGGGTGGCGGCGCGACGGACAACCTGGTGAGGAGGAGGAACATGTCGGAGACGTTCAAGTACCTGAGTCCCGAGTGGGCGGAAGAGGGATTGAAGCGCCTGAAAGCGCAGATTCCGGCGGAGAAAATGCATAACGTGACCACCTCGATGTCCAACATTTACACGAATTGCCCCGGAGGCGGGGAGCGGTATCTCTTTATCGGGACCGAGCAGGGGATGTTCACCCGGGTCGAGGTGGGAGAGGGGGAGCCGCCGCCGGCCGAATTCCGGATCATCGGCGAATACGAAACGTTCGCGAAAATCACGCGGGCCGAAATGGGCGCCCAGCGGGCCATGATGACGGGAAAGCTCAAGCTGAAGGGCAATATGGCCAAGGCCCTGAAGCTTGCGGCCCTCGCCGACCGGATGAACAGGGTCCTGTCCACCATTCCGGCAGAATACTGAGGAGGTCGAGCCATGCCCAGAACACTGGATCCCCGGGATCCCTACTACATCGACAACCCGGCCCGCGTGAACGCCATTCAGCGGGAGATGCAAAAGCAGGGCCTCGATGTCTACCTCGGGTCCCGCATCCGGACGCTGACCTGGACGCTGGATGCGTTCATCCCCTGGAGAAGCTACGTTGTCATTCCCGCCGAAGGGCTTCCCACGCTCTTCACGTTCGTCATCGACGCCACGCGGCTCGCCGACGAATCCTGGCTGGACGAGGACCATGTCCGCGCGTACGCCCCGATGGGGGGCATGGATCAGATCTCGGCCGTGTCCGATTTCATCCGGGACGAGCTCCGCCTCCGGAAGGGACGGCTGGGATATGAAGACGGGATGGCGACCTACACCGCGGAGGGCAACCTGACGCATTACGAGTACACCCGTTTCAAGGAGGCCCTGGACGGCTTCGAGTTCATCAATGCCCACGAGATCGTCGATTCCCTGTCCATCATCAAGGACCCGGGGACGATCAATCGGTTCCGCAAGGCCTCGCTCATCGTGGACGAGGGCCACAAGGCCGCGCGCGCCGCCTTGGAGAACGGCGGGTTCAAGGGCATGACCGAAGCGGTCATCGGCGGCATCGGCGCCCTGGCCATGCGCAGGGCGGGCAGCGTGTCCGAATGGAATTTCGCCGGCCTCAATGAAATATCGAGCGGCTATCGAACCGGCCTGGGGGCCTGCACCCCGCCGACGAACAGGGAGATCCAGGCCGGCGACGCCCTGATGCTCGACTTCCATGCCATGTTCCAGCTCGCCCTGGGCGACCACTCCCACAACTATCTCATCGCCCCGGCGACCCCGCGGCAGCGCTGGCACGCGGATAATTTCGTCGCCCTGGTCCAGGCGGTCCTGGCGAACTACCGGGCGGGGGCCACGCCGTCGACGCTCGCCCAGGTCATGATGGATCTGGCCGAGAGTCGCGACTGCGCGGATTTTGTCGTGCCGGGATGCGAGCACGGCATCGGCCTGTTCGGCGACGAGTGGCGGATCGGCGCGAAGAATGACGGGCCGTTCCCGTACTGGACGGATCCCGACCATGCGTATCAGGTCGACGAAATGGTGATCTGCGCCATGCAGTACGCCTGTCCGGCGGAAGGGATCGGTTTCCGGTACGAAAACCCCTTGCTGATCCTGAAGGGGGGCTGCGAGGTGATGTCCAAATATCCCCTGGCGATCGAGGAGATCGGCTGAGCGGGCCCGAACCGGATCGGGATCCCGCCCGCGCGAACAACCGAAAGGAGATGGTCGAGATGGTGAGGAAGGCCCTGTCGCTGTTTTTGATCCTGATGGCCCTTGTGGCCTGTGCCGAGAAGGAGGCGCCGGTCGCCGCCGGGAAGGCGGTCTCCGATTTCAAGACGGAACGCCTGACCATCCCGGATGCGGACACGGGCAAGGTGCGGGGCCAGGTGCTGTACGTTCCGATCTACTCGAACATCCCCTGCCGCAACGACCGGCTCTTCGATTTGAGTGCATTTATCGCCATCCACAACACGGACGTGAAGCGGGCCATCCGGATCACGCATGTGCTTTATTTCGACAACGACGGCCGTCTGGTCATGGATTTCCTGCCGCGGGAGGCCTCCCTGCCCCCGCTGGGCGCCACGAACTACTTCATTCCCAAGACCGACAAGAGCGGCACCGGCGCCAATTTTCTGGTCGAGTGGCGGGCGGACGCGCCGGTTTCGGAACCGCTCGTCGAGTCGGTCATGCTCAATTGCGAGATCCACAAGGGGATCGCGTTCTCGAGCAAGGCGAAGGTCATCCGCGAGATCCGCTAAACCCTCCGGGAGGGAAGGGCCGCGTGCGCAGGCGCGTTCAGTGAACCCGGGGGGAGGCCTGTCGAGAGGATGTATGCCGCGCTACGAGGTGTTCGACCATACCGCCGATCTGGGGATCCTGTTTGAGGGTCGCGATCTCGCGGACCTCTTCGAAAGCGCCGCCTTTGCCGTCTTCGACCTCATGACGGAACTGCCGGCCGTCGAGGAGCGCCGGACGCACCGCTTTGTCGTGACCGGCGGGGATCGGGAGGACCTGCTCGTCAACTTCCTCAGGGAGCTGCTCTACCTGTTCAACGGCCGGGGGTTTCTCGTCCGGCGGTGCGCCGTCCGGATCGACGCCGCCGGTGCGCCCGAAACCTCCGCCCCCTCACGGCCCGCTCCGTCCGAGGCGGGGCGGGGGGCGGTTGAGGCCGTGTCGGTCGGGTCCGCGCCCGTCCCGCCGCAATGGCGTCTGGAGGCCGAGGCGGCGGGCGAACCGTTTGCGCCGGACCGCCACCGGATGAAGATGGAAATCAAGGCCGTCACGTACCACGGCCTCGAGATCCGGGAAACGCCCGCCGGGTGGCGGGGTCGGATCGTGTGCGACGTCTGATCCCGGACCGCCCCGGGGATTGACGCCGGACCGGTGTCGCTCCCGATCGGATCGCGCCGGAGGAGCGAAGGATGAGCATCACCCTGCAAAAACTGGATGAGCACCGCTGGCTCATTCCGCCCTCGGGGGGGATGCGCGTTCCGGGGATCCTCTATGCGAGCGAGCGGCTCCTGAAGGAGGCGGGCGGCCAGGAGGGCGCGCGCCAGGTGGCGAACGTCGCCCACCTGCCGGGGATCGTCCGCCATTCGCTCGCCATGCCGGACATGCATTGGGGGTACGGCTTCCCGATCGGCGGCGTCGCCGCCTTCGACCTCGAGCAGGGGATCGTCTCGCCGGGCGGGGTGGGCTACGACATCAACTGCGGCTGTCGGCTGATGGCCACCCGGCTGACGGCGGAGGATATCCGCGGCCGGCTTGCGGATCTCGTTGCCGCCCTTTTCCGGGACGTCCCGAGCGGCGTGGGGTCCCGGGGTCCCGTGAAGCTCTCCGCGAAGGAGGAGCGGAAGGTCCTCGTGGAGGGGTCCGCCTGGGCCGTCGCGCAGGGATACGGCGCGGCCGGGGACCTGGAGACGACGGAGGACGGCGGGCGGATGGCCGGGGCCGATCCGGACGCGGTCAGCGACCGGGCGCTGGAGCGGGGCCGGGACCAGCTCGGCACCCTGGGCTCCGGGAACCACTTCCTGGAAATCGAGGTCGTGGAGGAGGTCTTCGATCCCGTCGCCGCGGCCGCCTTCGGGCTTGCGCCGGGGCAGCTCTGCGTCATGATCCACAGCGGCTCCCGGGGCCTGGGCTACCAGGTCTGCGACGATTACCTGGCCCGGATGGTCAAGCATGCGGGGGAACTCGGCCTGGAGCTTCCGGACCGCCAGCTGGCCTGCGCCCCGCTCGCCTCGGGGCGGGGCCGGGAATACCTGGCCGCCATGGCCTGCGCCGCCAACTACGCGTGGGCAAACCGCCAGATGCTGATGCACCGGACCCGGGAGACCTTCGAGAAGGCCCTTGGCCTGAGTCCCCGCGAGCTGGGCATGCGCCTCGTCTACGACGTCTGCCACAACATCGCCAAGATGGAGGAATTCCCCGTGGAGGGGAAACCGGTGCGCCTGTGCGTCCACCGGAAGGGCGCGACCCGGAGCTTTCCGCCCGGCCACCCCGCCCTGCCCGCGGCCTACCGGCCCGTCGGCCAGCCGGTCCTGATTCCCGGCGACATGGGGGCGGGATCGTACGTCCTCGCCGGGACGGAACACGCCTACGCGGAGACCTTCGGGAGCACCTGCCACGGCGCGGGACGGGTGATGAGCCGCACCCAGGCGACGAAGGCCAGCAAGGGCCGCGCCATCGGCCGGGAACTGGCCGATCGCGGGATCGTCGTCATGGCGGCGGGCAAGGGCACCCTGCGGGAGGAAATGCCCGAGGCGTACAAGGACCTCGGCCAGGTCGTGGAGGTCGCCGACCGGGCCGGCCTCTCGAAAAAGGTGGCCCGCCTGCGCGCCCTGGGGTGCATCAAGGGGTAGCGCCGCCGCGAATCCCCCGGTCGGTTAACGGAGGCTCATGGAGTACCACGAGAATATAACGCATGCCCCCCCAAATTCCTGTTGATATTCAAATATTCTCGCCCTATGCTTGCACCAAGGAGGACGAACATGGCTGCCGATATCAAGAGAATTGAAGCGGAAGTTTATTCCCTGTCTTCCCGAGAGCGCGCCCGGCTGGCGATGAATCTGATCAAGAGCCTGGACGATCACGACGATGCCGATGCGGAGGAACTCTGGCTTCAGGAAGCCGAGCGTCGCTATCGGGACTACCATGAAGGAAAGCTCAAAACCAGACCCGCCGAAGACGTTCTTCGGGACGCTTTCTCGAAGGTGAGATGAAGAAAGTTCTCTTTCTTGCCGAGGCGGAAGAAGAGATGAACGAAGCCGCCCTATTTTTCCAAAAGCATTTTGATCGCCTGTTCCAGGGCACGGTTGAATTCTTCCGGACGATTCATCATCAGGAAATGATCCGCCTTCTTCAGAACAATCGCCCGGTAGGAAAACATGTGTCGCCTGTTGGCCTCATAATTGATGGGCCACAGGTCCCCGTTCACGGTGATGACGGGAATGCGGATTTCCTCAAATACTCTGGCGGCTTCACCGGTGATGTACTGCGCCATCATCTCGTTCATTGCACTCAAGGCAACACCGGGAGGCGCCGACGAAACATCGGAAAGGATCCACTCGCGGAGTTGAGGATCGGTTTGGGGCGAAATCATCTTCCCGATGAACTGCCTTGTTCCGGCTCGAAAATCCTTCTCCAGGGGGGCGGTCATCTTCTTCAGCTCTTCGGAAGTCAAAGGGTATTCGATGTTGTCCAGCGTATCGATGCCGATCAAACCGATGACGCGATCCGGCATGCGTCGGGCGGCCTCCGCAATCACCGAGCCGCCCATCGAATGACCGATCAGAATGATGCGAGGGCTGCCGACGGCTTCCGTCACGACCTGTACATCCTCTCCAAAGGCACCCATGGTGTACTTTGCACGTGACATCCCCGAGTGGCCGTGACCGGCCAGGTCGAGAAGGACGACACGATGTTTTTTCGAGAAATGCGACACCTGGGCGCGCCAGTAGCGGGCATCGCAACTCCAGCCGTGGACAAACACAAGCGCCGGTTCTCCGGCGCCATGGATCTCATAGGAAATTGGGGTGCCGTCTTTTGACAGGACGACGCTGGGCCAGGGGGTTTTTGCGTGTGCATTTCCAACGGCAAGAAGCAGCAACGCCAGGCAACCGGTCAGGGTTAGCCATAACCTTGTCGTTGTCCTGAAGTGGATATTGACTCGAACATCGCCTGATTGAACGTTCATGGTCCGTATCCCCTTTCTCCCGAACACGGGAATAACCCGCGATCGTAGCGAGTCGGATAAATTGAGAAGTTAAAAATGCAGGATAAAGGCGCGTTGTCTACTCACGCCCCTTATTCAGCGATTGCGGTATCGTCACGCAAGTCTTGCCATCCTTTTTGAATCGAAAGTCGCACTTCGCACCCCCCTCGGCCAGCGTCATTGTTCGGCGCAATCCCCATCCCATCAACTCGCTGGCGATCTTGTCGATAGCACATAGGTAAGGAACCAGCTCGGCCGCACCTTGCTGTCGGAAAAAATTATAGACCGCGCACTCGATGTAGTCGAATTCATAGTCGAACTCTTTTCCGTCGCCTTGCAGATAAGCCACAACATAACCCCCTGGATACCTGCACTCCCGGGAGAGTAGCGCTCGTTTTTGTAGCCGCGCAGTGAACCATCGAGAAAACCATACCATTCTCAGAACTCGATACACAAAGCCGGGAACGGCTTTGAATTCCGCGTCACCGATTTCATACACGAGCTGTCCCACATCTTCGACCGTCTTGCCATGTTCCACAAATGCTTTGTATAGTCCCAGATGCCGACTGGCCGGCAAATAGAACATATCAACCAAGGGATCGTTTTCACCGATATAAGGAATTTGAGGGATAAGGTCACAATACTTTTGACGCGCCGCTTTTATCAACGCAGGGGCTTCTTCTCCGTAGCGCGCAACCAGGACAGGCTTAACCAGGGAAATCGCTCGGTCAAACCTTTTCAATAGATGGGGGGTGCGGGAGATGTAGTTTTCGTTCGACATCTGCCATCATCTGGCTTGCATGTCCGTTGGTGTTCATCCGCCCAACGAAAAGCCAGGCCGGAACGGCCCGCGGGGCCGTGATCGGTTTGAGCGCCATGACAAAACGTTGTGGCCTTTGAGGGTCGAAGGCGGCCTCCTTCGGTCGGTAGAGGCCCCCGTCCCGGCGGTCCCGGCACACCTCCTACAGGGAATAGAGCTTCGCGCCCGGCAGCACGGTCAGGTTGTTTTTGAGGAGGACGTCGATCGCCTGGTCGGGGTTGTCGAAGCGGAAGATGATCACGGCGTTCTCGCCGCTCTTCTCGACAAAGGCGTACAGGTATTCGACGTTGATGTCGTGGCCCGACAGGACCTCCATGATGCTGTGCAATCCTCCCGGCCGGTCCGGCACCTCGACGGCGACGACGGTCGTCCGGCTGATCCGGAAGCCGTCCTCCTTGAGGACGCGCACGGTGGCCTCCACGTCGTTGACGATGAGGCGCAGGATGCCGAACTCCGAGGTGTCGGCGATCGACAGGGTCCGGATATTGATGTTGGCCTCCTTGAGAATCCGTGTCACCCGCTCCAGTCCGCCCGGCTTGTTTTCCAGAAAGATGGAAATTTGATCGACTTTCATTGTCACCGCCCTCCTCGGGGTAAAGAGACGTTAGAGTTTGCGCCGATCCGTGACCCGGCTCGCCTTGCCTTCGAAGCGCTGCAGCGATTTGGGTTCGACCAGCTTCACCTTGGCGGAGACGCCCAGGTAGTCCTTGATGTCCTTGACGATGCGCCGCTCCATCTTTTGCAGGACCTTCACCTCGTCGGCGTTCGCGAAGGTGCGCTCGCTGACCTCGACCTGCACCTCCAGGGTGTCCAGGGTGCCTTCCCGGTCGACGACGAGCTGGTAATGGGGTTCCAGGCCTTCGATGCCGACCAGGACCGCCTCGATCTGGGAGGGGAAGACGTTGACGCCGCGGATGATGAGCATGTCGTCGCTGCGCCCCATGATGCGGCCCATGCGGACGTGGCTCCGGCCGCAGCGGCAGGGGGCGGTAATCAGGCGGGCGACGTCCCGGGTCCGGTAGCGGATCAGGGGGAAGGCCTCCTTGCTGAGCGTCGTGAAGACGATCTCCCCCTCCTCCCCCGGGGGCAGAACGGCGCCCGTCTCGGGATGGATGGTCTCGACGATGAAGTGGTCCTCGAAGATGTGCATCCCCTCCCGGCCTTCGGTGCACTCCATGGCCACGCCGGGTCCCATGACCTCCGACAGCCCGTAGATGTTCAGGGCCTGGATGGCGAGCTGGTCCTCGATCTGGTCGCGCATCTGGTCGCTCCAGGGCTCGGCCCCGAAGATCCCGACGCGCAGGCGGAGCGACCGCATGTCCACCCCCATGGCCTGCCCCTGTTCCGCCAGGTTCAGCGCGTAGGACGGCGTGCAGCAGATGGCCGTCGGACCGAAGTCCTGCAGGATCATGATCTGCCGCTTCGTGTTGCCGCCGGACATCGGGATGACGCTGGCGCCCAGCCTTTCGGCCCCGTAGTGGGCGCCGAGGCCGCCGGTGAACAGGCCGTAGCCGTAGGCGTTGTGGATGATGTCATTCTTCGTGAGTCCCGCGGCGACGAAGCAGCGGGCCATCAGTTCCGACCAGGTGTCGATGTCGCGCTTGGTGTAGCCGACGACCGTCGAACGGCCGGTCGTTCCGGACGAGGCGTGCAGCCGGACCACGCTGCTCATGGGGACGGCGAAGAGGCCGAACGGGTAGTTCTCCCGGAGGTCCTGCTTCGACGTGAAGGGCAGGCGGGAGAGGTCCGCCAGGGTCCGGATGTCGTCGGGCTTCACGCCGGCGGCGTCGAAGGTGCGCCGGTAGAAACCGACGGTATGATAGACCCGCTGGAGCACCTGCTGGAGGCGTTTGAACTGCAGGGCCTCCAGGACTTCCCGGGGCAGGGTCTCGAATTCTTCATTGTAGATCATAACAGCCATCCTCTCCTCATGGATTTGTCATGCCGGGCGTTCTTGAAATCGTCTCTCAGCGCCTCAGGGATCGGCTTCCGGCGACCACCGGTTGAACCTATAACAGAATTTCCGTCCAGGAACAAGGAGCATTCATGAAAAGGCGACCAGAAGTGGATACTTAGCGGGACGCGGGCGTGGCCGCCGCGGGCGGCTTCGGTCCGGTCAGGCGATACCAGAGGTTCAGCAGGCGGACCGTCACGATCGCCATGATCAGCCGGGGGATGTAGAGCCAGAAGGCGCTCAAGCCGAGGGCCATGAACAGGATCGGGTCCTCGACCATGGAGTGGTTGATCCCGATGGACAGGTGCAGGGTTTCCAGCTCCGCCCGGGAGAGGTCCCCGTTGCGCGTCTCCTCGACGATCACGGCGCCGCCGTAGGCCAGGCCGAAGATGACGGCCGTCATCCACAGCAGGCCGACCTTGGGCGCGAGCCCCATGAGCCGGAGAAACGGGGCGCAGATCTTCACGATGGTGTGGACCCATCCGGTGCGCTTCAGGATCTCCATCAGGATCATGATGACGAAGATGATGAAGAAGATCTTCACCGCGAGCCGGAGCGTCGTTCCCGCCCAGCCCTGCAGGACCGCGCCCCAGGAGCGGACGGCCTCCGCCGCGCCCGCGGCCAGGCCCGCCGGCGCGGACCCGCCGTCGAGAAACGGCGCGACGCACAGGACGGTCGCGGTGGCGGCGCCGATCCGGAAGAGGGTCGCCTTCAGCGGGTGAAGGCCCGATTTGGCCTGGATTATCCCCTCCTGGATCAGGTTGTGCGCCGTCAGGAGGAAGATGGCGACCAGGGTCATCTGGGCGAGGCTCAGGGGAAGCACCACCATGGCCGCGATCCCGCCGTAGATGTTCGCCAGCATCCCGATCAGGAGCGGCAGGGCGGCCTCCGGCGGCAGGCTCAGGAGGCCCATGGCGGGCTGCAGGAGAAAATCGATCCGCGCCAGCCAGCCGCTCCGGTCCAGGAGCGTCGTCAGCAGGGAGACCGGGACGACGATCTTCATCATCCAGACGAACCCGTCCCAGCCCTTGACCGCGCCTGCGCGCACCGCCTCCCGAATCAGATCGTTCGCCGCCATGACGTTTGACCGTTGCCTCCCCCGCCGCCCGTAACCCGGCTTTCGCGACGCGGCCTCTGTTTAGCAGAAAACGCCGCTCCGGTGAAGGCAAAAAACGGAACCGTCCGGGCAATTTCCCGTTTGCGCAAGCGGGGTTCATATGCTACAAAAAAGCACCTGACGTCCAGGGGGACAGACCCGATCGATGAAGCTCACCATCAGCCGTAAGTTGCTGTTCAGTTATCTCGCCATGGCGGTTCTCACCGTGCTGGCCAGCGCCTACGCCCTCTTCAGCCTTCAGCAGCTCGATCGTCTCAGCCACGTCATCATCCACGAAGATGTCTTCATGGTCGATCTGAGCAAGCAGATGATCGATACGGTCCTCGATCAGGAGAGCGCCGAGAAAAAATATCTGATCCTCAAGGATCCCTCCATCGCCGAGATCTTCTGGAACCGAAGCCGGGAGTTCCGGCGGCGGATCGAGTCGTGGGAGCGAAAACAGAACGGGACGGACGGCAAGCGGCGACGGGAGGTGCTGGGTCTGCACGAACGCTACGACGCGCTCTTCCGGACCGAGGAGGCCCTCGTCGGCGCGAACCGCCTGGAGGAGGCGGTCTCGTTGTCGGGCCGGGAGGGTCAGCCCCTCGTCACGGGCATGGTGGAGGTTCTCCGGTCGCTGCAGCGCGAGTCGAATCGGGACATCACCGGCCGCCTCGCCCGGATGAAATCCCAGGCCGTCAGCGCCGGCCGGATGACCCTGCTGTTGAGCGGGTTCAGCTTGCTGGTCGGCCTGCTGATCGCCGTGCTGATCACCACCAACATCTCCCGGCCCCTGAAGCGGCTCGAGCAGGCGACGGACCGGGTTGCGGACGGCGAGTTCGACTACGATCTGCGCATCGACCGGAAGGACGAGATCGGCAGCCTCGCCTACGCCTTCAGCGACATGATGAAGCGGCTCAAGGTCATGGAGGAGTACAACCTCGACGCCAGTCCCCTGACCGGCCTGCCGGGCAACCGGGCCATCGAAAAGGAGATCGAGAAGCGCCTCGCGGCCCGGACGGCCTTTTCCCTGTGCCATGTCGATCTCGACAATTTCAAGCCTTTCGCCGATCACTACGGCTATGCCTGGGGCAGCGAGGTCATCAAGGAGGTGGCCCGCATCATGTCCGAATACGAAGCCCTCCACAGCGATGAAAAGAACTTCATCGGACACATCGGGGGGGATGACTTCATTCTGATGGCCCGGCCCGACCGGGTGGAAGCGGCCTGCCGGCATCTGGTCGGCGAGTTCGACCGGCGGATGCCGAAGTTCTACAGCGAAAAGGATCGGCAGTACGGATTCATCGCCGCCAAGGATCGCAAGGGGGTTCAGCAGAAGTACCCCATGCTGAGCGTCACCATCGCCATCGTCACCGACGACGGCACGCGGTTCAAGGACCCCCTGGAGATGGCCCGGGTGGCGGCGGCGTTGAAGGAGTACGCCAAGGCCCTCCCCGGCAGCAACTACGTCCGCCTGGAGGACGTGGAAGCCGGTGTGAAGGGGCCGGCGCCAGGCGTGACGACATGACCCCCGGATGCGGCGGCCCGCGGCATCCCTCATCTGACTGCGCCCCTCCCCGGGAGGGGGCGCGAGAAACGGTAAGGCCAGCTTCCATGCCGGACATCACAAGACAGATCCTCCGCCTGACGGCAGCCCTGCTGCTGGCGCTTCTGTGCGCCTGCGCCCAGACCGTGCCCCGTCCGGCGCCGCCGCTTCCGAGCGATCCCCACGTTCTGCAGGAGGGGCTCTTCAACTTCAGTTCGGAGGATACGGACTGTTTCGCCCGGGGTCTGGATTTCCTGGAAAACGAAGGCGCCGCTCCGGAGGGCGGGAAGGCCAGGGAGGCCTTTGCCGAGCTTTTGGCCAAATATCCCCGCAGCAAGTGGCAGAAGGCCGCTGCCGCCCTCATCCGGCTTCTCGACGAGCGGGCGCGGCTCAGGGAAGGCCGCGCTCAGGATGGGCAGGCGCTGGAAAAGGCCCGGGGGGAGACCGAACAGCTCCGGAAGGAGCTCCGGGCGCTCAACGACCGCCTCCAGACGGAAACGTCCCGGCTTGCCCAGGAGAACGAGCAGTTGAAGAAGGACCTCCAGTTGCTCAAGGAGCTGGAGCTACAGCTGGACAAGCGGGACCGGAATCTCCGCTGACCGCCGCGATCCCTCCGCGGGCCGCACCCGCGGAGGCAGAGCCTCCTCCCCCGCGCCGTCTGGCCGTCGCACGACGGGACCCGATCGTCGAGTCGTCTCAAGGTCTTCAGTTCGTCTTCATGATGGCGAGCAGGTGCTGTTCGATTTCCTGCTTCGGCAGGGCGCCGACCAGCCGGTTCACCAGTTGGCCGTCCTTGAACAGGAGCATCGTCGGGATGCTGCGGATGGCGTACTGAGCGGCGGTCAGCGGGTTTTCGTCCACGTTGAGTTTGGCGATCTTGACGCCCCCGGCGTATTTGGCCGCCAGATCGTCCAGCACGGGGGCCACCTGGCGGCAGGGGGCGCACCACGGCGCCCAGCAGTCCACGAGCACGGCCCCCGACGACTCCGCGCCGACCTCCCGGGAAAAGTCCGCATCGGTGACGTCCACGGGGCGTCCCTGGGCGCCGGCGATGACGAGCGGGGCGCCGCATTTCCCGCACAGCGGACGATCGCGCAGGCGGGTCTCCGGCATGCGGTTTTTCGCGCCGCAGCTCAGGCAGCGGATGATCATCTCATCGAGCGGGGCGTGGCAGCGCCCGCAGGCGGGCCGCGCCTGGAGGCGGTCCTGGGGGATGCGGTTCTTCGTGCCGCAGTTGAGGCACCGGATGATCATCTCGTCTTTCTTCATGTCATCACCCTTGCGTGGCGTCATTTTCGCCGAACCTCGGAAAAATGTCAACGAAATACCCGAAGACGCCGGGCGCGTCAGAGGGCCACGCGGACGGGGACGGGGTTGAGAACCCGGATCAGTTCGGACGGCGCCATCTCGGCGAGCAGCCCCCGGCGGCCGGCATTGATGAGGAGCTTTGGCAGGCCGGCGATCGTCTCCTCCAGATAGATCGGCAGGGGCTTGCGGGTTCCGAAAGGGGAGGTCCCGCCCACTTTGTATCCCGTGTGTTTTTCCGCCGTCTTGGGATCGCAGGGGGCGATCGACTTGACCCCCAGCGTCCGCGCCAGGGTCTTGGTCGACACCTGGCGGTCGCCGTGCATGAGGACGATCAGGGGCTCCCGGCGTTCGTTCTCCATGACGAGCGTCTTGACGATGGCGTGCTCGTCCTCCCCCAGCTCCCGCGCGGACACCCGCGTGCCCCCGTGTTCCACGTAGGCGTAGGATCTCAGGACGTACCGGACCCCCTCGCGCTTCATCGCGACGAGGGCCGGTGTGACGGGGATGTGTTCCCTGGCCATGGCGTTCCTCCTTCTTCCCGGCGGCTATCGCCGCGCCGCCAGGATTGCCATCGCCTTGCGGTCGACGCCGGAGAAGGGGCGCTCCGCAAGCGCATCGGGCGGGGCCCAGGCCCAGTCCTGGCAGGCCCGGGCGCGGGGCCGGCCCCGTCCGATCCGGCCGGCGAAGACGTGCAGGGTGAGTCGGAAGTGCGTATACACGTGCTTCACCGCGCCGATCCGGTCGCCGACCCGTATCCGGATTCCCAGCTCCTCCCGGACCGTCCGCTCCAGGGTCGCTTCCGGGGGCTCGCCGGGCCGGGAAAACCCGCCGGGGAACTTCCAGAGCGATCCCAGCAGGCCCTCGGACGGGCGCTGGACGATCAGCAGGCGTCCCGCCGCGTCGGCCACGACGCCGGCCGTGCCGTCCCGTTCCGGAACGGGGGCTTTCTTTCTCACGGCCGGCAGGACGTGCTGCAACCCTTCGGCCTGCGCGGAACAGAGATCCCGAACGGGGCAGCGGTCGCAGTGCGGGTTCCGCGGCGTGCAGACCGTGGCCCCCAGGTCCATCACGGCCTGGTTGAAGCGGCCGGGCGCCTCGCGGGGCACGATCGCCGCGGCGAGGTCCGCGAGGTCAACCGTTGCCGCCCCGCCATCCGCCGACGGCGCTGCCGCGAAGATCCGGCTCCAGACGCGGCGGACATTGCCGTCGACGGCCGCCGCCCGCCGGCCGAAGGCGATGCTCAGGATCGCCCCGGCCGTGTAGGCGCCGATCCCGGGCAGGGCGAGCAGCGCCTCCCGGGTTTCGGGCATCCGGCCCCGGCCGCCCTCCACGAGCCGGCGGGCCGCCGCGTGGAGGTTCCGGGCGCGCGCGTAGTATCCCAGCCCTTCCCAGACCTTCAACACCTCGTCCGGCGCGGCGGCCGCGAGGATCTCCATGGTCGGAAACCGTTCCAGGAAGCGCTCGTAATACGGAAGGACGGTCTCGACCTGGGTCTGCTGGAGCATGATCTCGGAGACCCAGACCCGGTAGGGGTCCGACGTTTCCCGCCAGGGCAACGGCCGGTGATGGCGATCGTACCAGGCCAGGAGACGCCGGCCGAGCGCCCGTCTTTTTGACTGCATATTTTGCGTCTACGTCTCCGCGAGCAGCGCCCGGATTTCCTCGCCGTCGATCTTCTCCTGCGCCAGGAGCCGCTGCGCCCCCTTCAGGAGGACCGCCTTCTTGTCCGTCAGGATGTCTCTGGCCCGGCGGTACTCCCTCCCGATGATCTCCCGGACCTCCCGGTCGATCGCCTCGGCCGTCGCCGGGCTGTAGTCGCCGCCCTCGCCTAAGCCCATGTCCAGAAACTGGGGGCGCTTGTCCCGGGCCAGGTAGACCTGGCCCAGGGCCTCGCTCATGCCGTATTCGCGGACCATGCTCTTGGCGATGTCGGTGGCGCGGGCCAGGTCGTTGTGGGCGCCCGTGGAGACGTCGCCGTAGACGATCTCCTCCGCCGCGCGGCCGCCGAGCAGAGTGGCGATCTTGTTTTCCAGCTCCGTCTTCTTCATGAGAAACCGGTCTTCCGTGGGCACCTGCAGGGTGTAGCCCAACGCCGCGATCCCCCGCGGGATGATCGAGATCTTCTGGACCGGGTCCGTGCCGGGCAGGGACAGGGCGACCAGGGCGTGCCCCATCTCGTGGTAGGCGACCGTCTCCCGCTCCCGGGGGTTGATGAGGCGGTTTTTCTTCTCCAGGCCGGCGATGATCCGCTCCACCGCCTCTTCGAAGTCCTTCATCGCCACGACGGTCCGCCCCGCCCGGACGGCGAGCAGGGCCGCTTCGTTGATCAGGTTGGCGAGGTCCGCCCCGACCATCCCCGGGGTCATGTTGGCGAGGGTCCCCACATCGACCTCGGGGGCCGCCCGGACCTTTTTCATGTGGACCTTGAGGATCTCCTCCCGCCCCTGCTTGTCCGGGCGGTCGACGAGGACGTGCCGGTCGAAGCGGCCCGCCCGGAGCAGCGCCGGATCCAGGATCTCCGGACGGTTCGTGGCGGCCATCAGGATCACCCCCACCTTGGGGTCGAAACCGTCCATCTCGACCAGGAGCTGATTCAGGGTCTGCTCGCGCTCGTCGTGGCCGCCCATGGCCCCGAATCCCCGGGCCTTCCCCAGGGCGTCGAGTTCGTCGATGAAGATGATGCAGGGGGCCTTTTCCTTCGCCTGCACGAAGAGGTCGCGTACCCGGGAGGCGCCGATTCCGACGAACATCTCGACGAATTCCGATCCGGAGAGGCTGAAAAAGGGGACGCCGCTTTCCCCCGCCACGGCCTTGGCCAGCAGGGTCTTGCCCGTTCCCGGAGGGCCCACGAGCAGGATGCCCTTCGGGATCCGTCCCCCGATGTCGGTGAACTTCCCCGGCGTCTTCAGGAACTCGATCACCTCGACCAGTTCCTGCTTCGCCTCGTCCACGCCGGCCACGTCGGCAAAGGTCACGTTGAGCTCGTTCTCCATGTAGATCCGGGCCTTGTTCTTCCCCAGGGTCATGAAGCCCGCCTGCTGGCCGCCCATCCGCTTCATCAGGAAATACCAGATCCCGACGAACAGCAGGAGGGGGAACACCCAGGAGAACAGATCGCGCATCCAGGTGGACTCGATCTCGCCCTTGAAGGTCACCGGGTACGGCTCCAGCGTTTTGGACAGTTCCGGATCGACGCGGATGGTCTTGAAGGCCTTCTGTTCGCCCGGATTGTTCGGGTCGACCTTCATCTTTCCCTGGATCTGGTTGGCCGTGATGGCCACCTCGGTGATGTTGCCCGCCTTGAGCTGGTTCAGAAACTGGCTGTAGGGGATCGTCGGCACCGCCAGCATGGAGGCGATATAGCTCTGGACGAGCAGCACGACCCAGATGCCGAGCAGGACGTACCAGATGGAAAATTTATAGTGTTTCTTCATCATGCCCTCCCGCATGGATGACGGTCCGGAAACGGATTCCCCCCTCGCTAAGGCACCCAATATAACAGATAAGCAATTCAAAGAAAACGTGTTTCCGCCCGCGGCCCTTTGTCATTGACATCCCCGGGCGTTTTCCCTATAAAAGGCCAGGGTCGTGCGGATCGCCCGGCACGGAGGCAATCGAACCCATGGGACGTTTACGGGAGGTGAGCTTATGAAGCGGAGTCTTTGGCGGTATGCGGTGTTGTGCATCATCGGCCTGATGCTGGTTCCGGCCTGGGGGTGGGCGGCGGAGGTGGTCCTGTACTCCTCGAACCCTCCGGAGCTGCTCGATTTGGTCAGCCAGGGTTTTGAAAAGAAGACGGGGATCAAGGTGTCCACCGTCCGTCTCGGGACGGGAGAGGCCATGAAGCGGATCGCCGCGGAGAAGGACAAGCCGCTCTGCGACGTCTTCTGGAGCGGCGACGTCGCCGTTCTCGACAATTCCAAGCAGTACTTTCTGCCCTACAAGTCCCGTGAAGCCCGCGCCCTCCCGAAGAACTACATCGAGAAGGAGGGCCGCTGGACCAGCTCCAACGCCCATGTCATGGTGATCATGTACAACAAGTCCCTGGTCAAGGAGTCGGAAAAACCGAAGGCCTGGAAGGACCTCTTCCTGCCCAAGTGGAAGGGCAAGGTCGTCATCGCCAATCCGGAGAAATCCGGATCCGCCTAAGCCCAGTTGTACGGCATCTACAAGCTCTACGGATGGGACGGCCTGACGAAGCTCATCGGCAACGCCAAGATCCTCGACAGTTCCAGCCTGATCTACAAGGGCGTCGCCGGCGGGGAGTATCCGATCGGCGTCACGATGGAATACGCCGCCTACCGCTATGTGGCCGGCGGGTCCAAGGACGTGGGGATCGTCTATGCCGCCGACGGCGCCATCGTGGCCCCCGAAGGCGCGGCGGTGATCCTGAACAGCCCGCATCCCCAGGAGGCGAAGAAGTTCTTCGATTACCTGATCAGCAAGCCCGTCCAGGAGGAGGTTTTCGAGAAGTTCTACCGCCGTCCGGCGCGGACTGACGCGAAAACCATCGCGGGGCTTCCGCCCCTGAAGAAGATCCGGGTCCTCAAGAAGTTCGATCCGCTGGAGGCGAACGTCCTCGAAAAGGACATCCTGAAGAAGTGGAAGGAAATCGTTCTCTCGCGGTAAACGATGCATGCAGGTTGAACTGAAGAACATCCGGAAGGCCTTCGGCGGGCTCACGGTCATCGACGACGTGAGCCTCGTGATCGAGGAGGGGCGCCTGTTCACCCTCCTCGGTCCGAGCGGCCGCGGGAAGACGACCCTCCTCAAGATCGTGGCCGGTTTTCACGCCCCCGACGCGGGGCAGGTCCTCTTCGCCGGGACGAGCGTCAATCCCGTCCCCCCCCACAAACGCGAAACGGGGATGGTCTTCCAGACCTACGCCCTGTTCCCGCACCTGACCGTCTTCGACAACGTCGCCTACGGGCTTCGGGCGCGCAGGACGCCGAACGATCAGATCCGGAAAAAGGTGGCGGAGGTTCTGGAGAACGTTCAGCTCGACGGCCTGGAGGCGCGCTTTCCCAGCCAGCTCTCCGGCGGACGGCAGCAGCGCGTCGCCCTCGCGCGGGCGCTGGTGTTCTCGCCCAGGATCCTCCTCATGGACGAACCCCTGTCGAACCTCGATGCGCGTCTGCGGGTCAGCATGCGCGAGGAGATCAAGCGCATCCAGAAACGCCTGGGCATCACGACGATCTACGTGACGCACGACCAGGAGGAAGCCATGGCCATCTCCGACCGCGTCGCGATCTTGAACGGCGGGCGGCTCGAACAGATCGGGACGCCCTGGGAGATCTACGCCGCCCCCCGGAACCGCTTCGTGGCCCAGTTCATGGGGAGCAGCAACATTCTGGAGCTGGACGTCACGGGGTACGATGCCGGGCGTGCCCGCGCCCAGGCCCGCGCCGGCGATCAGGTGTTCCACCTTCGCTCGGAAAAGCCCCTGTCCGGCCCGATTCTGGTCGCCCTGCGCCCCGAGTGGATCGACATCCTTCCGGACGGGGAGGAAGCCCCGGTGAACGCGTTCACGGGAACCGTCGTCAGCGCGATGTTTGTCGGCCCCCTGGTTCGTTACGGGGTGCGGTGCCTGGGAGACCGTCTGCTCACGATCGACGCGGCGGACCCCCATAAGCGGGGCATCAAGGGCGAGGGGGAGCCGATCCGTCTCGGCTTCGACGCCGAGCGGCCGGTCGTGATCGAACCCTGAACGGACCCACAGCGTCCCGAGGCGCTGCCCGAAGCATGAATATCGGAC
>DAOPOS010000008.1:0-93654 GCA_035358035.1 Syntrophales bacterium | reverse complement strand
CGGTTCGAAAGGATGTCCTCCGACGGACCGTCGGCGACCACCCTCCCCTCTCCGATGACGATGCAGCGTTCGCAGACGTCGAGGATCAGGTCGAGGTCGTGCGAGGCGACGAGTTTGGAGTGCCGGAAGGTCTTGAGGAGTCCGATCAGGGAGCGCCGCGACCGGGGGTCGAGGTTGGCCGCCGGCTCGTCCATGGCGAGGATGTCGGGTTCCATGGCCATCACCGCGGCAATCGCCACGGCGCTCTTCTCCCCCGCCGACAGGTGGTGAGGCGGCTTGTTCTTGAGCGCGAGCCCGTTCACCCGGGATAGGGCGCTTTCGACCCGCTCGCGGACATGGGCCTCGTCCAGCCCGAGGTTCAGGGGACCGAAGGCGACATCGTCGAAGACGGTCGGCATGAAGAGCTGGTCGTCCGGGTTCTGAAACACGGATCCGACCTTCCGGCGGATCTCCCCCCGCGTTGCGGCGGTCAGGTTGAGATCCCCGATCGTCACCTGCCCCGACGCCGGCAGCAGGCACCCGTTCAAGTGCTGGAGGAGGGTGGATTTCCCCGCGCCGTTCGCCCCCACGATTCCCACCGATTCCCCGTGGATGATCCGGAAGCTGACCCCCTTCAGGGCCGCCGTGCCGTCGGGATAGCGGAAGAAGACCTCCCTGAATTCAATGATGTGATGGCTCATCGCCAGATCCCCTGCGCCAGAAGCCCGATCCCCTCGGTCACGGGGAAGAAGCGACAAACCCCCAGGAAGACCACCGTGATCGCGACGAAAACGAGATCGCCGGACCTCAGCCGGAGGGTCCCCAGGCGCGGGATGTCGCCCGCGAACCCCCGGCAGAGCATCGCCTGGTAGATCCGCTCCGCCCGGTCCAGCGTCCGGATCAGGAGCACCCCGACCAGGCGCGCGAAGACCGTCGCGCCCCGGCCGCGCCCCGCGACGGCGCGCATGTCCCACGCGCGGACGATCCGCATCGCCTCCTCCGCCAGGACGAAGAGGTAGCGGTACAGAAACAGGAGTTGCGAAACGAAGATCGGCGGGCAGCCGAGGCGCCGCAAGGCATGGCAGACGCCGGGAAAGGAGGTCGTCGCGACGAGCAGGAGCGCCGCGCTGACCGTGAGCGCGAACTTGAGGAGGATCGAGGCGAAGGACAGCCAGCCCGCGGAGACGGACAGACCGGCGATGACCGCGACGGTCCGGGTGTCCAGGAACGGGTTGAAGATCCCGACGAACACCGCGAAGGGCGAGACGATCAGGACCTTGCGCAGGATGAACCCGATCGGGATCTCCCCCAGGGTGGCCGCAAGCACCGGAAACAGGAGGAAGGGAACCAGTCCCGCCACATCGTACTTGGGAAAGGAGACGACCGTGACCAGGAAAAGTCCCGTCGCGATCACCTTGGCGCGCGGATCGAGGGCGTGCACCGCCGTCCTGCGATAGGACAGCCGGTCCAGACGCCCCAGGTCGAAATACTGCGCGTGGAAATTCATGGGGTCGAACCGGGCCTTCTCCCGGCGGACCGGATCCCCAGGCCGATCAGACCAACCAGGACGAGAACGATGGCCGCGCCCGTGACACCCGCCGCTGACGTCCCGGCCGCGATGCCGGGCCAGGCGGGCGCAGCGTCCCCGGGGGTCGGCTCGGCCGCCGCTGCCTTGAAGCCGTAGTCGGGGAGAAAGGCGGTTTTCTCCTGGAGACCCCTCAGAACCGCCGCGACGCCGTGCTCCGCCTCGGACAGTTCGCCCCGGCCCGTCACCCGTTCGATCGCCCACTCCAGGCCGTCCGGTTGCGTCGAGGCAAACCAGGAAAACGCCCCGCCCGTCAGGACAGCCAGGAGGGCAAAGACCGTCAGCACCTTCGCGAGCGGAACGCCGGCGCCGACCGGCCGCGCGGCGGCGACGCTTTCGAGGATCTCGGGCCGTGCGGCGGCGACATAGCCGATGATCCCGGCCGTCACGATCCCTTCCACGATCCCGATGGCCAGATGGATCGGCTGCATGAGCAGGACAAAGGCGCCGAAGGGCAGTTCGCTCCGTCCGGACAGCAGCGTCTCCAAAACGACCGAGAAGGCGCCCAACTGCAGCGCGACCGCCACGCCCAGGACCGAGGCGATCAGGATGCGCCCCGGACGGCGGCCCTCCCCGGCCAGGGGCCGGTAGAGGAGCGGATAGACAAGGTAGCAGGGATAGACCCCCAGGTTCCAGATGTTGCAGCCCAGGGCCAGGAGTCCGCCGTCGGCGAAGAAGAGCGCCTGAACGGTCAGGACGGAGGCCATCGTGAGAAAGGCGGCGTGAGGCCCCAGGAGGATCGCGAGGATCATTCCGCCGCCCAGGTGGCCGCTCGAGCCCGTCCCGGGGATGGTGAAATTGATCATCTGGGCGGCAAAGATGAAGGCGCCGAGAACCCCCATCAGGGGGATCGTCCGGTCATCGATTTGGACCTTCAGTTTCTTCGAGGCGTATCCGCCGACCGCCGCCGTACCGGCCCACAAGGTCGCCCCGACGGCCGGGGAAAGCAGCGCATCCGCCATGTGCATGGCAAGACTCCTTGATTCAGGTCATCATCCCGGCATGCGGGTTCGTGAAACGTTGCCTACATGACCCCCTTGTACCAGCCGCCGTCGATCTGGATGGCCGCGCCCGTGATGTACCCGCTGCGCTCCGAGGCGAGGAACGCGACCAGGGCGGCGAATTCCTCCGGGGTCCCCAGGCGCTTCATGGGGACGGCCGCCTCCCAGCGTGCGATGACCGCTTCGGGGGTCGTCCTCTCCTTCTCGGCGGTGGCGCGCGCCAGGTTGCGGACGCGGTCCGTCAGGGTATAGCCCGGACAGACGCTGTTGACGGTGATGTTGAACGGGGCCAGCTCGTTGGAGAGCGACTTGGCGAGGCCGATCACGCCGGACCGGACGGTATTGGAGAGGATCAGGCCGTCGATGGGCTGCTTGACGGCGATGGAGGTCATGTTGATGATGCGCCCCCAGCGCTTGGCCTGCATGACCGGCACGGCCTCGCGGGTCATGACGATCGTGGAGAGCAGATTGAGCCGGAAGCCGAATTCCCAGAGGTCGTCGTCGATTTCGAGAAACGTCCGGGACGGCGGCCCCCCCGCGTTGTTGACGAGGATGTCGATCGTGCCGAAATGATCGATGACCGCGCGGACAAACCGCTTCGCCTGTTCCGGGTCGGAGACGTCCGCCGGAAGGGCGACGACCTCTGCCCCCGCATCCCGGCGCAGGGCCTCCGCCGCCTCGGGGAGGCTCGCGTCGTCCAGCGCCCCGATCGCCACCCGCGCCCCCTCGCGCGCCAGTTCCAGCGCGACGGCGCGCCCCAGTCCGAGGCTGCCCCCGGCCACCGCGGCCACCCTGCCCTTCAATCCGAGCTCCATGCGTCCTGCCCTCCCGTTCCCGCGATTTCCTGGCGAACCCTCGAATGGCGTGTCCCGCTCGCCCCGCCGCCCCCGTGAAGACGGCCCTCCGTTCAATGGGGAGCGGAAGGGATTCCCGCCTGCGCAGGATGCCCAAGGAATGGCCATTCCGGGGTTCCGTGAGGCCGACGTATACCAGATCGCCCCTAGGCCGTCAATTTATCTTCGATTTCCTTATTGACAGCCCGGATTTTTTGTTTTATGAAGGCACCAGTTTTGCTTCAGGTGGATGGAAAAGATCAAATGAAGACGGGAATCACGGCAGTCGGGACACAGGGCGGTTCGCGGGCGAACCTCGGGGGACTCGTGTTGTGCCTCGCTCTGCTCGGGGTGGGATTGTGCCCACCGCCCGTCGTTTTTAGGATATAACCATTTAGAATTCATCGATTCCTAAAGGCCGCGGGTTGAAAAAACCCGCGGCCTTTTTTTTGGCGACCATGGAGGAAAAACGATGCAAGAGGTGATTTGGCACGGACGCGGGGGGCAGGGGGTGGTGCTCGCCGCGCAGATCCTGGCGGAGTCGGCCTATATGCAGGGATTCAAGGGGGTCACGTCGGCCCCGACCTTCGGACCGGAACGCCGGGGGGCGCCCCTGACCGCCTCCACGAAGATCTCCGAAACCCCGATCCGCACCTTTGCCCAGATCGAGTACGCCGATATCGCCGTCGTGCTCGATCCCACCCTCCTGAAGGTGATCAACATCCAGGGATCGCTCCGTCCGGGCGGACTGATCATCGTGAACACGCCGCTTAAGGCGGAGGACACGGGGATCGACGGCGGGAACCCCGTCGCCGTCGTCGACGGGGCGGGCATCGCCTTCAGGCACCACCTCATCAAGGAGGGCGCGCCCATGGTGAACACGCCCCTGCTGGGGGCCTTCGCCCGGGCCGCGAACCTCGTTTCCCTCGAGTTCATTGAAAAGGGGCTCAAGTGGAAGCTCTCGAGCACCGTGCTCGCCAACAACCTCTCCGCCCTGCGGGACGCCTACGAGGCCACCCGGGGCCCGGGTCTTGAAAATTAGCGGTTCCCGGCCTCCGGGGGCAGCGGCCCGCGGCGGGTACCGGGGATCGTCCGTAGGGAGGCCGCCGCACCGAAAGGCATCGCCTAAGAAAGGGTTTCAGTCATGGAAAAAACGGATCCGAACATCGCCGCCATGTGCCGGCCGGCGCCGGGAGAGGCCGGAAAGACCGGCGACTGGCGCGACCTGCGCCCCGTCATCGACCACACGAAATGCATCCCCTCGGTAAAGAAGCGGGCCGCCTGCTACCTCTGCTGGCTCTTCTGCCCGGACGGCGTGGTCAAGCCATCGATCCCCGTGGAGATCGATCTGGAGTACTGCAAGGGCTGCGGCATCTGCGCGGAGGAGTGCCCGGCCAAAGCCATCACGATGATCCCCGAGGGGGGCGAGGGAACGACATGAGCCGAACCGAGATACTCACGGGCAACCAGGCCGCCGCCGAGGGCGCGAAGCTCTGCCACATCCAGGTGGTCTCCGCCTATCCCATCACCCCGCAGACCTCGCTGACGGAGTACCTGTCCCAGGCCATCGAAAGCGGTCAGCTCAAGGCCGAATACGTCCGCGTCGAAAGCGAGCATTCGGCCCTGTCGGTCTGCATCGCCGCCTCGAGCGTCGGGGCCCGGGCCTTCACCTCCACCAGTTCGCACGGCCTGCTCTACATGCACGAGCAGCTCCACTGGGCGGCCGGTTCCCGCCTGCCCATCGTCATGTGCTGCGTAAACCGGGGCGTCGGCGCCCCCTGGTCGATCTTCAACGACCAGCAGGACTCCATCTCCCAGAGGGACACGGGCTGGATCCAGATCTACTGCCGGGACAACCAGGAGATCATCGACACCCTCATCCAGGCCTACCGGATCGCCGAGATCGTGAAGATCCCCGTCATGGTCTGCTACGACGGGTTTGTCCTGTCCCACACGATGATGCCCGTGGAGATCCCCGACGCCGAGACCGTGGACGCCTTTCTTCCCCCCTACCACGCCCACACGATCCTGTCGCCGGAGGACCCGCGCAACATCAACCCCGTGACCTTTCCCTGGCGGCGCGCCGACCAGGACGGGGTGATGTGCGATGGTTACATGGAGCTCCGCTACAAGCTCCAGAACGCCCTCGAAGCGGCGGGCGAGACCATCGCCACCGTCAGCCGGGATTTCGCCGAACGCTTCGGCCGGGACCACGGCGGGCTGCTCTGGCACTACCGGACGGAAGACGCCGACGTGATCCTCACCGGCATGGGCTCGATCGCCACCGAGGCCACGATGGCCGTCGACGCGCTCCGGGAGCAGGGCATCGCGGCCGGCGTCGTCGGCCTCCGCGTCTACCGGCCCTTCCCCAAGGCCGCCGTGCGGGAGGCCTTCCGGGACGCCCGCGCCATCCTCGTGATGGAGAAGGACATCAGCTACGGTTACGAGGGCGCCCTCTGCTCGGATCTCAAGGCGGCCTTTTACGGGACGGGGATCTCCGCCCCCATTCACAACGTCGTGGCCGGCCTGGGCGGACGGGACGTCAAGGCCCGGGAGCTCGCCGAGGTCACGCGGGAGATCCTGGCCCGCATCGCCGCCGGTCAGCCGGAAGGACCGACCACCTGGCTCAACTGCCGCACTGACACCCCCACGGAGTGAAACCATGCCGGAAAATCTCTTCAAGGTGAACAAGGAAGAATATATGCTGCCCGGAAACCGGGCCTGCCAGGGCTGCGGCCTGTCCCTGGGCTATCGGTACATCCTGAAGGCCCTCCGGGAAAACACGATCCTGACGATCCCGGCCAGTTGCCTCACGGTCCTGCACGGGCTTTACCCCACGACCTCGGTGGCCCTGCCCTGCCTGAACTGCACGTTCGCGAGCACGGCGGCCTCGGCGTCCGGGCTGGTGGCCGGGCTCAACGCCCTGAACCGGGGCGACATCACCGTCGTGGCCGTCGCGGGCGACGGCGGGACCTACGACATCGGCATCCAGGCCCTGAGTGGGGCCGCGGAGCGGGGAACGGACTTCATCTTCGTCTGCTACGACAACGAAGGCTACATGAACACGGGGACGCAGCGCTCCAGCGCGACCCCGATGGGGGCGCTCACGACGACCACGCCGATCCACACCAAACAGCAGAACAAGAAGGACATGCTGAAGATCATGGAGGCCCACGACCTGCCCTACGTCGCGACCGTCTCCCCGGCGTATCCCATGGACCTCTACGACAAGTTCGTCAAGGCCAAGCGGATCAAGGGCACGCGCTACCTCCAGATGTCGGCCCCCTGTCCGCCGGGCTGGGGCTTCCCGCCCAAGGACATGGTCAAGCTCTCCCGGCTTGCGATCGAAACCGGGATGTTTGTCCTGTTTGAGGTCGAGAACGGGCGGTTCAGCTTCACCGGACGGAGCAAGACCCTGGCGCAAAAGGGGAAGCGGCTGCCGGTGATCAACTATCTGGAGCGGCAGGGGCGGTTCCGGAAGATGAGCCTCGAGCAGCTGGGCCAGATCCAGCGCTGGGTGGACGGCAAGTGGAACGAGTACGTCAGACGGGCGGAAGCGAACTGAAGGCCAGCCACACAGAGGGGAGGGTTCCTGCACGGGCCTTCGGGCAGGGAACCCTCTCCCTTTCGGTTTTGGATCCTTGGATCTTGCCTCCCGCCTTCAGGTCCTTGCCTTCGGCCCGGCGGCGCCCGTCTTTTTGACCTGCATCCGGATCATCGCGGCGTAACGGCCGGCGGCGCCCATGTTCGCGATGACCCGGTCCCGGCCCTTCTCTCCCAGGCGGCGGCGCTCTTCCGGGTGGCGGATCATCTCGATCAGACGGGCGGCGAGGTCCGCGCCGTCGCGCACCGTGATGCCCGCCCCGGTCTCCTCGAGCAGCGCCCGCTCTTCCCGGAAGTCGTCCATGAACCGCCCGTAGAACACAACCTTCCCCCAGGCCGCCGCCTCGAGGATGTTCTGCCCCCCCTTCGGGACGAGCGACCCCCCGCAGAAGACCGCCGTCGCCAGGCTGTACACCTTGAAGAGCTCGCCGATCACGTCGATCACGATGACGCGCTCCCCCGCCCTCTTTTTGCCCTGGTTCAATTCCGACATCGTGATGCAGTCCTGGAATCCAGCGTCCCGGACGAGTTTGAGCACCGCCGCCGCCCGTTCGACATGACGGGGGATCAGGATCAGTTTGGCGGCGGGATCCGCCTCGATAAACCGGCGATACACGTCGAGCACGATCGCCTCCTCCCCTTCGTGCGTGCTCCCCGCGACGAAGACCGGTTCCGACTCCGTCAGCCCCAGCCGCCGCGCGATGTCTTCGCGGATCTTCGGCGACGCCTTGGCGGCCAGGCTGTCGTATTTGGCGTTGCCCAGCACGTGGATCTTCTTCGCGGGCACCCCCATGGCCTCCGCCCGTTCGGCATCGGCCTGCGAAATGACGCCCATTTCATCCACCGCCGCCAGGACCTCCCGCCAGAAAAAGCGCGTCAGAACAAAGCGCCTGAAGGAGCGGGGCGAGATCCGGCCGTTCACCATGACCACGCGGATGCCCCGCTCCCTGCAGTGCCGGAGGAAATTCGGCCACAGCTCCGTTTCGACGGGGATGAACAGATCGGGACGGACACGGTCGATGACGCGTCGCACCACGCATCCGAGATCGAGGGGATAGTAGATCGAGACCGTCGCGGCGGTGGCAATCCGGCGGGCCATCTCCTGGCCCGTTTCCGTGCTCGTGGACAGGACAATGCAGGCCGCCGGGAAATGCTCCCGGAGCGAGGCGATGATCGGTGCCGCCGCCGTGACCTCTCCGACGGAGACCGCATGCACCCAGATCCGCGGCGTCCCCTCCATCCGGGCAAACAGGTCCGGACGGATCAGGCCGAATTTCGGGCCGATGCTCCGGCGGTACTTTCCCCGAAAGAGGATTTTCGCCCCGTAGTAGGGCACGGCGAAGACCGCCGCGAGAACCAGGACCAGATTGTACAGGGGGTACAGCATTTTCGTGCTCCCCGGGAAACCCTTCCCACGGTTCAAATCGCGGGGATCATCGCCCCTTTGGCCCCGTCTGTCAAGAACATTCCCGACCGGACCGGAGGCGGGGCCCGGGCGTCCCGCACGGAGCGCCGGTTGACAGCGCCGGGATAATCCTGTATGGAGCAGGCATGAAAAAGATCGCCCCTTCCATCCTGTCCGCGGACGGCGGCCGCCTGGCGGAAGAGATCCGCGCCGTGGAGGCTGCGGGGGCCGACTGGATCCATGTAGACGTCATGGACGGCCATTTCGTTCCGAACCTCACCCTGGGACCGGCCATGGTCACCGCCATCCGGAAGGTCACGACCCTGCCCCTCGACGTCCACCTGATGATCGAAGCGCCCGAGCGTTTCATCCCGGAGTTCGCCCGGGCGGGCAGCGACTGGATCACGGTTCACGTGGAGGCGGCGCACCATCTGCACCGGACGGTGGGGCTGATCCGCGAGGTGGGCTGCCGCGCCGGCGTATCGCTCAATCCCGCGACGCCCCTCGTTCAGGTGGAGGAAATTCTCCCGGATCTCGATCTGCTCCTCGTCATGTCGGTCAACCCCGGCTTCGGAGGCCAGCGGTTCATCGACGGCGCCCTGTCCAGGATCCGCCGGGCCAAAGAGATGATCGCGGCCGCCGCACCCCGGGTCCTGCTGGAGGTGGACGGCGGCGTCACGGTGGACAACATCGGCGCGATCGCCCGGGCCGGGGCCGACGTCCTCGTCGCCGGGGCGGCGATCTTCGGCAGTCCCGACTACGTCGGGACCATCGCCGCCATGAAGGCCCGCGTCGCCTGAGCGGGACATCGCATGGACATGGGCGTCCGCTTTCTCGGGCCAAAAGACGCGATCCTCAACCTTGAACGAATCCATCTTTAGATGACCTCGTAAAAGTCACCATGGGGACGACGACGTAAACCGCTCCGGAGGCAAGGCGCACGAATCCTGAGGGATGAGACGTACTTTTGTGTACGTCGCCGTAACGAAGGATGAAGCGCAACGCCGCAGATGGACTTTATTACGATGTCGTCATCCTTGGTTGGAAGGGGGATGGCCGATGACATACCGCGTGGTTCAATGGGCGACGGGCTCCATGGGGAAAACGTGCCTGCGGGCCGTGATCGATCATCCCGATCTGGAGCTCGTGGGGCTTTACGTCTACAGCGACCGGAAGGTCGGCCGGGACGCGGGGGAAATCGCCCGGCGGGCGCCCACGGGCGTCATCGCGACGAACCGGATCGAGGACATCCTGGCCCTGGAGGCCGACGTGGTCATCCACGCCCCGCGCATCCAATTCCCCTATCGCCGTCACAACGCCGACATGTGCCGCCTGCTCGCCTCGGGGAAGAACCTGATCACCATCAACGGACACGGTTTTCCCGCATACCACGGCGCCGCCTACGCCGCCGAGTTCGAACAGGCCTGCGCACAGGGGAACGCCTCCCTGTTCAGCACGGGCCTCAATCCGGGCTTTGTCGTGGAGAAGATCGCGGCGGCGGCCACCGGGATCTGTCTGGCGCTGGACTCCATCGAGGTGGAGGAAGTTTTCGACGTCAGCGGCGCACCGGATCCCGATTACGTCTTCAACGTCTGCGGCTTCGGGTCTGATCCGGCAACGTTCGACCGGACGGGATCGGGACCTGTGGCGGAGCTCATCGGCGGCATGTACGCCGAAGTGCTCGCCCTGCTCGTCCATCGCCTGGGGATGACGCTCGAACGGGTGGAGCCCGATCACAAGGTCATCCCGGCACCGGCGGACATCCCCGCCCGCGCCGGCATCGTGCGGGCCGGCACCGTCGCCGCAACGTGCTGGCGCTGGCATGCCGTCGTCAGCGGACGGCGACTCGTGACACTCTCGGTCAACTGGGTCATGGGCAACACGCTGCCCGGCTTCGAAACCTACGATCACTGGCGGATCGCCGTCCGGGGCAAGCCCGGCATCGACATCACGATGAACCTCGTGGAACCGGTCGACACCGGCGAGAAAACCCGGGCGGAACAGTACGCCGTTGCCGGATCGGTCGTCAATGCGATTCCTGAGGTTTGCGCCGCCCCGCCCGGCATCTTCCATTTCCCGCTGTTTGCCCCATACCGCCCCCGCTTTTAGGGACGTGCCCCGTCCGGCGCAGCCTTGCGAACAACGCCGTGCACACAAAAAAGAGGGATCCGCACCGGTCGGTGCGGATCCCTCTTTCGCCGCTTCCCTTTGCGTTTCCTGGTCTATTCCGTTGCGTCCCCGCCTACGCCATCTTGGCGGCGAGCTTCGCCTGGACCGCCGCGGCCTCGGCCACGATGCGATCCATGACCTCGGCCACCGTGGGTTCGTCGTGAATCAGTCCCGTGACCTGTCCCACCGGCAGGATCCCGTTGACGAGGTCGCCCTCCTCCGTCGCCAGACGGAAGGCCTTGAAGCCGTTGGCCATGTAGGCCATCTGCCGCGTGTTCTTCCAGCCCGAAGCCAGGATCCCGATCATGAGCTTGAGATACGGCATGTGGAGCTGCTTCGAGATATCCTGGGAATTGAAGAAGGCCGTAAAAAGGTCGAGTCCCTTCTTGATCTGCTTTGCCGCCGGCTCCGTTTTCAGGACGCGGCAGTAGATCCCGTCGATCCGCGTGGAATAGAGGGTGTCGGTGACGTCCTTTTCGATCGAGAGCCTCTTAAAATTGCCGTGCAGGGGGCTGTCCTTCGTCGTCATGAAGCGCGTCCCCATGGCGATGCCCTCGGCGCCCAGGGCGAGCGCGGCCGCCAGTCCCCGTCCGTCCGCGAATCCGCCCGCGGCAATGACCGGAATTTCGACCGCATCGACCAGGCTGGGAATGAGCACGAGCGAGGTCACCGCTTCGCCGTGCGCCGCCGCCTCGTTCCCCGTGGCAATGACGCCGTCGCTGCCGTAGTCCTGCGCGCGTTTCGCATGGCGGGCGTTGACGACGGTGGCAATGACCTTGCCGCCGTACTTGTGGGCCTCCCGGACGAGCCAGTCGCCCTTGCCCAGGGCAAAGTTGATGACCGGCACCTGCTCCTCGAGGAGAACCTTGGCGTTGGCCGCCGCCCCCGGCATCAGGAGCGTCGCGTTCGCCCCGAAGGGCTTGTCCGTCTTTTTGCGGATCTCGCGGATCGCCTGGCGGGTCTGCTCGGGATCCATGGGGCCGGTGGCCAGGATCCCCAGGCCGCCCGCGTTGGAAACGGCCGCGACCATCGAGGGCACGCTGATCCAGCTCATCCCGGACAGGACGATGGGATGCTTGATCCCGAAAAGTTCCGTAATTCTTGTCTTCACAGAAGACCTCCTTGATCAAGAGACGGCGCGGAACGCTCCGGCCCCACGCCGCCCTGTTCATTCGGGGTTGCACCCAAAGGCCCCGGCCAACCCGCCCCGTGCCGTCGACCCGGTGGACGCCGTGGGGCGATTCACGCGGCAAACGCCGGATTCCGACCCTCGCCGGAACGGGTCAAGGGTCTTTTCAAGCGCCGTTCAACGGCCCCGTTTCTACGCCTGGAGGACGCGGCCGATGGTCATGATCTCCGCTTCCTTCGTCCCTTCGTAGAGCTCCAGGATCTTGGCGTCGCGATACCACTTCTGGACATCGTACTCGTCGATATAGCCATACCCCCCGTGCAGTTCGACCGCGTAGTTGGCGCAGAAGACGGCCGTCTGCCCGCCGAAGAACTTCGCCATGGCGGCCAGGGTGTAATCGGGCTTGCCGGCATCGATCAGCCACGCGGCCTTGTACACGAGCCCCCGCAGAGCCTCGATCCGGATGGCCATCTCGGTGAGCTTCATCTGGGTCAGCTGGTAGGCCCCCAGCGGCGCCCCGAAGCAGGTCCGCTCCTTGACATACTTGACGCTTGTTTCCAGGCACGCCTCGGAAATCCCGAGGGCCTGGCCCGAAACCATGACCCGCGTCGTGTCGAAGAAATGCATGAGCTGGTAGAACCCCTTGCCCTCCTTCCCCACGAGGTTGGCCTGCGGCACCCGGACGTCCTCCAGGGCGATCTCGGCCGTATCGCTGGAACGGATGCCGAGCTTGCCGTGGATCTTGTTGCGCGTGACGCCCTTGGCATCGGCGGGAATGATGATCAGGCTGAAGCTGTTGTGCTTCTTCTGGTCGGGGTTCGTGATGCACTGGGTCACCATGTAGTCGCAGACGGTGCCGTTGGTGATGAACATCTTGTTCCCGTTGACGACATAGTCGCCGCCGTCCTTGACCGCCCGGGTCTTGTAGCCCGCCACGTCGGTCCCCGCGTTGGGCTCCGTAAACGCCCCGGCGCTGACCCATTCGCCGCTGCAGAGCTTGGGCAGGTAAAGCTGCTTCTGCTCTTCCGACCCGTACTGGAAGATCGACTCGGAACCGAAGGTCGCCGCCACGATGTTCAGGCCGATCCCCATGTCCACCTTGGAGAGCTCCTCCGTAATCAGGGTGTTGCCCAGCATCCCGGCTCCGGCGCCGCCGTACGCCTCGGGAATCCAGGCCCCGACCAGGCCGTTTTCCGCGGCCTTCTTTCGGATTTCCGGCGTGTACTTCTCCCCCTCGTCGCACTCATGCGAAAGGTTGGGAAATTCGGCCTTGGCGAATTTATACGCCATGTCCTTCAACATCTGCAGTTCTTCCGTCAATTCAAAATCCATGTTCCTTCTCCTTTTAAATTGGATTTCACATGCAAACCGACGCATTACCGTTCGGTCCGCGTCCTTCGCCGAACGCCCAACGCCTATTTCTTGTACTCGTACACCCCCTTGCCCGTCTTGCGGCCGAAGCGGCCGGCACGGACGAGCTGCCTCAGCAGGGGCGCGGGCCGGTACTTGTCGCCCAGTTCCCGGTGCAATCCCTCGACGACCCTGAGCAGCGTCTCGTTGCCGACCAGGTCGGAGAGGGCCAGGGGACCGATCGGATGGTTGCATCCGAGGACCATGCCCTTATCGATGTCCTCCGCGGAGGCCAAGCCTTCGCCCAGGACGAAGAAGGCTTCGTTGATCATGGAACACAGGATCCGGTTCACGACGAAGGCCGGCGCCTCCTTGACCACGATCACGTCCTTGCCGATCTTCTTCCCCCACTCGGACGCGATCGCCAGCGTTTCGTCGGAGGTCTCGTAGCCGCGGATGATCTCGAGCAGTTTCATGACCGGCACGGGATTGAAGAAGTGGGTCCCGATGAAGCGATCCGGACGCTTTGTGATGGCGGCCATTTCCGTGATGCTCAGGCCGGACGTGTTGGTAAAGAACAGGCAGTGGGCGGGAACGATCTGCTCCAGTTCCTGATAGACCTGCTTCTTCACGTTCATGACCTCGATGACCACCTCGACGACCACATCGGCCTGGCCGGCCGCCTCTTTCATGTCCAGGGTGGGTTTAATCCGCCCCAGGATGGCGTCCATGTCGGCCTGGGTTTTCTTCCCCTTCTCCACGTCGCGGCTCAGGTTTTTCCGGATCGTGTTCATGCCGCCGTCGATGAACCGCTGTTCGATGTCCCGCATCGTCACATTGAGCCCCGCCTGCGCACAGACCTGCGCAATGCCATTTCCCATCAGGCCCGCACCCAAAACGCACACGTTCTTGATTTCCATCTTCAAGCTCCTTCCTCTGGCAAATGTTGTCGTGAGTCTTTTGTTTGATCGCTGTGTTCCGATGAAACGTCCATGGGATGAACCTTATGATACCGGGGAGTTCGGAAAGCGCACCGGACGGCAGGACGTCTCGGAACCGGATACGCCGACGCTGATCCCTAACAAACCTGCCCGGCTGAAGTCAAGCAAAAAGCCGGTCGCGAGAACGGGGGCCGATTTTCACGTTGCACAAAGGGCGCCCATCGACTATGAAACGGTGTGTCCACGGCGCCCGGACATTTGCGGACGCGATCGGAGGGAGAGCGATGGCCTCTCGCCATCGCCGGGGAAACCGGACCATGCACATCCTGATCGACGGCTATAACCTCATCCGGCAGTCGCCGGAACTCCGACGCCACGAGCGGAAGAGTCTGGAGGCGGGGCGACTGGCCCTGATCCAGCAACTGGTCGTCTACCAGCGGCAGCGGGGGCACCGGATCACCGTCGTCTTCGACGGCTGGCAGGGGGGATCGCCCTTCGAGGAGCGCGACCGCTCGGGAGGGGTGGACATCCGCTATTCCCGGCGGGGTGAAACGGCGGATGCCGTGATCCGGCGTCTCGCCCGCGAGGGGAGCGAGGAGGTCCTGGTCGTCACCTCGGACCGGGGGATTGCCGATCACCTGGGCCGCCGGGGCGCGGTCTCCGTTTCTTCGCTGGAATTCGCGGACCGCCTGGGAAAGGCCCTCCTGGAAGACGCCGCCGGTCCGCCGGACGATCCGGATGCGGAAGATGCGCCCCGCGGCGGAAAACGGAAGGGCATGGCCCGCCGGCCGTCACGCCGGGAAAAGGCCGTGCAGGCCCGGTTGAGGAAGATCTGAACGGTCCGCCGTCAGGCGCAGAAGCGCAGGATGAACCGCTCCAGGGCCAGGGCGGGATCGCGGGGCGTGGATTTGAAGGCCAGATCCATCTCCGCCAGGGCCTCGAGTGCGTCAACCAGGGTCTCCGCCCTGAACCGCCGCGCGTTTTTCAGGGCCTGGTACACCACATACGGGTGCTGACCGGCGAGCCCCCCCTCCTTCTTCCCGGTCGTGCCCAGCGCGGACTTGATCTCGGGATAGATTTGTTTCTGAAACCGGCCGTAGTCCGGCTCCCGTCCGATTTCGGCAAAGCGGCCGGAGTCGATCAGCAGACGGGCGTGGAGCAGGTTGCGGATCTCGCGGGCCATCACGGCCAGGAGGACCAGGGGGTTCACGCCCCGGTCGAAGAGATCCTTCAGGACGAGCAGGGCCTCCCTGCCGTCCCTCCGGTCCAGGGCCTCCGTCAGCGCGAAGACCGTGCCCTCCCGGGTCTTCCCCACGGCGGCCTCGACATCCGCCTCGTCGACGGCGACCTTGTCCCCCACGTAGGTCAGAAGCGTATCCAGGGCGCTCGTCGTGGCCCGCAACTGAAACCCCGTCTTTTCACCCAGGGCGAGCCAGGCCTTGGGCGTCAGCTTTTTCCCGCTGTGGGCAATCTTTTCCCGGACCGCGTCCTGAAGTCTCTGTTTTTGTTTCGCCTCCCCCTTGACGGGAGAAAACTCCAAGGCAACGCCGCACTCGGCAAGGACATGGAAGAGCCGTTTTCTTTTGTCCACGGCCTCGGCCGTCAGGATCAGGTGGTTGCCTTCCGGAAGACCCTCCCGAAGAACCGCCTCCAGGGGCTCCGTCGCCTCTGCGCCCCGGACGGCGTCCCGGCCCTGCGCCAGGCAGGCGTCAAGGACACGGGGCAGCCAGGCCTCGCGTTCGGCCGCGCCCTCGCCGCCGAGCGTGCGGTTCCACTCCTCCGGGGAAATCTTTTTCCAGCCGTCGGAGGCCAGGTCTTCGAGATGCCAGCCCGCCAGATGGAGAAGCTGCAGGAAATCGCGGATGGCCCGGGCGGGGTTCCGATCCAGATGTTCACGAACGCTTCTCTCCAGGTCCGGCAGGGTTTTTTTCGATTGCAGCAGGGGCGTTCCCTCGACCAGGACGACCTTGCGTCCGGGAAGCAGGGGCGGGGTCATCAGCGTCGCGGCGATCTGCCCCGCGTCCGCCGTCTCGCCGTCCAGGCTGAAGAGGTTCAGGTCCCGTTCCCCGGGAGGCAGCAGGGCGTTCAGGAGACTCTCCCGGGCCGTCCTGACGAGGAATTCCTCCTCTCCGAACAACAGATAGCAGGGAACGGGACGCCCGGATGCGATGGCGTTAAGGACCCTGGACAGATTCGGTGCGGATCCACCTTCCTGATCAACCATGGGCGTTACCAGCGGGAGTGCCTCGGCAGACCAAAGGCTTCAGACAATAACGTACTTCAGGATGTGCCGGACCGCCTCGTCGGGATCGTCGATCACCTGGATGAGGTCGAGATCCTCCGGAAGAATCATGCCGTCCGCAAGGAGGGTCTCCTTGAGCCAGTGGAGGAGGCCCTGCCAGTACGCCGACCCCATCAGGATGACGGGGAAGCTCTTGATGCGCCGGGTTTGTATGAGGGTCAGGGCCTCGAAAAGCTCGTCCATCGTTCCGAAGCCGCCGGGAAGAATGATATAGGCCACGGCATACTTGACGAACATGACCTTGCGGATGAAGAAATACCGGTAATCGATGGAGATGTTGGCATAGGGGTTGGGCTTCTGCTCGAAGGGCAGCCGGATGTTCATCCCCACGGACTTTCCCCCCGCCTCGGCCGCCCCCTTGTTGGCCGCTTCCATGATGCCGGGGCCGCCGCCGGTGATGACGCCGAAGCCCTTTTCCACCAGCCGGCGGCCCAGATATTCCGCCTTCTGGTAGAAGGGGTCCTCCGGCCGGGTCCGGGCGGAGCCGAAGATGGACACGGCACGCTGGATCTTGGAAAGCGCGTCGATGGCCTCGACGAACTCGGCCATGATCCGGAATATCCGCCAGGATTCCTCGATGGACAGGGCATCCACGAGATATTGCTTTTCTTCCATCGCCTCGACCTCGCTTCCCCGGACGGCCCGGCCGTCCGATCGGCGCTCAGCGGCCCGCCGCAAATCCGGCCTGCCGGCGCGGAACCTGCGGGAAGGACGCGCAGCGGCTTCGCCCGGGGTGCAACCCGTCAAACCGACGTTCCGTCTCGCGACGTCATCCCTCGTGGGTGTCTTACGAGGAGCGGCGGCGCTGGACCTTGGCAAACCGGCGCCGGGCCTCGATGGCCTTGCGCTTCTTTTTGACCGACGGTTTCTCGTAAGCCCGGCGGAGCTTCAGCTCCTTGAAGAGGCCGCTCTTGGACAGTTTGTTCTTCAGGATCTTCAGCGCCTTGTCTACATCATTGTCGAATACCTTGACTTCCAAATTCTTCCTTCCTTTCCCTCATGTATTGGGCATCAGGCGCTGGGTCGCGGGCAGCGGAGATCTGATGTCCACCGTTCCCCCCTTCCCGATGCATATCGCCCGACACCGGTTGTTTCAGGATCTTCCTCACCGACGTCCGACACCAATCGCCCAACGCCCTTAACCGTTCACTCCTTCGCCCTTCGCCTAACGCCCGATGCCGATCTCCTGATGATACTCCTGGATCGTCCGGACCTTCCCCGCCTCTTTCCGCATGGCCTCGATGGCGTTCACCGCCGCCTGGGCACCGGACATCGTCGTGATCAGCGGGACATTGTGCAGCACCGCCGTGGACCGGATAAAGACCGTGTCCGCGCGGGGCTTCTTGCCGCCCGAGGTGTTGATGATCAGCGCCACCTCCCGGTTCTTCATCAGATCGATGACGTTCGGACGCCCTTCGGAGAGTTTGGGGAGGATCTGAACCGCGATGTCGTTGTTCTTCAGGACCCCGCCCGTCCCGGCCGTCGCCAGGATGGAGAAGCCCATGTGCTCCATCTGCTTGGCCAGAAAGACAATCTGGCGTTTGTCCTTGTTCGTCACGCTGATGAAGACTTTCCCGGCTTGAGGAAGGTTCGTCCCGGCGGCGATCTGGGACTTCCCGAAGGCCTTGCCGAAGCTCGCGTCGATCCCCATGACCTCGCCCGTGGATTTCATCTCCGGCCCCAGGATCGCGTCCACGCCGGGGAAGCGGGCGAAGGGAAACACCGATTCCTTGACCGCCACGTGCCTTATTTCCACCTCTTTCGTCAATCCCAGCTCGGCGAGGGTCCGGCCGGCCATGACCTTCGTGGCCAGCTTGGCCAGGGGCACCCCCGTCGCCTTGCTGACGAAGGGCACCGTCCGCGACGCCCGCGGGTTGACTTCCAGGACATAGACCACGTCGTTGCGGATGGCGTACTGGATGTTCATGAGGCCGCGAACATGAAGCTCGCGGGCCAGGGCGTAGGTGTTGTCCTTGACGACCTGGACCAGGCGCTGATCGAGGGTGTGGGGGGGGATCACGGAGGCGCTGTCGCCGGAATGGACCCCGGCCTCCTCGATGTGTTCCATGATGCCGCCGATGATCGTCGTCTCCCCGTCGGAGAGGGCGTCCACGTCGATTTCGATCGCGTCCTCCAGGAACTTGTCGATCAGGATCGGATGCTCCGGAGAGACCCGGATGGCCTTTTTCATGAAGTCGCCCAGGGCGTCGTCGTCATAGACGATCTCCATCGCCCGGCCGCCCAGCACGTAAGACGGCCGGACGATCACGGGATAGCCGATCTTGTTCGCCACCCGCTGGGCCTCCTCGTACGAACGGGCGGTTCCGTTGTCCGGCTGGATCAGGTTGAGTTTTTTCAGGAGCATCTGGAAGCGTTTCCGGTCCTCCGCGCGGTCGATGCTGTCCGGCGTCGTCCCCCAGATGGGCACGCCCGCCTTCTCCAGCGGCACGGCGAGGTTGAGCGGGGTCTGCCCGCCGAACTGAACGATCACCCCGACGGGTTTCTCCCGCTCGATGATGTTGAGGACGTCCTCGCGGGTGAGCGGTTCGAAGTAGAGCTTGTCGGAGGTGTCGTAATCGGTGCTGACCGTCTCCGGGTTCGAGTTCACCATGATGCTCTCGTACCCCAGCTCCCGCAGGGCCAGGGAGGCGTGCACGCAGCAGTAGTCGAATTCGATCCCCTGGCCGATCCGGTTCGGTCCGCCGCCCAGGATGATGACCTTCTCGCGGTCCGAGGGATGGCTCTCCTCCAGCGTCTCGTAAGAGGAGTAGTAGTAGGGACGGTCGGCCTTGAATTCCCCGGCGCAGGTGTCGACGAGCTTGTAGACGGGATTCAGCCCCAGCTTTTTGCGCATCCGCCGGAGCGTTTCCTCCTCGACGCCCAGGATGTGGGCGAGTTGCACGTCGGAAAACCCGCATTCCTTGGCGCGCCGGAGGAGCGCTGCGGGGAAATCCTTCTTCCAGACCGGCAGGTCCCGCTTCACGCCGTGGAACCGGTAGCGGACCAGTTCCTCCTCGAGGTCGAAAATCTCCTTCATGTTGAAGAGAAACCAGCGGTCGATGCGGGAGAGGTCGTAGATCTCGTCGATCGTGAGCCCGGCGCGGAAGGCGAAGCGGATATAGAAGAAACGCTCCGCGTTCGGAATGCGCAGCTTCTCGCGAATCTTCTCGACGGTGTCCTCCCCCTCGAAGGAGGCATCCTTGCCGTCGGCGCCGAAGCCGAAGCGCCCCGTTTCCAGGGAGCGGAGTCCCTTCTGAAAGGCCTCCTTGAAGGTGCGGCCGATGGACATGGCCTCGCCGACGGCCTTCATGGAGGTGTTCAGGGTCGGATCGGCCAGCGGAAACTTCTCGAAGGTGAAACGGGAGATCTTGAAGACGCAGTAATCGATCGTCGGTTCGTGGAGGGCCGACGTCCGGCCGGTCACGTCGTTTTTGACTTCATCCAGGGTAAACCCCACCGCGAGCTTCGTCGCGACACGGGCGATCGGGAAACCGGTCGCCTTGGATGCAAGGGCCGAACTGCGGGACAGGCGCGGGTTGACCTCGATGATCACCACCTCGCCGTTGTCGGGGCTCACGGCGAACTGGATGTTCACGCCGCCGCCGGTGACGTCGATCTTGCGGATGATCTTGCGGCACAACGCCGCCAGATGGGCGTATTCCGGGGCCGTCAGGGTCTGGGCCGGCGCCACGACGGCGCTGTCGCCCGTGTGAACGCCCATGGCATCGACGTTCTCCATGGAGGTCACGATGATGACGTTGTCGGCGGCGTCCCGCATGACCTCGAACTCGATCTCCTTCCAGCCCAGGACCGACCGTTCGACCAGGACCTGCCCCACGGGGCTGTATTCGATGGCCCTGGCGAGAAACTCTTCCAGCTCTTCCTTGTTGTAGGCGATCGACCCGCCGGTGCCGCCCAGGGTGAAGGCGGGCCGCAGGATGAGGGGAAAGCCGATGCCGAGGCCGATGGCCATGCCCTCTTCCACGGTGGTGGCAATGCCGCTTTCCGGAACCCCCACGCCGATCTCGAGCATCGCCTGCTTGAACAGATCCCGGTCCTCGGCGCGGGCGATGGCCTCCGCCGACGCCCCCAGGACCTCCACGTGATATTTTTCGAAGACGCCGGCACGGGCGAGAAAGACCGCCGTGTTGAGACCCGTCTGGCCGCCCAGCGTGGGCAGGATGGCGTCCGGCCGTTCCCGGGCGATGATCTTCTCCACGATCTCCGGGGTGATGGGCTCGATGTAGGTCCGGTCCGCCATCTCCGGATCGGTCATGATCGTCGCCGGATTGCTGTTCACGAGGATGACGAAATAGCCTTCCTCCTTCAGGGCCTTGCAGGCCTGGGAGCCGGAATAGTCAAACTCGCAGGCCTGGCCGATGATGATCGGCCCCGACCCGATGATGAGGATCTTTTTGAGATCGGTTCGCTTCGGCATCGTCTTACCTTTTCTCTTCCCCTTCGCCCTTAACCCTTTGCCTTCTGCCTCTTGCCGCCCGTTTTGGCCATCCTCTCCACGAATTCCCGGAACAACGCGCTCGGGCGGCCGTCGTCATCCGGAACGGGAGAGAACTGCACCCCGAGAAACCGCCCCCGCTCCGACGAAACGCCCTCGACCGTGCCGTCGTTGAGGTTCCGGTGCGACACCGTGCAAACGCCGCCCTTCAGCGACGTCTCGTCGATGACCCAACTGTGGTTCTGGAGCGTCATCGCCGTCCGGCCCGTTCGCAGATCCCGCACGGGATAATTGGCGCCGTGATGCCCCTGGCCCATGCGCGTCGCCTTCCCGCCCGCGGCGAGGGCGAGCATCTGACATCCCAGGGCGATTCCGAAGGCGGGAAGTTCGCCCAGGGCGGCCGCCAGCATGCGCCGGGCCGGCTCGAACGCCTCCGGCGCGCCGGGACCGTTCGAGAGGAACAGCCCGTCGGCACCGCTTGCCCGGATCTCGTCCCAGGCGGCCTCAGGGGAAAAAGAGCGCACCTGACACGACAGGGCCTCCAGCTGGCGCAGATAGGACCGCCGGCAGCCGAAATCGAGCATGGCGATGCGCGGACCGCCGTCCGGTTCAAAGGGGCGGGCCGAAGCCGCATGGGGACGGGATCCCCTGGGGCGATCCGCCGGGGGCGGGCCCGCGACGGCGCGGATTCTGGCCAGGAGGGCGGCCGTCGGAGATGCGGCCGGGGCGACGATCCCCCGCATCTCCCCGTGCTCCCTCAGGTGCAGGGCGAGGGCGCGCGTATCGACGCCCTCCAGACCTACGACGCCCCAGCGGTCCATGAAGGTCTCGAGTGTCGATCCGGCGCGCCAGCTGCTGACGACCCGGCTCTTCTCCTTGACCAGGAGAGCCGCGGCCTGGGCCCGGTCCGATTCCCCGTCCTCGTCGTTCACTCCGTAGTTGCCGATCAGGGGATAGGTCATGTTGACGATGCAGCCCCGATTGTCCGGATCAGTCAGGCATTCCTGATAGCCGACCACCCCGCGCTCGTCATGGACCCATCCCGCCGCTTCCCCGACCGCCCCGAAGGACTCCCCGGGGAAAGACGTGCCGTCTTCCAGAAGCAAGATCATCTTCATTGCATAACTCTCTGATTTTGTTAGAGCTTGAAAAAGGCGCAAAAAAAGGGCAGCTCGACACCTTCTCTTTCCGCCGTGTCGCCAACTACCCTTTGTTTTGCCTGGAGATTAAATCACGCCCCTAACGTTGTAACCCTGCCCGGAGTGCTTTGAGAAACGCCTCGTTTTCCTCGCGGCGGCCGACCGTGACCCGCATCGCCGGCGGCCCGTTTCCCGAGGCGTCGAATTTCTTGACGAGGACACCCCTTTTGACAAGTGCAGCATATACCTGATTTATATCGCGATCGCAAGTAAAAAAAATAAAATTTGCATCCGTCGGCCAGGGATGCACCCCCGCGGTTTTTTGTAAAGCATCCCACAGCCCGTCCCGTTCCCGGACGATCTCCTCCGTCTGGGCGATGAACCGCGCCTCGTGATCGAGATAGAATCCGGCCGCCATCTGCGAGACGCTGTTCAGGTTGTAGGGCAGACGAACCTTGTCGATCTCGGCCACGATTTCGGAAGGACCGACGAGGAAGCCGATGCGCATCGCCGCCAGTCCGACCTTGGAGAGCGTCCTCAGGATCAGGAGATTGTCGCAGGCCCTCAGGCGGGGGAGAAAGGAACGGCCGGAAAACGGGCCGTAGGCCTCGTCGACGACGACCAGTCCCGGCGCCTGTTCGATGATGGCGGCGATCTTGTCGTCGTCGAAACACCCGCCCGTCGGATTGTTGGGATAGCTCAGGAAGGTCAGAACCGGCCGTTCCCGTTCGAGCGCCGCGAGCATCGCGGGCAGGTCCAGGTCTCCGCCCGCCGCGAGAGGCACCTCGCAGATGCGGCACCCCAGGTTCAAGCCGCAGATCCGGTACATCACGAAGGTCGGGGCCGGAATCAGCACGCTTTTGCCGGGGCCGCCGCAGGCGATGAGCAGGGCCAGGATCAATTCGTCGGACCCGTTGCCGAGCAGGACCTGGTCGGGCGCGACTCCGAAGCGGGCGGCAAAGCGGCGCCTCAGGACGGGGGAACCCGCCTCCGGGTAGCGGTTCAGGGCCACCTCCCGCGTCACGGCCGAAAAGAACAGACCGGTCAGGTCCTCCGGCAGGGGGAAGGGATTCTCGTTCGCATCCAGTTTGATTTGGCAGGGGATGGCGTCCGCGGGATAGGCCCGCTGCCGCCGGATCTCTTCCCTAATGAGGTGCAGCCGTTTCATCCGGATCTCCTTCGCCGCTCGAGGCCTCGGGCCGATATTTTTCCCGCTTCAGTCGCGCCTTCAGGGCCTCCTCCGCGTCGGTCAGGGCGCCCGGTCGCAGATCCGCGTGCAGGACCGCGGCAAACCCCTCCGCCAGGGCGCGGACGATCTCGCCCGTCTCCGGCGGCGGCGCCAGGCAGGCGTCGACCGCGGTCACGGCCCGCGCCAGCATCCGGCGGGTCCGCTCCCGCTCTTGTGCTTCGGCGACAAGACACCGGGCCGCGCGTGCCGCATCGAACCGGACCAGGAGCGATCCGTGCTGGAGGAAGGCGCCGCGCGACCTGGCCTGGGCCGACCCGCAGATCTTCCGGCCCTGGACGAGCAGTTCATCCCTGGCCGGCCTGGCAAAGCAGGCGACGGTGCCGTCGCGCACCCCCGATGGCTCCGGGGTCGCAACCGCGGGCGCCGCGTCGATTCCCAAACGGCGCAGGCCCTCCTGAAGACACCGGCCGATCACGCGGTAGGCGCCGGCGATCCCGCGAGGAAAGGGCGGCTCGCCCACCCGGGCGCACAGGGCGTACGTCAGATCGCCGTCATGGAGCACGGCCCGGCCCCCCGTCGGACGACGCACGACGTCGATCCCCTCACGCCGGCAGACCGCGAGGTTGCAGGCTTGCCTCGTGTTTTGAAAATAACCGAGCGAAACGGCGGCCGGACGCCATCCGTAGAAGCGGAGGGTCGGCGGCGTATGCCCCAGGGGCATCAGGCGGAAAATGGCCTCGTCGGCGGCCATGTTCTCGAAGGCATCTGAGGCACGAAAGGGGATCAGTCTCCAGACGGACACACCGGATCAGTCCTCCTCGCTTTCCAGGATGAAATCGTTGTAACCGCGGGTGTCGAGAAGGTCATCGATTTCATCAAGGTCGCTCATTTCGATGACGATGAGCCACCCGGTATCGTGGGGGTCGCTGTTGATGATGCCCACGTCGTCCAGAAGATCGTCGTTGACATTGACCACCTGCCCACCCACGGGAGCGATGAGTTCGATCACCGCCTTGGCGGACTCGAGCGATCCGAAGGATTCGTCCCGCTCGATCTCGGTGTCGATCTCCGGCAGTTCGATCGAGAGGACTTCGCCCAGTTTTTCCTGGGCATAATCGGTGATCCCGATGGTCGCCAGGTCGCCGTCCACCCTGACCCACAAGTGCTCCCGGCTGTACAAGTAGTCTTCAGGAAATACCTTCATTGCCCCCCACCCTCTGCGGATAGTTTACTTGAAGCGCCTGTGGCGAACGACAGGTTTTCCTGCCAGTAAAAGAATTCCGGACGAATGTCAATAGAGAACCTTATTTTTTTCTCGTCACTTCAGGAGGGTCAGCGTCTTGGGCGCCCGGCTCAGGATCTCGAAGCCGTCCGCGCGGATGAGCACCATGTCTTCGATGCGGATCCCCCAGCGGCCCGGGAGGTAAACCCCGGGCTCCACCGTGACGACCATGCCCGCTTCGAGGATGCTCTCCGAGCGGGCGTTGAGCCGCGGGGCTTCATGGACGTCGAGACCGACGCCGTGGCCGGTGCCGTGGGAGAAGAAGCGCTCCCACCCGCCCCGGCGGAGGGCATCCCGGGCGATGCGGTCCACGTCGCGGCAGACGACACCCGCCCGCAGGGCGGCAATGGCGAGTTTCTGGGCCTCGAGGACCTGTGCGTAGGCGGCGAGTGCCTCGCAATCCGGATCGCCGACGAACACCGTGCAGGTCTCGTCGGACCGGTAGCCTTGAAAGACGGCCCCGTAGTCGATTACGACCCCGTCGCCGGGCTGGATCTTCCGGGCGCCGGGGGTGGCGTGGGGAAGGGCGGACTGCGGCCCGGACGCCACGATCGTCGGGAAGGAGCTTCCCTCCGCCCCCTGACGCCGCATGCGGAAATCAAGCTCCAGGGCGATGTCCCGCTCCGCGATTCCGGGCCGGAGATCCGGCAGGATCGCCTGCAGGGCCGAGGAGGCGATCTCCGCCGCCTTTTGCATGCAGTGGACTTCTTCTTCGTCCTTGACGGCCCTCAGCAACGACAGTTCGTTAAAGAGCGGCCGCAGCGACACCCCCGCTCCGAGTGCGGCGAGCAGGCGCTGGTGGACGTGGACGGTCAGTACGCCGGATTCGAACCCGACGCGGGCGGGGGCGCCGTCGGCCAGCGCCGCCGCGATTCCCTCGATCAGGTCCCGGATCTCGACGATCTCCAGCTCCGGAACCGTCTCGCGGGCCTCCGTCAGGAAGCGGCCATCCACGAGCAGCGACGCGCGGCCTTCCGTTAGGAGAAGGGCCGCGTCCGTTCCGGCAAAGCCGGTCAGGTAGCGGAGGTTGGCTTCTCCGGTGAGAAGCAGGGCGTCAAGGCCCCAGTCGGACAGGCGATCGACCAGGCGCGACCGCCTTCGGGCGTAAGGCGTCGCTTCAGGAGGCATGCGCCCTCGATGCATCGAGCTTCACCAGCCACCGGGAAAGCGTCCCGATCGTGCGCGCGTGCCGTCCCGGCCGCCGGACCGGGCGGGGCTCCGGGACGGCCTGAATCTCCCGGAGGCGCGACCGGGCCTTGGCGTCTTCCGGGTTCTGCTCCAGGATCCGGGCAAGGACGTCGACGGCCATCTCCGGATGACCCTGGCGCAGATACAGATCGGCCAGGGTGACGGTGTAGAAATCGGGGGCGATGTCCCCGACCTGCAGGGGGCGCTCGTCTTCCTGCCGTCCGGCATCGCCTTCCCCCGTCAGCGCGTCCAGCTTCCCGGACACCTGCCGGACCGCCGCCGCATCCGGCGGATTGAGAGCGAGAAACTTCCGGTAGTACGCCGCCGCATCCTTCGGAAACCCTTCCTTGAGGCGGCAATCCCCCAAAACCGCATAAAGGCTCACAAAGTCCAGCAGCGTCCCCTCGACCCGCCGCAGCATTTCCCGCGCCTCGTCCGGACGGCCCATCCGGATCAGGGCATGGCAGAGGATGGTCCGGGCATCGATGTCATCCGGAAGGCGCCGCAGGCGCGCCTCGGCCATCTCCATGGCGAGCCGCGCCTGGTTCTGTTCCAGACGGACGCGCGCCTGATCGAGGAAAAGGTCCCGTTTGGTGCGCTCCGGCTCTCCGGCCTGGAGCTGTTCTGCATCATCCATCCATCGAACCTTCCGGGCTGGCTGAACCCCCGCTTTTCCCCGGCCCAGCCGCCTGATGCGTTGCGTCGACCCGGCCCTCGCATGGCGTCCGCACGGATCACGGTCGACGCTAACAAAGGCGCCCGGGCCTGTCAAGGCGGAAGTCAAGCCGTCTCCCGGCCAGAATTCCATTGACACCCCCCCGGGAGCGCCGTATACTTCGCCCATCTCGGGCTGGATTTGAGCGGCACCATCGAAATCCGTCAGTCTATCGGGGGGTTCCCCCCGCGGCAGCCTGTCCGTGGAGAGGACGCGTGCAAAAAAGGATCGAGAGGGATTCCCGCGGCTTCACACTCATCGAACTGCTCGTGGTCATCGGGCTCATCCTGGTCCTGACGTCGATCGCCGTCCCGTTGATGGTGGCGTATGTGGAGCGGGCGCGCGCCGCCGCCTGCCTGGGCAACCGCTACTACACGGAAAAGGCGGAAGTGACCTACCTGATCGAGAAGAATACACCGAGCGCCGGCTTCGCCGATCTCGTCGGCTCCGGCCTCATACACGAGGAACCCGTCTGCCCCAGCGGCGGAACCTACGTCTGGATACAGCGGACACCGGCTCCGATCCTCGGTTGCTCCCTCCATTACGGCACGGTCCCGGTCGCGGAAACGGCAAAAATCCTCTTCGCCAGTCTCTTCAACGATCAGAGCGGCTTCAAGAAGCTCATGGGGAACTGGAACGTCGGTCACGGCACCCTGAACAACAAACCCGGCCAGGAGAACCGCATCGCCTTCGGCGATCAGGCCTGGACGGATTACGAGATCAAGGTCAGCGCCGTCCTGACCCAGGGGCAGGGCTACGGCATCTATTATCGCGCGGACGCGAACCCGAACATCACCGGCTATGTGTTTCAGTACGATCCCGGCCTGGGTAACCGGTTCGTGGTCCGCAAGGTCGTCAGCGGCGCCGAGCAGTCCCCCTTCCAATCCGTTTCCATGCCGGCGGGATTCAGCATCTACAACCAGTCTCACGACATCGGCATCGCCGTGGCGGGTGATCGCACGACCATCAAGGTCGATGGAGAAACCGTTCTGGATTTCAAGGACGGCAGCTTTTCATCCGGTTCCGGAGGGTTCCGGACCTGGGGCCAGGCGGCGGTGAATTTCGACAACCTGAGCGTCGTGCAGAAGTGAAAAGGACAGGGGAATGACCGACCCGAATAAGCCGGAGACATTCTGCCAGCGATGCGGCAATCCCATGGCCGGCGAGGGGAAGGCCTACTGCCGCCAATGCCTGATCGATCAGGCGGAATCGCATATCCGTGACACGGCGGTCGAGACGCCCAAATTCAAGCCGTGGCGCGATACGTCGGGCGGAAAGATCGTCATGGGCCTGATCGTCCTCGCCTGCGCAGCCACGGTCGTCTATCAAACCCCGCGCACGCTGACGGCCTTCAAGACGCTGAAGCCGGTGCGAACGGGAAGCTATGCAACCGACGCCGCCACCGATCAGTGCCTGAAGAACCTCTGGAGGCTTGCCCACGATTTCCAGCAGGGCGGAACGGGTGTCGGTCAACCCATCGTCTGTCCGGCGAGCGGCAAGCCCTACGTGATCACCCCGGGACCGAATCCGGAGATCCGCTGCCCGGATCCTGGCGCCCACGGCTTCCGAGAGATCCTGACCTCGAAGAAAAATCCCGTTCCGGAATTGAAGCGGGACTGACTCCCCTAAAAAAAAGAGACCGCCTTGTTGAAGGCGGTCTCCCTCGCGGGCTTGCGAATGACGGCATCACGCCCCGTCATCGATGACTCCGGTGCGTCACATCGCTCACATCGGCTTCACCGCCGCGGTGAGGGTATCGTCCTTGACGATCCTCGGGGTCACGAAAATCAGCAATTCACGTTTGTTGGTTTCTTTATTCTCATATTTGAAGAGCCATCCCAGGATGGGAACCCTGGAGATCCAGGGGACCCCGTCACCGCTGTTCGATTCGGTTGTCTTGACAACGCCTCCGATCACCGCCGTGTCCCCGTCATTGACGATAACGGTAGATTCGACCTCGCTCTTGTTGATCGGGGGATTCCCTTGCAGGAGCGCGGCCCGGGCGTAGTTCGGCGAATCGTTGGTCGCCTTGATCTTCATCGAGATTTTCCCGTCCGGTGTGATGGTCGGTTCGACCTCGAGCTTCAGGACGGCTTCCTTGAAGCTCACGCTCGCGGGATCGGACGTCGTCGCCGGGGTTACAAAGGGAACGTCCTCACCCTGTTTGATGGTGGCCTTGACTTTTTCCAGCGTGGTGACCTTGGGCGTGGAAATGATCCGCACCCGATTCTGCTGTTCCTGGGCCATCAGTTCGGCGTCCAGGATCCAGTGGCTGCCGCTGATCACGAAACCCAGGGCGGGGGCGGCCGCAGCCAAGGGGAAGTTGACGGCGAGGTTGCCCGTCGTCAGGGCCGTTCCCGTAGAACCCGCCAGCCCGACAACGGTGTCCGACATCGTGGCATTGGTCGCCTGGGCAACGGCGGCATAATCGTAGTGCGACCCGAAGCTGCTCTTTTTCCCAACGCCCCACTGGATTCCCAAATCCCGGGAGAATCCTTCCTCCGCCTCCACGATCTTCGCCTCGATCAAGACCTGGCGGATCTTTCCCTTTTCCTGTAATTTCTTTTGTTCTCCCGCTTGTTTCGCCTCTTCCGCTTTCTTCTGACTTTCCAGGGCCGCCTGGCGGTTGGCCTCGTCCTGCTTGGCCCTTTCGAGCGTGATGATGCTGATCACGTCGCCCATCTGTTTTTTCGTGAGCCCCTTGATATCGAGGATGACGTCGAGGGCTTGGTCCCACGGAACGTTGTTCATGTGGACCGTGACATTCCCCTTCACGTCATCTCCGGATACGAGGCTCATGCCGCTCACTTCCGACAGCAGCCTCAGGACACTTTTGATGTTCGCGTCCTGGAAGTCGAGCGAGATCCGCTTGCCGGTATACGCCTTATCATCGCTCCCCTGAAGCGTATCCGGGGCGGCGGGTTTGGCCGCGGCCAACGGTGCTTCCTTCGCAAGCGGGACAGGCGACACGGCGGGGGCCGCTGCCGGTGCAGGCGCGGACGCCCGTTCCGGCGCCGGGGAAGGCGGATTCAAACCCGCGACATTGAAGTCCACGACGACCGAGGGCCCTTCCTGACGAACGCCGTAAGCAACCGGCTGTTTCAGATCGACGCGGACATACGCCCACTGACGCCCCCCCTCCGTCCGCTGCTCCGGAACGATGCGAAGGATGTTGCTCAGGGCGCCCTCGCCTAGCGGATTTCGCAACCCCTCGGGGATGAACATGTCCGGCACCTTGATCAGCACACCGCCGCCCGGCGCGGCCTCGACCGTCGGCGCCGTGATCCGGGACAGGACCACGGTGACGCGCTCCTTCCCCGGCAGCGGACCGGCGGTAATCTCCTCCACGTAGCCGACGGAAACCTCCGGCTGGGCAAGGGCGACGGACACCGCCCCGGCCAAAAGCAGAGACGCCGCCAGCAAGGCGGTCCATAGCCATGGCCTTTTTGGTTTCATAATCTTCCCTCGTATTCGTCTTTGCGAAGCTGGATGACCACGCGGTTGACTTTGGTCTGTTTTTTCTGATCCACCGATCGCTGCTCGATGATGACCCGGTCTTCATGGATCTCGGCGACCCGGCCGCCGCTCTGACCGATGACGGTCCCCGGCTTGACGGTATAGAACTTGCCCGCGGCGTCCTCGACAACCGCGATGCGCCGTTCGACGCTGCCCGCGACCCCGACGAGCCTGAACTGTTCGATTCCGGCACGCTGGAGCGGCGATAAAGGAACGGGCTTGGGCTTGAACGCCTTCTTGCGGGCGATCTCATCCCGCTCGATGAAGGGACGGAACGGATCCGCCTTGCCGGCCGGACTGTAGCGGTAATGAACCGCCGGCGCCTTTACGGCCTTGGGCGTCACGACCGGGACAGGAACGGCCGGTCGGGGCTTGACCGGATCGGCGGCCGCAGCGGGGCCGGCGCCCAGACAGAGCCCGCAGAACATCAGGCCGATCCCGATCACCGTGACGGGATTACTTGCCTTTTTGATCCGTCTTTTTGACTGCAGCATCAGGCCTCTCGACAAACATGTATGTCTTGATCACGCAGGATGTCTTCAGGAGGCGGCCCCGTCCCTTGACGTCGGTCGCATCCCCCATGACGATGTCTTCGATATTGACGATCCGGGGAAGCATCGCCACGCGCTCGAAGAAAAGGGCGATATTGTGGTAACCGCCCGCGATCTGAACATCGACGGGGATTTCGTCATAGAAGGCCTCTCCTCCCGCCTTGGACGACGGGGCCGCACCGCCGTCGCCCTTTTCCTTCTCTTCCGCCCGTTTGTCGGAGGGCTTCAGATTGTCCTTGACCCCCGGCTTTTCGGCCGGCTTGGCGGGCGGCTTCGGCGCAAAAAGCAGAAACCGGACACCCGCGCCCTTGCCGGCCAGGGCAACGGAATTGAGCAGGCCGGGAATTTCCTTCTTGTCGGGGAGCTTGGACAGCGCCAGTTTGAACTGCTGTTCCAGGGTCTCGACCTCCCGCATGTACTTGCCAAGCTGGGCGGCGACCCGCTCCTTCTCCGCCACCTGCTGCTCCAGTTCGGCGAGCTTGGTCTGCAGCTGTCCCCGCTTTTCCAGCGTCGCCTGGAGGAAGAAGAAGTAATAGAAGTAGCCCAGGAGAAGCACCACGCCCAGAAGGATCAGGGCCTGGATCCTGGGGGGGAGCTTCTTGATGTCTTCCACGGTGATCGGCATGGTCAGGCGCCCTTTTTCATACGACAGTTCAGGATGAATTGCTGCAACTTGACTTTCGAGACTTCCTTCTCCTTGGTGGAGACGAGCTCCACGCCATTGATGAAGCTGGCGCGTTCGAGACTCCACATGAGACGCGAGACGGCTGCATTGTCGCGGGCCACGCCCTCGATCTGGAGGTCCGCGCCTTTCTGGGTGAACTTGTCGAGCCAGACATCGCGGGTGGGCACAAGGCGGACGAGCTCATCCAGCATCTTGACCGGCGCAAGGCGGTTCTCCTCCAGGCCATTGATGACGGAGAGCTTCCGCTCCAGGACCCGCTTGTTCTCCTTGAACTTCTCCACGTCGCCGACCTTCTTGTCCAGGACGACGAGTTTTTCTTCGGCGGCCTTGATCTCGCCTTCCATCCGCGCATTGTTCGCGGACAGATAGATCTGCGTGCCGGCCAGGATCAGAACGAGGAAGATCAAGATTCCGGCGGTCAGGATGATCTGCCGCGCCATGCCGGCCTTCGCGGCTTTTTCCCGGTAGGGAAGAAGATTGATCTTGATCATTTCTCACCCACCCTCCGGAGCGCCAGTCCCACTCCGACCGCGGCCACGGGGCCGATGCTCTGGATCTGCCCCGGGTCGATCACCTTTTTATTGTAACCGATCTTCTGAAAGGGATTGACGACCTCCGTTTCGATGTTAAGCCTCTGGGAAAGCTCCTGTGCGATACCGGGGATATTGGCGCTTCCTCCGCACAGCAGAACCTTGCGGATGTCCCCGCCGCCGTAAGTGGAGCGGAAGTAATCGAGGGACCGCTCGATCTCCGAACAGATCGGGTCGGCAAGCTGAAGCAGGCTGTCGTTGAACTCCCGCTCTTCCATCTCGCCGCCGCGCACGCCTTCGAGCTTGATCTTCTCCGCCTCTTCGAAGGTGACGCCGAGCTTTTCCTGAAGGGCCTCGGTGACGGCATTGCCGCCCAGGGTGAAATCCCGCGTGAAGATGGAGCCGCCGTTCAGGACGACGTTGATGTTGGTGATACTCGCCCCGATGTTGATCAGGGCCGCGACGTCCGTTTCCTCGAAGTCGTAATTCTGCTCGTACATGTGTTCCAGGGCGAAGGAATCCACGTCCATGATCACCACGGGGAGCCCGGCCTTTTCGATGGCACCGGTGAATCCCTCGACGAGGTCCTTCTTGGCCGCCACGATGAGCACGTCCATCTGATTCGGGTTATACTCGTTTTCACCCAGGATCTGAAAATCGAACAGGACGTCGTCCATGCTGTCGAAAGGCAGATACTTCCCGGCCTCGTCGTGAATCAGTTCGCGAAGCTCGTTTTCCTCCATCTGGGCGAGGTTGACCTTCTTCACGATCGCGGCATGGCTGGACAGGGACGTCACGATGGCCTTGCGTTTGCAGCCGGCTTTCTTGTAGAGGTCTTTGATGTGCTGGGTTAGAATGTCCGGCGCGGTGACGGCGCCGTCCGTGATCACCCCCCGCGGGAGGGGCGTTTGATGAAAGTTGTTGAGAACGAACCCTTTCGGCGTCTGGACGACTTCGGCAAGCTTGAGTGCGCTCGATCCGACATCGAGCCCGACCAGCTTCTTGGCGCCGGTAAACAACCCTACGATATCCACCATGGATCCACCCTGCAGTGCCGGACTCCGCCGATGACTCACACTGTCCCGATCATTCCCGGTATCACAAAAAGCTCAAACCCTTCATGCGTTCTTTTGGATGGGTAGGAATTCTAACAGGCAAATATCTAAAAGTAAAGAAAAAAATTAGCAGCAATCTCATTTCCCGAAGCGGTAGACGAAATCTCCCGGCTTGACCATCCCCAGTTCATCCCTGGCGATCCGTTCGATCGTGGCCGGATCGCTGCGCAACAGCATGATGGTCCGCTTCAGTTCCCCGTTGGCATTGCTGATATTTTCGTTCGTTCTCTCGAGGGTTTGCAGCTTCTCCCGCATCTTGTAGTTGTCGACCAGCCCCCGGTTGCCGAAGGAAATGATCAACGCCATGAAGACGACGAACAACAGCAGGTAACGCCCAACCTTCATGGATGCCCCCCGAGTGCCGAGATCCCGAAGTTCCCGCAACGATGACTTTTCTCATACCCTATCGTGCGGTGAGGCGCAACAAAAATTCTCCCGCGCTCAGGACGGGTCGGCCTTCTCGCCGATCGACGGCAGGAGCTGCTGCGGTTCACCCAGCAGGAACTCCCCCCTCTCGATCCACTCCTTGAGCAGGGCGGCGATTTCCCGTGCCTTGTAATAACTGGAGAGGGGCGCGGTGGGAATGGTCTTCCCGTTCAGGACGATCTCGCCGCTGCGCAGATCCTTGTAGCTCACCTCTCCCAGACTCTTTGCTACGCCTTTCGGGTAGTCCATGCCGTAATCGTAGACCTGCGCATAGAGATCCTCGTCCTTGACGGCGGTGAAGCGGGCCAGTCTCTCGTCCAGAATCGGAATGGGAATACCGATCCCGACGTACAGGGAAACCCCGTATCCCAGCATGCTGGCACCGGACAGCCACTCAGGCTTCATCTCCTTCAGGTTGCCGATGGTCGCGATGGTCCCCGCCCCCTCACGGGGCACGCCGTTCTTCCCGCGCAGCGCCTGGGGGTTGTGCTGGGTGCCGGGCCAGGCCACAAACCCCTGCGCACCGCCGAGAAAGATTCGTGTCCCGATGCCGATGGTCTGATAGTAGGGGTCGTTGAACAGAGGGCTCAACTGGCCCGACGTCGCGTAGGTGGCGTTCCCCATCCTCGGTCGCAGCATGCCCATGTAGGTGTAGATGGTCTTGTCGGACATGTTGACGGCGCAGTTGTAGTTCTGGTAGGCGTTTCTCGGGTTGAACAGGATGGCGTCGCGCAGATCGTGAATCGTGATGGTCTTCTCGAAGCGCCGGGCCGGGTAACAATCCGTTCCATAGCCTTCCGCGCGCAGCCGGATGAGGTTGCCCGCCACGAGATCCTCGATGACATGCCCGCCCCCGTAGTTGAACTCGCCCGGATAGACGCTGTTCAGGGGATCGGCCTCCGTCACTTCCGTGGCCCCTAAATAGCAGTCCACTGCGGCGATCCCGCCGTAGGCGGGAACGTCGTTCAGCCAGATCCGCGAGGCCCGGATCTTCGGCGACGTATGGCCGAAATTGAGAAAGGCCCCGGAAGAACACATGGGGCTGAAGGTCCCCGTCGTCACCACGTCGATCCGCCGGGCCGCGTCCACGGAACCGTGCCGCTCGACGATGTCGATCATTTCCTCCGCCGTGACGACCACGGCCTTCCCCTGGCGGATTCGCTCGTTGATCTCCCGGAACGATTTCTGAACCTTGAGCTTCTTCATTGCGCTTCCCTGCCCGTCCGGCCGCATCAGCGGCGGGTATGGCCGAATCCGCCCTCGCCGCGTCCGGTTTCGTCCAGCGCCGGGGCCTCCCGCCATCGCACCCGACCGACCCGGCGGACCACCATCTGGGCGATCCGTTCGCCCCGCTTTACGACGAACGGCTCCGTCCCGTGGTTGATCAGAAGAATGCCGATCTCCCCCCGGTAGTCCGCGTCGATCGTGCCGGGGCTGTTCAGGACGGTCACGCCGTACCGGACGGCGAGGCCGCTCCGGGGACGGATCTCGGCCTCATGGCCCGGCGGCACCGCGACCTTCAACCCCGTCGGGATCAGTTGCCGTCCGCCCGGCGGCACCACCGTGTCCTCCGCGACGGCGGCATGGACATCCATCCCGGCCGCCCGTTCCGTCATGTAACGGGGCAGGGGCAGGTCTTCCGTCCCCGCCAGACGCTGCACGGGAATGTCGATGTCTTCCTCCCCAAGGGCGTCGACGTTCACGCCACCCCTCCTACGTCATGCGAAAATCGAAGGCCTGCCTTGAAGGGACAGGACCCATGACGGCCACCGACAGGGTCTCCGAACGGAACAGCTCGCCAGCCAGGCGGACGACATCCTCGCTGGTGACGGCGTCTACGGCGGCCAGCACATCCTCCGCGGTCGTCTGGCGGCCGAGACACAACTCGTTCTTCGCCAGCCGGGTCATGCGGTGATCCGTGCTCTCCATGCTCAGGAGAAAATTCCCCTTGATCAACTCCTTGGCCGCCTGAAGTTCATCCGCCGTCAGCGGCGTCCGTCGGAGACGGCTCATCTCCGCCCGGATCAGCGTCGCCACCTCGTCCAGCCGGTCGGCGCCGGCGCCGGCGTACACCCCGAGGATGCCCGTATCCTGATAAGGCACGAGGTACGACTGGATGGCGTAGGCGAGCCCCCGCTTCTCTCGCACCTCCTGGAACAGGCGGGAACTCATGCTGCCCCCGAAAACCGCGTTGAGCAGAAAGCCGGCATAGCGCTCCGGACTGCGGGCGGCAGGGGCCACCGTCCCTACGACCAGGTGGACCTGTTCGAGATCCTTCTCCTGCACCACCTGCCGGGCCTCGGTCGTCGGCGCATCCGAAAACGCCTGTCGCCGCCCCTCAGGCAGGGCGCCGAACGCGGTCTCTACCTGCTTCAGAAACGCCGCGTGGTCCAGGTGACCGGCGGCGCTCAGCACCATGTTGCGCCCCCGGTACATCCGGTCGAAAAACGCGTTCAGCCCCTCCCGCGTAAAGCCGGCGACCTGTTCCTTCGTCCCAAGGATGGACCGGCCCAGGGCATGCCCGCCCCAGAAGGCCTTCTCGAAGATCTCGTGGACGTACTCGTCGGGGGAGTCCTCCAGCATGTGGATCTCCTGCCGGACGACGGCCTTTTCCTTCTCGATCTCCTCGGCGGCAAACCGGGACTGCCGCAGGATGTCCGCCAGCAGATCCATCGCCAGGGGCAGATGGTAATCGGGCACCTTGATGTAGAGCGAGGTCAGCTCCTTGCCCGTAAAGGCGTTCATGACCCCGCCCACGGAATCGATGGCCGCGGCGATGTCGAAGGCGCTGCGGCGCTCCGTGCCCTTGAAGAGCATGTGCTCGATGAAGTGCGCCATGCCGTTGTCGGCCGCCGATTCGTACCGGGAACCGCAACGCACCCAAACGCCGATGGAGATGGACCGGACCGTGTCGATTTCTTCGGTAACGACGGTCAGACCGTTATCGAGAACGGTGTTCCGGACCATGGGCATCCAGGGCTTCCTTTCTGCTCAGACGGATCTTGCCCTGCTTGTCGATCTCCAGGACCTTGACCATCACCTCATCGCCCTCGTGGACGATGTCGGTCACCTTGTTGACGCGCTCCTTCGCCAGATGGGAGATATGGACGAGCCCTTCCGTGCCCGGCAGGATTTCAACGAAGGCCCCGAAATCGACGACCTTCTTCACGGTACCGGTATAGATCTTGCCGATCTCCGCCTCTTCCGTCAGCCACTTGACCATGGCGATGGCCCGGGCGGCGGCGTCCGCGTCGCTGGACGCGATCGTGACGGTGCCGTCATCCTCGACATCGATCGTCACGCCGGTCTCGCTGATGATCTGGCGGATGTTCTTGCCGCCCGATCCGATCACGTCCCGCACCTTTTCCGGCTTGACCTTGACGGTGGTGATGCGGGGGGCGTGTACGGAGATGTCGGCGCGCGGCGCCGCCATCGTCTCCCGGATCCGGTCGATGATGTAGCAGCGGCCGTCCCGCGCCTGGCGCAGGGCGCCCCTCAGGATGTCGCCCGTCAGACCGTCGATCTTGATGTCCATCTGCATCGCGGTGACGCCCTTCTTCGTCCCGCAGACCTTGAAGTCCATGTCTCCGGCGTGGTCTTCATCCCCGAGGATGTCCGACAGGATGACCACCTCGTCCCCCTCCTTCAGGAGGCCCATCGCGATGCCCGCGACGACGTCCTTGACCGGCACGCCGCCGTCCATCAGCGACAGGATCCCCGCACAGACCGTCGCCATGGACGACGACCCGTTGGAGGCAAGGATCTCGGAGACGATCCGGACGGTGTAGGGAAAGACCTCCGGCGCGGGCAGGACAGGCAGGAGGGCCCGGCGGGCCAGGTTGCCGTGGCCGATCTCGCGCCGTCCGGGGCCGCGGATGCTCTTCGCCTCCGCCACGCTGTAGGGCGGAAAGTTGTAGTGAAGGATGAACGAACGCATCTCCTCGCCACCGATGAAGTCCAGGCGCTGTTCGTCGGAGGACGTCCCCAGCGTCAGCGCGGCCAGGGCCTGCGTCTCCCCCCGCGTAAAGAGGCCGGAGCCGTGCGCGCGGGGCAGGATCCCCACGCCGCAATGGATCGGGCGGATTTCCGTCGCGGAGCGTCCATCACTGCGCTTTTTCTCATGCAGAATCATCCCGCGCAGGATCTTCCGCTCCAGATGCTCCAGGATGGTCAGGACCTGCGATTTCAGGTCCGGCGCCTCGGCCGTGAATTCCTTCACCACCGCCGCCCGGATCTCATCCAGCTTCGCGTAGCGGTCGAGCTTCCCGGCCGTCGCATAGCCGTCCGTAAAGCCGGCCAGGGCCGCCGCTTCCACGCGCGCGGCGAGGTCCGGATCGATGGCCGGCGGCACGAATACGCGTTTCGGCCGGCCGATCTCCTGACGGATCTGCTCCTGAAGGTCGATGACGGGCCGCAGGGACTCCAGGCCGAAGTTGATCGCATCGACCAGGGTATCCTCGTCCACCTCCCGGGCCTCCCCCTCAAGCATGACGAGGTTGACGTCGTAGGGCCTCCCCTCCGTCCCCGGCAGGACCTTCCGGCCCACCAGGAAGAGGTCCAGATCGCTCTCGGACTGCTTGGCATGGGTGGGGTTGCAGACGAAGGCCCCGTTCAGGCGACCGACACGCACGCCGGCGATGGGTCCCTGGAAGGGGATATTCGACAGCGTGAGGGCGGCCGACGCCCCCAGCATGGCCACAACGTCGCTGTCGTTCTCGTCGTCTACCGAGAGCACCGTCGCGACGATCTGGGTCTCGAAGAAATACCCTTTCTGGATGAGCGGGCGGATCGAACGGTCGATGATCCGGGAGAGGAGAATCTCCCGCTCGTTCAGTTTTCCTTCCCGCTTGAAGAAGCCGCCGGGAATCTTGCCGGCCGCGAACGTCTTTTCCTGGTAATCCACGGTCAGGGGAAGGAAGTCCAGCCCTTCCCGCGCCGTCTTCAGGGATACGGCCGTCACCAGCACCACGGTATCCCCGTACTGCGCGAACACGGCGCCATCGGCCTGTGCGGCCACATAGTCCGTCTTCAGGCAGATCTCTCTGCCCGCAAAGTCACAACGAAAGTCCTTACTCATACCCATTCCTTTCTCCAAAGGCCCGGGCATAGATTCAGGCCCCGGGCCAATCCGTTTTCCTGCAAGCGATGCATCCCGCGGGAGGATTACTTCCGGATCCCCAACTGCTGGATGATGCTCCGGTATCGTTCCACATCCTTTTTCTTCATGTAATCGAGAAGACGACGCCGCTGGCCGACCAGTTTCAAGAGTCCCCGCCGGGAATGATGGTCTTTTTTGTGCGCCTTGAAGTGCTCCGTCAAATACTCGATGCGCGCCGTCAGCAGGGCAACCTGAACCTCCGGGGAGCCCGTGTCGTTCTCGTGGATCTGATATTTCCCGATAATGCCCTTCCGTTTCTCCGCATCTAACACTGCCTTTTCTCCTTCCTTGAACGTCGTTCTCTTGCCGAATTCTCACAACGCGGCGCATGGTTGACTTGCATTCGTCTGCAACCCCGCGCCCTCTCAGGCGGCGCGGCGGCTCATCAGGGATTGAACACCCTCAGGATCTTGGTAAACGGCGCATCGCCGGACGTTTCCCCCGACGCCGGCGGGGGAGGAACCACCTTGCCAATGGCAACCAAGGCACGCCGATTGAGGGTAAATTTTATCATATCTTCCGGGGCAAGGAAAGGAATATCCTCCTCACCCCAATCGCCCCGTTTCGGCTGATGACCGGCGCGGATCCGCTTCGCCAGCGAGGCATCGACCTCGATTTCGGTCAACTCCGGCAGGGCGTCGATCAGGGGAATCAGCCCCTGCGCCAGCCGTTTCGGACCTGTCGCGCCCGCCTCATCGTCCAGGCGAACGGCCAGGGTCTCGTCGAAGGGACCGGTCTTCAGGCGCCTCAAGGCGTAGAGGCAGGCCCCGCAGCCCAGGCTTTCCCCAACCTCCGCGCAGAGGGAGCGGATGTAGGTCCCCTTCGAACAGCGGACGGTGAAGGTCGCATAGGGCCCCTCGATGGACGCGATCGTCAGTTCGTCGATCTCCACGATCCGGGAGGGCGGGTCGATCGCGACCCCCTGACGGGCCCAGCGGTACAGGGCCTTGCCCTTGAACTTGAGGGCCGAATAGCGGGGCGCCTGCTGCAGACGCCTGCCGACGCACTTTTTAAGCGCGCCGGCGATCTCCTCCGGCGTCACGGACGGGACGCAGGTCCGCTCGATCTGTCCGTCCCGGTCCAGGGTGTCGGTCCGAACCCCCAGAAGCAGCGTTGCCCGATAGACCTTCCATCCTCCCATGAGGAACGGCACGAGCTTCGTCGCCTCGTTGAGACAGACCGGCAGCACCCCCGTGGCCAGGGGATCGAGCGTGCCGGTATGACCGGCCTTTCGGACGCCCAGCGTACGGCGAACCTGGTCCACCACGTCAAACGAGGTCTTCCCCGCCGGCTTGTCGATCACGATCACGCCGTTCATCGGCGTCCCTCCGCTTCCAGGCTGGAGACGACCGCCGCGATCACCTTCCGTTTCACGCTGTCCACATCCCCCTCGACCCGACAGGCGGCGGCATTAACGTGGCCGCCGCCGCCGAAGACGCGGGCGACGCGCTCTACGTTGACGCGTCCTTTCGACCGCAGACTGACCTTGATGCGGCCGTCCTCCATCTCGCTGAAGAGGACCGATACGTCCACCCCCCGGATGGTCCGGGGCAGGTCCACGAGGCCGTCCGTATGCTCGGGCGCGGCGCCCGTCCGCGCCAGGACCTCGCGGGTCACGGTGAGCGATCCCACGCGGTCGTCCCCGTCGAGGGCGAGGGTTTCCAGGACCGCGCCCAGAAGCCGGATCTTGGCCAGGGGATTGCTCTCGTAGACGTTTTCCGAAATCCACTGCGGATCGGCCCCGCGCACGACGAGACCGGCCGCCGCCGTCAGCGCCTCCGGCGTCGTGTTGCCGTAATGGAATCCGCCGGTATCGGTCAGGATCGCCGTGTACAGACACGTGGCCGCCGGCGGCGTCGGCGCCCAGTTCATGGCCGTCATGACCCGGCACAGGATCTCCCCCGTCGAACTCGCCTTCGGATCGAGCAGGACCGTATCGCAGAAACCGCCGTTGGAGACGTGATGGTCGATATTCACGAGTTGCCGGATGTCCGCGATTCGAGGGGCCTCCCGGCCCACCCGGTCCAGCTCGCTGCAATCCAGGATGAACGCCGCGTCGAACGTCTCCGGCGGGGGCAGCGCCGACACGATGGTTTCGCTCCCGGGAAGAAAGCGGTAATTCCCGGGAACCTCGTCCTGGTTGTAGACCACCGCTTGCTTCCTCAGATCGGTCAGCATCGCGTACAGGGCGAGCTCAGATCCGAGGGCGTCCCCGTCCAGCCGTTCATGGGCCGTCACGAGAAAGGTCCGGCCGCGGCGGATGATGTCAATGATCTTCTGGAGCATCCGGTTCCTCTGGTTCTTCCTGATGGTGGATTTCCTGAATCAGCTTCTCGATGCGGCTGCCGTAGGCGAAGGAGGGGTCGTAGAGAAAGATGAGCTCCGGCACGTAGCGCAGCTCGATCCGCTTTCCCAGTTCCCGGCGGATGAAACCCGCGGCCCTGTCCAGGCCCGCACGGATCTCCGGGCGGCACTGGTCCTGTCCCATTTCAACGAAGTACACCTTCGCCACCCTGAGATCGTCCGACAACGTCACGCCCGACAGGGTCAGAAGCCCGATCCTGGGATCGCGGATGCGCTTGCGCAGGATGTCGGCGAGTTCGGCGCGGATCAGGTCCGCCACGCGCTCCGCCCGTTTATATTGCGCCATACTTTTCCAGTTCCATTCGCGGATCGTCCTCGATGTCCGCAAAAGAAAGGATTTCCATCTTCGTGCGGACCCGCTCCGCCACGCCGATCTCGTCGATAAAACGAAAGACGTGATCCATCTTGCCGTTGATGTAGGCGCGGTCGTTCCCGACCACGCAGAATCCGATCCGGGCCGTCTGCCAGAGGTCGTGCTGCCCCACCTCGGCGATGGAGATATTGAATTCATTCTGCGTGCGCTTGAGAATCCGCCGCAGAACGCCCCGCTTCTCCTTGAGGGAATGGCAGCCCGGGATCAGGATGTCGATCAGTCCCACGCCGATGACCATGGTTCCCCCTCACGCCCCGGTCCGCGGGCGTCCCCGAAGCCCGCCGGCCCGTTAAAGCTTGCGTTCGATCTCCTCCTGGACATAAGCCTCGATGACGTCCCCGATGCGGATGTCGTTATAGTTCTCGATGCCGATGCCGCACTCGAACCCCGTCGCGACCTCCTTGACGTCGTCCTTGAAGCGCCGGAGGGACGCGATCCGACCGTCGTACACGACGACGCCCTCCCGGACGAGCTTGACGCCCGAGGACCGGGCCAGTTTTCCGTCCGTCACATAGCAGCCGGCGATGGTGCCGATCTTCGGCACCTTAAAGATATCCCGCACCTCGGCGCGGCCCTGGCTCACCTCGCGGTACTCCGGCTCCAGGAGCCCCTCCATCGCCGCCTTCATGTCGGCAATCACGTTGTAGATGATGTCGTAGAGCTTGATCTCCACCCCCTCCGTTTCGGCCACCTCGGCGACCCGGGCGTCCGGACGCACGTTGAACCCGATGATGACGGCATTGGACGCCGACGCCAGCATGACGTCGGTCTCCGTGATGGCGCCGGTGGAGGAATGGATGATCTTGATCTTGATGTCGGCCGCGCCCAGTTTTCCGAGCGCGTCCGCGAGGGCCTCGACGGAGCCCTGCACGTCGGCCTTGAGGATGACGTTGAGCTCCTTCACCCCCTCCTTCATTTTCGCATAGAGCTGCTCCAGGGTGATTTTCGCCGTGGCGGAAAGCTCCCGCTCCCGCTCCTTGCGGATCCAGTACTCGCCGATGCTGCGGGCCTTCTTTTCGTCCTCGACGCCGATGAATTCGGAGCTCGCCTGGGGCACGCGGGAAAAGCCGATCACCTCGACGGGGGTGGACGGCCCCGCTTCCCGCATCCGCTGCCCCTTGTCGTCGATCATGGCCCGGACCCGGCCGTATTCCGTCCGCGAGACGAAGGCGTCGCCCTCCCGCAGGGTCCCCTCCTGAATCAGGACCGTCGCCACGGGTCCGCGTCCGCGGTCCAGCTTGGCCTCGATGATGACACCACGGGCCGGCCGGTCGGGATCCGCCTTGAGTTCCAGGATATCGGCCTGCAGCAGGATAAGCTCCAGCAGTTCCTCGATCCCGATCTTCTGCTTGGCCGACACCTCGGAGAAGATCGTCTCTCCGCCCCACTCCTCCGGGACCAGGTTGTATTCCGTCAGGGCCTGCTTGATCCGCCCGGAATCCGCCCCGGGCTTGTCGATCTTGTTGATGGCCACCACGATGGGAACGCCGGCGTCTCGGGAGTGGTTGATGGCCTCCACCGTCTGGTCCATCACCCCGTCGTCGGCCGCCACCACGAGAACGACGATGTCCGTCACCTGGGCCCCGCGGGCGCGCATGGCCGTGAATGCCTCGTGGCCCGGCGTATCGAGAAACACGATGTCCCGGTTCTTGATATGGACGTGGTAGGCACCGATGGCCTGCGTGATGCCACCCGCCTCCCCGTCGATGATGTTGGTTTCCCGAATGGCGTCGAGCAGCGACGTCTTGCCGTGATCCACGTGCCCCATGATGGTGACCACCGGTGCGCGCGGCCGGAGATTCTCCGCGGGCGCTTCCGCCTTCAGCAAGGTCTCGTCGAACTCCTGGCCCATCAGTTCCGCCTGGTAACCGAATTCCGTGGCGATCAGGCTCGCCGCCTCGAAATCGATGGGCTGGTTGATCGTGGCCATCATCCCCAATCCCATGAGCTTGTTGATGACCTCGCTGGCCTTGACGCCCATCTTTTTGGCCAGATCCCCCACCGAAATGGCATCGCCCACCTTGATCCTCCTCTTGCTGGCCTTGGGAACCGTGATTTCCGTCTTCTTCATCCTGACGACGGCAGGACGCTTCTCCTCCCGCCACCTGGGCGTCCGTTCCTCCGTATCGACTTCAATCTGTCGCGCCTTACGGTCAACGAACGGCTTCTTGACGAAAACCTTTTTCTTGGCCGGCGCCGATTCTTCCATCAGGACTTCGACCGGCTTCTTCCCGCGCTTCTTTGTCTTGTCGGCCTCCGTCCGCGCCGACGGCGCTTCCGGCCGCGGGGGGGCAACATCCCGGGTGATCATCAGGTCCGGCCGGGGAGGAACGGGCTTTCTGACCTCCCTTTCGGCGGTCCTGGCCGGCGGGGCCGGAACGGCCTTCTCCTTGGCCGGAGGCACCGCCTCCGCGGCGGGCGCCGTCTCGGCCTCCCGGGCGGCCGGCGCCGGTTTCGGCGTCGCCTCCTTTTCTTTAGGCGTCGGTTCGGGAACGACCGCGGCCTCCGTCGGAGCGGGCGCCCCGACCTTCCGCGTCTCCGTCGCCGCAGCCGGGGGCTCAGGGGCCGCGGGTTCGGGGGGAGCCGGAGGGACGGCTTTCGAAACGGGCTCCTTTTTCGGCGCGGCCGCTTTGGACCGAACGGCTTCCGCCGGAGGGACCGGCGGCGGGGCTTCGGACGGCTCCTCCGGTTCTTTGGGAAGCGCCTCCTCGGCGGGCTTCACGGCTTCCACCGGCACCTCCGCGGCGGGCGCCGTCTCGGCCTCCTCCGCCGGCAGACGCACCGAGCGGCGCCGGATCACCCCCGTTTTGATCCTCTGCTCAACTATCTCCCGCGGTTCGCTGGACTTGAGCTCCTTGAGAATACGCTCCACATCGCCTTCTTCCAGCGAGCTGGAGTGGGATTTGACCGCAATGCCGATTTTTTCCAGGCGGGCGATCAACTCCTTGTTTTCGATGCCCAGTTCCTTCGCTAATTCATGGACCCTTTTTTTAGACATGCGCAACTCCCCCGCCTTATCCGTTTACGCGACCCCTTGATCGAGGATCTTCCCCGCGGCTTCGATCCACTGCCGGGCCGACTTCTCGCCGACGCCCGGAATCGCCGACAGGGTCTCGACGTCGGAGGCGGCGATGGCCATGACGCTCTTCAGGCCTTCCTTGAACAGCCGTTCCGCCGTCGCCTCGCCGACCCCCGGAATCTGCATGAGAGACTTGAATCCCTCTTCCTCCTGGGCCGTCGCCATGGATTGGCTCTTGACATCGATCTTCCAGCCGGTCAGGCGAACCGCCAGCCGGACGTTGTGGCCGTTTTTCCCGATGGCCAGGGACAACTGGTCATCGGGGACAATGACTTCCATGGCCCGATTGTCCTCGTCGATGAGCACCTTGTCCACCTTCGCCGGAGACAGGGCGCTGCAGACGTACTTGGCCGGATCGTCGGAGTAGGGAACGATGTCGATCTTCTCGCCGCGCAATTCCTGCACGACGCTCTGGACGCGGGACCCCCGCATGCCGACGCAGGCTCCGACGGGATCGATGTCCTTGTCTTTCGTCCTCACGGAGATCTTGGCCCGCTTTCCCGGCTCGCGGGAAACGTTGACGATCTCGATGAGCCCCTCGGAGATCTCCGGAACCTCGACATCGAAGAGGGCCTTCAGAAACCCCGGATGGGTCCTGGAGAGGATGACCTGCGGCCCTTTGGAGATCTTCTTGACGTCGCAGAGATACCCGCGGATCCGCTCGCCCCGCTTGTACTGCTCCCGAAAGATCTGCTCCGACACCGGCACCACGGCCTCGGCCCTCCCCAGGTTCACGATGATGCTCCCGCCCTCGAAACGCTGCACGAACCCGTTGACCAGTTCCCCCTTGCGATCCTTGTACTCCTCGTAAATGTTGTCCCGCTCCGCGTCCTTGACGCGCTGGATGATGATCTGCTTCGCCGTCTGGACGGCAATCCGCCCGAAGGTGCCGGCGTCGACCTTCATCCCGAGGCTGTCGCCCGGTTCGGCGCCTTCGTCCCACTTCGCCCGGGCCTCCTCGACGGAAATCTGGATCTCCGGATCCAGGACCCTCTCCATGACGGTCTTGAACTGAAACACCTCGATCTCGCCGGCCTCGTCGTTGTAATGGGCTTCGATCTCCACCCGCGGCCCCATCTTCTTCCGGGCCGCCGTCTCCATCGCCACTTCCAGGGCCTCGACGATGATCTGCTTGTCGATCCCCCGGTCCTTGCCCATCTGCTCGATCAGACGTTTGAGTTCTGGAAACATGTCCTTGTCCTCCCTTTATCTCCCCTGGCGCCCCGCGGGGCGATGCGGCGCATGCGCTTGTTCCTGAGGTTCCTCTTCGTAGACGAGGCGGGCCTTCAGGATCCAGTCTCGGGGAATCGACCGGCGTTCGCCGTCCACCTCGATGACCACGATCCCCGGACCCTCTCCCGAAAGGCAGTCGCGCAGGATCCCGCGCAGATGACGACTCCCCGCGACCTTCTCCTTCAGACGGCAGTCGATCCGGGAGCCCCGGAACCGGAGAAAATCCTCCGTCCTGGCCAGGGGCCGGTCCAGACCGGGCGACGACACCTCCAGGGTATAGGCCCCGGGAGGCAGGTCGTGCACATCGAGAACATCCCCCAGCTGTTCGCTGATCCAGGCACAGTCGTCGACGGTCACCCCACCCGGCTTGTCCATGAAGATTCGCACCAGCCAGCGCGACTTCATCCTGAGGCACTCCACGTCGACCAGCTCCATGCCCTCGGCCCGCAGGAGGGCATCCGCGAGCGACGCGATCTCTTCCCGGTAGCTGCCTGATGTCTCCGTCATGATCCTCTTTCGGGAAAAAAAAAGTGGGCACGCGCCCACTCATCTCAAAAAACCCGATGATCTGGGGGGGTTCCTAACACAGAAAAATGGGGATTGCAAGAAAAAAACCGGAGGGCCGGGAGGGGAAAATGGAGCGGGCGATGGGACTCGAACCCACGACGTCCAGCTTGGGAAGCTGACATTCTACCACTGAATTACGCCCGCTCGGGGTCTGCCGCGACTGGACGGCATATGTACCACCCGGGATGTTTTGTCAAGGGTTTTTTGTCCGGACATCGATGCCGTCCGCATCCCGGAGCAGGTTGACGAGTCGCCCCGTGTCCGTCCCGCCGGTGTGATAGGGGTAGAGGATCTTCGGGCGGAAGGCCTTCGCGGCGTCCGCGACCATCTCGGGCGTCATGGTATAGGGCAGGTTCATGGGCAGGAAGGCGATATCGATCCCCTTCAGCCACTTCATCTCCGGGGTGTTTTCCGTGTCTCCCGCGATGTAGACGCGCGTATCCCCGAAGGTGACGATGTACCCGTTGCCGACCCCCCGGGAATGGAAGGGCACGCCGGGCTTGCGCATGTGGACGAGATTATAGGCCGGGACGGCCTCGATCCGCACCCCCTGGACCGTGCGGACGTCGCCGTTCGCAAGGACGATACTCCCCGGGATCCTGCGGGCGGCCGTCTCCGGGGCGAGAACCGCGGTCCCCCGCGTGCGGATCGGGCCGATCGCCGCCGGGTCGAGATGATCGGCATGCTCGTGGGTGACGAGGATCAGGTCGGCCTTCGGCAGCTTCGCATAATCGGCCTGCCCGGTCACCGGGTCGATGTGCAGGACCTTGCCGCCCCAGGTCATCATCAGCGTCGCGTGACCCACGACGGTAATGACGAGTTCCCCGGCGGAGGTTCGGAACGCGTCGGTCCGGAAGTGCGGACCCGCCGCCGCGACGGCCGCGCACATCAACACCGCCCCCAGCCCCGCAAAGACGGTCTTTCTCATCGCGTCACCCCCTATCGGCATCAGCCCTGCAAATCCCCCTCCCGGGTCAGGTCGCGCAGCCTGATCTCCGGGTGATGGTAGCGTGCATACCCCGGCGTTCTCCTGCCGTACTGGATCGACTCCTGCGGGCACCACTGAATGCAGGCCAGGCACTGCTCGCAGCGGTGCTGCCAGACCGGCCGTTCCGCCTCCCAGACAATGTTCCCGCAGGGGCAGACGGTCCTGCAGACGCCGCAGCCGTTGCATTTCCCGTCAACCCGGAAACCCCTGTCCATCGCGGGGACGCGGGGAAAGGCGAGCCGGTTGAGTGCGGTCAGTACGAGGTTCTGCCAAAAAGGGCCCCGCTCGACGGGCCGCGATTCCCGGTTCCCGACCCGGGCGGCGATGCGGCCGATCTTCTCCCGGGCAGCGGCGATCCGCCGGCGCTGTTCATCCTCCGGCCCGGGCCCGCCCCAGGGGATGTAGTTGGAAGGCATGACAATTCCGAACCCGGAGGCCAGGACCAGGTTTTTTGCATGCAGAATCTTTTTCAGCTGGACGAGGGTGGCGGCGACCTGCCCGGCGTTGACCGCCACCGCGAAGCAATACGTCGCCGGGTCCGCTTTGAGGGTGTTCGCGAAGGCGATCACCCGGCGCGGCGGCCCCCAGATGTGCACGGGGAAGACGAGGCCGACCGCCTCGATCCCGGCCTTCACGGTGGAACCGTCCGTCCGGGACATCGGCCGGACCGCGGCCGATCCCAGCGCCTGCGCGAGCAGGCGGGCGGTCCAGAGGGAGTTGCCCGTACCCGTGTAATAGTAGAGTTCGGTTTTCATCGTCGGCTCAAGGCTTCCCGGGATCCGCGTCCAGCCGCCGGGTGATAGACCTTCCGTGGGCCTCCAGCCCCTCGAGGTCCGCCAGCCGGGCCGCCTGGCGGCCGTACTTCAGCAGGGCCTCCCGGGAGAAGGACAGGACGCTCGTCCGTTTGACGTAGTCGTACACCCCCAGGGGCGACGCGAAGCGGGCCGTCCCCCCCGTCGGCAGGATGTGGTTCGGACCGGCCAGGTAGTCGCCGACGGCCTCGGGGGTGCAGCCGCCCAGGAAAATGGCGCCGGCGTTGACGATCCCGGGCAGGAGCGCCTGCGGGTCGTCCACCATCAGCTCCAGGTGCTCCGGCGCGAAGCGGTTCGCCAGGGCGACGGCCTCCGCGAGGTCTTTCGTGACGACCGCCGCGCCGTAATCCGACCAGGAGCGGGCGGCGATCTCGCGGCGCGACAGGGTCGGGAGCTGCCGTTCGACCTCCGTCGTCACCCGCCGGGCGTATGCGTCGTCCGGCGTCAGGAGCAGCGCGGAGGCCAGCGGGTCGTGCTCCGCCTGAGACAACAGGTCGGCGGCACAGACGGCGGGACTCTGCGACCCGTCGGCGATGATGAGGACTTCGCTGGGGCCCGCGATCATGTCGATGGCGCACTGGCCGAACACCAGCATTTTCGCCGCCGCCACGTAGGCGTTGCCCGGCCCCACGATCTTGTCCACCGCCGGAACCGAGGCGGTCCCGTAGGCCAGGGCGGCGACGGCCTGCGCGCCGCCGATCTTGAAGATGCGCGTCACGCCGGCCACCCGCGCGGCGGCGGCGATCAGGGGGTTGAGCCTCCCCTCCCGGGCGGGGGACACGAGGAGGATCTCCCTGACGCCCGCGATCCGGGCCGGGATGGCCGCCATGAGGACCGTCGAGGGATAGGCGGCCAGCCCTCCGGGAGCGTAGATCCCGATCCGCTCCAGCGGCAGGATGCGCTGTCCCCAGGTGATCCCCGGCTCGTCTTCCTCGCTGTAGCTGTCGATCCGCTGCTGCCGGTGAAACCGTTCGATCCGGCGGGCCGCCAGCTCGATCAGTTCGAGGTCGGCCGCCGCCACCTCCGCCGCGGCGGCCGACCATTCCGCCGGCGCGGCCTGGACGGTCTGTGCCGTCGGCGTGTAGCCGTCGAACCGCGCCGTCAGGGCGAACAGGGCGTCATCCCCGCGGGCGGCCACATCCGCCACGATCCCCTTCACGTCCGCGAGCAGGTCCTCGTCGAAGACACGGCCCCGCAGCCTGAGATCGCGGAAGAAGGCGTCAAAATCCCGGTCGGACGTTCGTCTGATCTTCATGTCAAGCCCGCACCCTCCTGATATCCGCCCCGAGCGCGGAGAATTTCTTTTCGATCTGCTGATAGCCGCGATCGATGTGGTAGACCCGCAGGAGCTCCGTCCGGCCCTCGGCCATGAGTCCGGCCAGGATCAGGGAGGCCGAGGCCCGCAGGTCCGTGGCCATCACCTTGGCGCCCCGGAGGCCGGGCGTCCCCTTGACCACCGCGCTGTTGCCCTGGATCTGGATGTCCGCCCCCATGCGGAGCAGTTCGCTCACGTGCATGAAACGGTTTTCGAAAACGGTTTCCGTGATGACGCTGAGTCCCGAGGCGGCCGTCATGTAGGCCATCATCTGCGCCTGCAGGTCGGTGGGAAATCCCGGGTACGGCAGGGTCGTGATGTCGACGCTCCGGATCCGGGCCGCGCCGACCGCCTGAAGTCCGTCGGCCAGCGGCACAATGGACATGCCCGTGTCGCGGAGCTTCGTGATCAGGGCATCCAGGTGCGTCGGGTCGCAACCGGTCAGGCGGATGTTGCCCCCCGTCATGCCGGCGGCGATCATGAACGTGCCCGCCTCGATCCGGTCCGGGATCACCGCCGCCTCGACGGGATGGAGCCGCTCCACCCCCTCGATGCGGATCTCGTCCGTTCCCGCCCCGTCGATCCGGGCGCCCATGCCCGTCAGGACCTGCGCCAGGTTCACGATCTCCGGCTCCCGGGCGGCGTTTTTCAAAACCGTCGTTCCCCGGGCCAGGCAGGCCGCCATCAGGATGTTTTCCGTTCCCGTCACCGTGGAGATGTCGAAGTAGATCTCCGCCCCGTTCAGGCGGGGGCAGCGGGCCTCCACGTAGCCGTCCCGGAGCTCGACCTCCGCGCCCATTTCCTGGAGCGCCTTGATGTGCAGATTCACCGGACGGGCCCCGATGGCGCATCCGCCCGGCAGAGACACCCGGGCTTCGCCCAGCCGCGCAACCAGCGGCCCCAGGACGAGGATCGACGCCCGCATGGTCCGGACCAGGTCGTAGGAGGCCTCGCAGCGGGTGAGGTGGGTCGCGTCGAGGGAAAGCGTTTCTCCCCCCTCCATCCGCACGCCGAAACTCGCCAGCAATTTCTTGACCGTCTTGATGTCCACGAGATCCGGAACGTTGCGAAAGGTGTTCGGGCCTTCCGTCAGGAGCGCGGAGATGAGGATGGGCAGGGCGGCGTTCTTCGCCCCGCTGATCCGGACCTCCCCTTCGAGCCGGCGGCCCCCTTCGATGACGATCTTGTCCAACCCCTCACCTCCATCGGGCCCGGATGACCCGTTCCCTCCCGCCGTAGTCCTTCCTCCGGACGATGTCCGTGTATCCCGTCTTCTCCAAGGCGGCGGTCAGACGTTCACCCTGTCCCTCGCCCATCTCCAGGCAGAGCCAGCCGCCCGCCCTCAGGTACCGCCCCCCGTCCGCGATCAGGCGGCGGAGCACGTCCATCCCGTCCGGCCCGGCGATCAGGGCGAGCCGCGGTTCGCAGCGGACCTCCACCGGCAGGCCGTCGTACGCCCCCTCCGCGATATAGGGCGGATTGGAGACGACGAGGTCGAACGGTCCCCGCACCGGTTCGAACAGATCCCCCGCCATCAGGGAGATACGGCCCTCGACGCCGTGGCGCCGGGCGTTGATGCGCGCCAGGGCGAGGGCGGCCGGGGAAATGTCCGTGGCCGCGATCCGGGCGCGCGGCAGCTCCGTCGCCAGGGCGATGCTGACGGCGCCGCTGCCGACACCGACTTCCAGAATCCACGGTTCCGCCGGCAGGAACGGGGCCAGGCGCAGCGCCTCTTCCACCAGGATCTCCGTCTCCGGCCGCGGCACGAGGACCTTCGGGCCCACCGCCAGCGGCAGCGACCAGAACTCCTTCTCGCCCGTGATGTAGGCCACCGGCTGTCCCCGGCGGCGGCGGCCGACCCAGCGGTCAAAGCGGCGGCGGCGATCGGGCGGCACCTCCCGCTCGGGATGAATGTAAAATTCGCTCCGGTCCGTCTGCAGACAGGCGGCAAGGAGCACCTCGGCGTCCAGGCGGGGCGTCGGGAGGCCTTCCTGCGCGAAGGTCCGGGCGGTCCGGTCGATGAGCCCGCGAATGTTCATGTTCGTCAGCCTGCGGACTGTTTGAGGGCTTCCGTCTGGTAATGGGTGTTCAGGGCCTCGAGCACCTCCTCGATGTCCCCGTCCAGAAAGCCCTCCAGGTTGTAGAGGGTCAGGCCGATCCGGTGATCCGACACCCGCCCCTGCGGGTAATTGTAGGTCCGGATGCGTTCGCTCCGGTCCCCGCTGCCCACCATGATCTTCCGGGCCTCGGAGATCTCCGCGTTTTGCCGGGTCACCATGCCGTCCAGGAGCCGCGCGCGGAGCACCTTCATCGCCTTGGCCTTGTTCTTGAGCTGGGATTTCTCGTCCTGGCAGGTGACGACGAGTCCCGTCGGCAGGTGGGTGATCCGGACGGCGGAATCCGTGGTGTTGACGCTCTGCCCGCCGTGACCGCTGGAATGGTACACGTCGATCCTCAGATCGTTGGGATCGATCTGAACCTCCACCTCCTCCGCCTCCGGCAGGATGGCCACGGTGACGGCCGACGTGTGAATCCTCCCCTGGGCCTCGGTGACGGGCACGCGCTGGACCCGGTGGACCCCGCCCTCGTACTTCATCCGGCTGTAGGCGCCCGCCCCCGTGATGAGGGCGATGATCTCCTTGAAACCGCCCATGCCGCCGGCCGGCGTGCTGCTGACGACCTCGATCCTCCAGCGGTTGCGCTCGGCGAACCGCGCGTACATCCGGAAGAGATCGCCGACGAAAAGCCCCGCCTCGTCGCCGCCGGTCCCGGCCCGGATTTCGAGGAAAACGTTCCTCTCGTCGTTGGGGTCCTTCGGCAGCAGGAGCCGCTTCAGGCGCTCCTCCAGTCCGTCCAGGGCCTCCTTCAGGACGGGGAGCTCCTCCTTCGCCATCTCGCGGATGTCCTCATCCGGGCCCCTCAGAAGCTCCTGATCCTCACGGATCTGGGCCTCCGTTTTCTCATAGAGGCGGAAGGTTTCCACGAGTTCGCGCAGATCCGCGTGCTCCTTGGCGAAGCGCTGGTAGGCGGCCTGTTTCGCGATGACCTCCGGATCGCTCAGCAGACGCTCAAGCTCCTCGTAGCGGCTTTCAATCTCCTTGATCCGTTTGAACATGACCGTAACCTGCGGCGCATCCGGACGGCACCGGTCGGAACCGGTCCCGCGCAAACGCCCGCCCTATCCGGCAAGGCCGGAGCGCAGACGCTTCCGGGCACGCCGAAGAAAAGATGTCGGGATGGAATGCAACGCCGGGGTCAAGAGAAACCGCCCGCCCGGATCGTCCGGGCGGGGCGGGGGTGCCGTCGAAAGGGTGCACACCGGATAGGGCCGTAACAATGCGCCTTCACCGCGCCTTTCCTGAGATTCGTTCCGATCGGGGGCAACGGGTGGTCGTTTCGGCCCCCGCACGGGGCAGCGGATTATTTCTTCCCGCCCGTGCCGGCGTATTTCTTCTTGAACCTCTCCACGCGGCCTTCCGTGTCGACGATCTTCTGCTTTCCCGTCATGAACGGATGGCACTGGGAGCAAATTTCGATCTTGATGTCCTTCTTCGTGGACCGCGTTTCGATGACATTCCCGCAAACGCAGGTAATGGTCGTTGCCTGATAGTCCGGATGAATCCCTTCCTTCATGACTGTCTGCCAGCCTCCTTCTTCCCGATGGTCCCCGCCCCGGGGCCGAACGTCTCGCCGCCCCGTGCGTTGACAGGGGGCGCATTATAGCCATCTCGAAAAAAAATACAAGTCTTTTTGTCGTCTTGGCCCTTACTGGTTCATGGAATCCAGGAACTCCTGGTTCGACTGGGTCTTGCGGACCTTGTCCACGATGAATTCGATCGCGTCGACGGGGTTCATCTCCTGGAGGAGGCGCCTCAGGATCCAGACGCGGTTCAGGTTGGCCTTCGCGGTCAGAAGCTCCTCCTTCCGCGTTCCGGAACGGATCAGGTCGAAAGCCGGGAACACGCGCCGGTCGGCAATCCGGCGGTCCAGGTGCAGTTCCATGTTGCCCGTGCCCTTGAACTCCTCGAAGATGACCTCGTCCATCCGGCTCCCCGTATCGATCAGGGCCGTGGAGATGATGGTCAGGCTGCCGCCGTTCTCGATGTTGCGCGCCGCCCCGAAGAAGCGCTTCGGTTTGTGCAGGGCGTTGGAGTCGACGCCGCCGGAGAGGACCTTGCCGCTGGGGGGAACGACGGTGTTGTAGGCCCGGGCCAGCCGGGTGATGCTGTCCAGGAGGATCACGACGTCTTTCTTGTGCTCGACCAGGCGCTTGGCCTTCTCGATGACCATCTCGGCGACCTGCACGTGGCGCGAGGCGGGCTCGTCGAAGGTGGAGGAGATGACCTCCCCCTGGACGCTGCGTTGCATGTCCGTCACCTCTTCGGGCCGCTCGTCGATCAGGAGCACCATCAGGGTGACTTCCTTGTGGTTGGCGGAGATGCTGTGGGCGATGTCCTGCAGGAGCACCGTCTTGCCGGCCCGCGGGGGCGAAACGATCAGGCCGCGCTGCCCCTTGCCGATCGGCGTGAACAGGTCCATGACGCGGGTGGAGTAATTCTCCGGATTCGATTCCAGGTTCAGCTTCTCCTGGGGGTAGAGGGGCGTCAGGTTGTCGAACAGGATCTTGTCGCGCGCGGTCTCGGGGCTCTCGAAATTGACCGTGTCCACCTTGAGGAGGGCGAAATACTTCTCCCCCTCCTTGGGCGGCCGGACCTCGCCGGAGATCGTATCGCCCGTGCGGAGGCTGAAGCGGCGGATCTGCGAGGGCGAGATGTAGATGTCGTCGGGGCTCGGCAGATAATTGTAATCCACGGCCCTAAGAAACCCGAAGCCGTCGGGAAGGATCTCGAGGACACCCGCCCCGTAGATGACGCCGTTCTTCTCCGCCTCGGCCTGGAGGATGGCGAAAATGAGGTCCTGACGCCTGAGCCCCCCGGCCCCGGGGACGTTGAAGTCCTTGGCCATGTCGGTCAACTGGCTGATCGGCAAACGCTTGATTTCATCGATGTTCATACAGATTCCTTCTTCATTGTCAAATTGCCCTTCCCGTCAGGATGGTCTTTCCCCGCTGTTTCCGGCACCGCCCCACGCGCTGAAACACAGCGACACGGCGGCCATCATACTCAATGCAAAGAAATCATATGGAAGATCTGGGATGGAACCGGGTTGCCAACGCGAATTCTGGGATTATTCCATGAGGGAAGGACTTCGCACCAACCGTTCAAAGTTGAGCTTCCCTTACCCCATGCCCCCGGTCGTGTCAAGATTTTTTTCAGGCGGCCCCATGTCCGCTCCGGCCGATCCGGCGGACATCCCGTTCACCGTTTCGCCGCCGGATTCCCGTTTCCGCGGGAAGGCCCCCCGCCGGGGGATCCGGACCCTTCGCCCGGTTCCCCGTCCAACAGGAGAAAATTGAAGTGCCGCCCGGTTTTTCCGCCGCTGCCGCGGTGCGAGAAGAAAAGGTCCGGCCGGCAGGCGGTGCACAGGTTCGCCGCCGCCACCCGCGACGCCGGCACGCCCGCACTCCAGAGCTGCAACCGGTTGGCCAGGGCGAGATCGAGCTGCCAGCGCCCCGGCGTCTCCCCGGGGGAGAAGATCCGCTCAAACCCGGGAAGACCGGCCATCGCCTCCCGGACGCGGTCGTCCACCTCGTAGCAGCACGGACCGATGGCCGGACCGATGGCGGCGAGGAGGTCCTCCCTCCGGCAGGCAAACCGCGCCTCGAGCGCGGCGCAGACCTGTTCCACGATGCGCCGGGCCGTCCCCTGCCAGCCGGCATGGACGGCCGCGATCACCCGCCGGACCGGGTCCGCGATCAGGACCGGCACGCAATCCGCCGTCTTGACGCCGATGGCGATCCCCGGCCGGCTGGTGACGATCGCATCACATTGGGGCGCGTCTTCCCCGGCCTCTCCGCCGCCGGACACCGGCACCGGTTCCGCCTCGTCGAGCATCCAGATCCGGTTGCCGTGCACCTGGCGGACGGTCAGGAGGCGCTCCGGCGCGATCCCGAAGGCCCGGGACAGGGCCGCCCAGTTCGCCCGGACGTGTTCCGCCTCGTCCCCCTGGTGGAAGCTGAAGTTGAGGCCGGAGAAGCACCCGCCGCTGCTCCCGCCCCGGCGGGTGGAGAAGGCGTGCCGGAGGGACGGGATCCCCGCCAGGAGATTGGCTTCGAACACGCTCAGACCGCCGCGGCGCCGGATCCGGAATCCTTCCCCGGGTGCGCCCGGGCCCGCCGCCCGCCGCGCGGGGCTCATCGCGCGACCCCCGGATGCGGGGCGCCGCTGCCCGCCTCGGGCGCGGCGCCCGAGGCGTCCTTTTCCAGAAACGCCGTCAGCTCCGCCATGTCCGGCGGAAGCGGCGCGGTCACGCTCAGGGGCACCCCGGTCACGGGGTGGACGAAATCCAGGCGGGCCGCATGGAGGGCCTGGCGCTTCATCGCGACGAGCCGGGACCGGAGGACCGGATCGGCCACGCCCCGGACCCTTCCGGCCCCGCCGTAGACGGGGTCCCCGACGACGGGATGGCCGATGGCGTTCAGATGCACCCGGATCTGATGGGTCCGGCCGGTCTCGAGGGACACCTCGAGGAGGCTCACGGCCCCGTACCGTCGGACGACCCGCCAGTGCGTCACCGCCGTCTTGCCCCGCCGGCTCCGGACGGACATCCGCTGGCGCTCCCGCGGATGGCGGCCAACGGGCAGGTCGATGCGGCCCGCGTTTTCCCGGGGCACGCCCCAAACCAGCGCGAGGTAGGTCTTGCCGATCTCGCGCCGCTTGAACCGGTTGACCAGCCCCGCGTGGGCCGTGTCCGACTTGGCGACGACGAGGACCCCGGACGTGTCCTTGTCCAGGCGGTGGACGATTCCGGGGCGCAGGACCCCGCCGATCCCCGAGAGGTCCCGGCAGTGGTGGAGAACGGCGTTCACGAGGGTCCCCCCGGCGTGCCCGGGCGCCGGGTGGACCACGAGTCCCGCCGGCTTGTCCAGGACCAGCAGGTGTGCATCTTCATAGAGAATGGACAGGGGAATGTCCTCCGGGAGGGCCTCCGCCGCGGCGACGGGGGGCCGGAGCAGGACGACGGTCTCGCCGGCCTTCAGCTTCCGGCTGACCTTCGGGGCGGCGGCGCCATCGATCGAGACCCGCCCCCCCTCGACGAGGCGCTTGACCTGGGAACGGGACAGCGACGACGCCTCCGTCAGGAACAGGTCCAGGCGGGCGCCGTCCAGGGACGGGGGAACGGTCCAGGTCTCGATGGCTTTATCCATGGCGTGGGTCCCGGCGGGCCGCCGCCCCTCCGGGGCGGCTTCGACGGCGGCCGCGCCCGCGACGCGTCAGGGGTTCATGCCCGGCTCGCGCGGCCGAACGGGGAAAAGGCTTCTCAATCCATCGCGGATCCAGCCCAGCTCCTCCTCCATCAGGGTCCGCACGTCGAGGAGAACCGCATCCTCGGCGATACGGGCGATCACCGGCGTCGGCAGGCGCCTCAGCCCCTCCTCCAGGCGGGCGGCGGACAGGGAGCGGGGTCTCAGGGCGACGAGCGCCGTCGGGATCTCCTGGGTCGGCAGCGAACCGCCGCCCGTCATGGACACCCCCGCCTCGAGGGAGACGTCGAGACCCTCCAGCCCCGTCCGGCGCAGGAGCCGGAGCAGGCGGTGCGCCCGCTTCTTCACGTCCGGCAGGGGCTCCGTCAGGGCCTTCAGGACCTGCAGCCGCTCACGGGCCGTGTCCGGATCGAGATAGTGGACGAGCGTTGCCTCCAGGGCCGCCAGGGTCAGCTTGTCGATCCGGAGCGCCCGGTTCAGGGGGTTCTTCCTGATTCGCCCCAGGATCTCCCGTCCTCCGAGGATGATCCCCGCCTGCGGGCCTCCCAGCAGCTTGTCCCCGCTGAACGTGACGACGTCGACGCCCGTCGCGAGGACCTCCTGGACCGTCGGCTCGTGCGCCAGGCCGAAACGCGCCAGCCCGATCAGGCAGCCGCTCCCGAGATCGTCCAGAACGGGCAGACCGGAGCGTTTGCCGAGGGCGACGAGTTCGCCCAGGTCCGCCTCTTCCGTGAAGCCGACGATCCGGAAATTGCTCGTGTGGACCTTGAGGATCAGGGCCGTCTCCGGCCCGATGGCCCGCTCGTAGTCGGCCAGGCGGGTGCGGTTCGTCGTGCCCACCTCCCGGAGCCGGCCGCCGCTCTTCTCCATGACGTCGGGAATCCGGAACTCCCCGCCGATCTCGATGAGCTCCCCGCGGGAGACGATGGCCTCCCGGCCGAAGGCCAGGGTGTTCAGAACCAGCAGGACCGCCGCCGCGTTGTTGTTGACGACGAGGGCGTCCTCGGCCCCCGTCAGGGCGCACAGTCGCTCCCGGACATGATCGTAGCGAAGCCCCCGCTCCCCCTTCTCCAGGTCGAATTCCAGGTTGCTGTAGCCCCGGCTGACCGCGACGATCCGTTCGACGGCCTCGGGGCACAGGGGCGCCCGCCCCAGGTTCGTGTGGAGGATGACGCCGGTCGCGTTGATCACCCGCCGGAGGCGGTAGCGGTGGAGGTCTTCGAGGCGCGCCACGACCCGGGCGGCCACCTCCTCCGGCACAGGCAGGCGCAGGGCCTCCGGTCCGCCGCGCTTCCCGGACGACGTCCTGCCCGGCCCTTCGACATCCACGATCCTGGTCCGCAGATCGGCCACCACCGCCCGGCACGTCTCAAGGATCAGCTCCCGCGGGGCCAGCGCGGGCGCACCCTTCGCTTCGAGCAGGAGCATCAGCGCATCGATCTTGGGCAGCTCCCGCAACAACGCCTTCTTCCGTTCATCCATTGCGCCACCATCCCCGGAATCGCCAACTCATGGCTTCCTGAAGGTTCCTCAACCTGTCCGCCCGCCGCACGGAGGACAAGGTCTCCGGCACCCGCAAAGATACAAAACACGGACCGGCCCCTCAGACCGGACCGGCCCCGTCCCGGCAGTCGTCGCGGAAGTTGTTCACGGCGATGAAAAACTCCCGCATCATGATCACCCACAGGTAACGTCCGGCCTCCGTCAGGCGGACGATCGGGGCGCGGTACCGCAGCCCGCCGGCCGCGCCGAAGGCGAGCAGGGGGAACCAGAGGTGCCGCCAGATCGCCGGTCCGTATTTCTTCTTGAGCCCCCGGAGATCCAGGGTCATCCCGAACAGCTGCATGAGAAAGTCGTACCGGATCCGGTCGCGCCGGGAAAAGGCCCGGGCGGCGAACAGGGGGATCTCGCCCCGCTCGACCTGCGCGATGTAGTCGGGAATCCGGAAGGTGTTGGCGTAGCAGGTCCCGTCCAGATAGCCGATGGAACCGCTGCCCAGACCGGCGTACTCCGCGTAATCGACGATGTACTCGTCGATCAGGGACGGCTGGCGGGAAAAACACCAGGCCGAAGACAGGCGGTACATCGGCAGAAGCCCCTTCACGATTTCAGCGTAATAGCGCCTCTCCCGGCCGTAGCGGACCCGCCCCAGGGTCCGGCTCACCTTCCGGCGCGTGGCATCGGAGACCATCAGCGGGTACCAGGTGACCTGGTCCACCCCGAGCGACCGGATCACGGCGAGGTCCGCGGCGAGCATCTCCGGCGTCTGGGAGGGAAAGTTGAAGATCATGTCCGCGTTGAGCGTATCGAAACGCCCCGCGATCTGACCCAGGCGGCGGCCGATGGCCTCGCCGCTCCCGTACTTCGCGTAGCGCTCCATCTGCCTCAGGAGCGGATCCTGAAAACTCTGCACCCCCACGGACAGGCGGTTCACCCCGGCGTGCTTCAGGAGCGCCAGGGTCTCGTCCGTCAGGTGGTTCGGATTCGTTTCGACCGATATTTCACGAATGCCAAAGGACGCGCGGGCCAGGGCCAGCGTTTCGCCCAGCTCGTCCGGCAGGACCGTCGGCGTCCCTCCGCCGACGTAGACCCCGCCGAAGTCGTAGCCGCGCTCGGCATAGAGGCGGATCTCCCGCCGCAGGGCGCGAAAATACGCCCGGCACAGGTCCGGTTCGAACGCCACCCGGTTGAAGGAACAGTAGGGGCAGAGCTGCTCGCAGAAGGGGATGTGGAGGTACAGCAGCCGGGGGGCGGACCGGTCCGAAGGGGGGAGGTTCACCGGCCGGCCCGCTTCGAAGTGCATGGCCCGGGAAAATTCCCGCCGGGCGACGGCCGTGATGAGGGACGGGACAAACGGCAAGGTCATGATCGATCCGCTCTCCGGAACAAGGCGCTCCCCCGTTCCGGATGCCTGAAGGCTGTGGGCTCACGCGGGGCCGCAAGGGTCCCCGGCGGCGAAGACCATACCGGCCCCGGGGGGAGGGGAGGTCAAGGCCGCCTCCGGTACGTAGCAGACATCCTCCCGATGATCAAGCGGATTCGCGTCCTCCCGGCCCGCTTGAATTCCGTCCCCAAGGGTGATATAGGGCGGCCGGGTGCATGCAAAACACGGAGAGCCCCATGACGGAAAGAAAGATCCTGACCCTCTGGTCGGACGAACACTGGAACGAAGCGGAGTCGAAACGCCTGCGGGAGCCCTGCGAGGAGATTCCCATCCCCCTGGACAGGGCCGCCCGGGAGGACATCCGCGCCCTGGTGGACGCCTTTCTGGAGCGCGACGACGCCCTGGGGCTGGCCGCCCCCCAAATCGGGATCGGCCGCCGGGTCATCATCTTCAAGAACAAGCATTTCGATGAAAAGGGCCGGCCCGCCGGCGACAAGGACTACGACGTGCTCGTCAACCCCCGCATCACCCAGACGCGGGGGGAGCCCGTCCGGGGCGCGGAGGGCTGCCTGTCCTGTCCCGAGATCCAGGTCGAGATCGAACGCCACCCGGAAATCAAGGTGCGCGCCTGCGACCGGGAGGGACGCAAGATCAGCAAGCGCTACACCGACTTTGGCGCGCGCATCGTCCAGCACGAGATGGACCACCTGGAGGGCATCCTGATCGTGGACCACGAGGGCACCGTGCTGGTGCCGCGCAAGAAGCGGGCCTTCTTCGAGAGCCTCCTGTCCAAAAAATAATCCGCATTCATTTTCGGGAAAAAACGGGGCGGTTGCGGCCGGGAACCGGTCAGATCGCCTTGCGCCAGGCCAGCCGTTTCTCCAGCCAGCGGGACAGGCTGGTAAAGGCGAAGCAGATGATGAAGTAGATCACGGCGATGAACAGGAAGATCTCCGTGGGGTAGACCATCGTCCGGTTGTTGATCTGGGTCGCCACGTGCGTCAGTTCGGAAACCCCGACGATGTAGGCCAGCGACGTGTCCTTGATCATGGAGACGAACTGGTTCACGAAGGAGGGGATCATGTTGCGCAGGGCCTGCGGCAGGACGATAAACAGCATGGCCTGGCGCGGGTGAAGCCCCGTCGAGAGGGCCGCCTCCATCTGGCCGCTGGGGATGCCCTCGATCCCCGCCTGGACGATCTGGGACATGTAAGCGGAGGTGAAGATCGTGAGCGCCGCGATGACCGTCCAGCTCTCCGGCGTCCGGTAGCCGAGGAAGGTGGGCAGCAGGAAGTACATCCAGAAGATCACCAGAAGGAGCGGGATGCCGCGGATCGTGTTCACCACCGCCAGGGTGGGATAGCGGACGAGCGGATTGCGCGAGACGCACATGAGCCCCAGGATGAGCCCGCCGAAGAAGGACAGGACGAGCGAGACCGCCGCCAGGTACAGGGTGAGCAGCACCCCCCCCATGGGGCCGCTCGGGTAGCGCCCGATCATGAAGTGGGTGATGTTCGTCCAGATGACGGTGAAGTCGAGTCCGGTTTCCATACGTTATCGCATCCCGATGGGGCTCAGCACCTTCTTGCTGTAAAGGGTGACGAGCGCCGTGATGACGAGCGAGATCACCAGATAGACCAGGGTCGCCGCCGTAAAGGCCTCGAACCCCTTGAACGTGTAGCTTTCCACCTGCCGGGCCTGATACGTCAGTTCCGCCACGCCGATGGTCATGGCGAGCGACGAGTTCTTCGCCAGGTTGAGGAACTGGTTGATGAGCGGCGGGATCGTGATCCGCACGGCCTGCGGCAGGATGATGTACAGCATGGACCGGACGTAGGAGAATCCGGAGCTGCGGGCCGCCTCCATCTGCTCCTTCGGGATGGAGCGGACGCCGGAGCGGATGTCCTCGGCGATGAAGGCCGAGGTGTAGATCGTCAGCGCGATGACCGCGGCGGCGAATTCGAAATTCATGCTGTACAGCCAGTCCCGGGCGGCCTGCGGGAGGATCTTGTCGGAGCCGAAATACCAGAAGAAAATCTGAACGAGGAGCGGGGTGTTGCGGAAGAACTCGAGGTAACCCATGGCGAACCAGCGGATGGGCGCGTTCTGGCTCATCCGCATGACCGCCACGAGCAGCCCCAGGATAAAAGCGAGGGCAATCGACACCAGGGACAGCTGAATGGTGACCTTGACGCCGGACAGGATCCATTCAAAGTACTGCCCTGATGTAACGATTGCCCAGTCGAACTGATAGTTGAACACGTTCGGAGGAAACTCCTCTTATCGTTCCGGCGTAATCGTGAAGGTCCGCTTCAGGACGATTCCCGATTTTCCCTTGGGGCCGAACCACTTCGTGTAGAGTTTCTTCGCCTCGCCCTTCTTCTCCATGTCCAGGAGGGCCTTGTTGACGGCGTTCACGAAATTCGTGTCGCCCTTGCGCATCCCGAGGCCGTAGGGCTCGTCGGAGATCTGGATGTTGGGGATTTCGTAGTTCTTCTTGTTGGGCGCCTTGGCCAGCAGGTTCGCCAGGATCGACTCGTCGGTGGTGACGGCCACCACCTTGCCCTGCTCCAGGGCCAGGAAGGCCTGGGGGTAATCGTCGAAGGACAGGATCGTGGCCTTGGGCAGGGCCTTGGCCGCATTCTGCTCGGAGGTGGACCCCTTGGCCGTGCCGATCCGCTTCCCCTCGAGGTCGGCCAGCTTCTTGACCGTCCCCTTCTTCACGAGGAACTTCTGGCCGGTGAAGAAGTACATGTAGCTGAAATCGATCTGTTTGGCCCGCTCGGCATTCTTGGTCATCGTCGCGGCGATGATATCGATGTTGCCGGCGATGAGCTGGGGCATCCGGGTCGCCGAGGTCACGGGTTTCAGCTCCAGTTTGACGCCGAGTTTCTTGGCAATGGCCCGGCAGAAGTCCACGTCGTACCCCATGATCTCGCGGGTCTGCTCATCGATGTAGCCGAACCCGGGCGTGGAATCCTTCACGCCGCAGACCATTACTCCCTTGCTCTTCACGTCCGCCAGGGTATCCGCGGCCAGCGCCGTGCCCCCCAGGCCGCCCACAAACACCAGTGCCAATACCCACATCCCCAATCGCTTCATCATGCTTGTCCTCCTTTCAACGCTGAATGAATTCCCATCGAAGGCTGAATTCAGGACCATCCTCATGGCCCGGTGCCTTTAGCCCGCCGCCTGATCTCTCCTAGTGCATCGGAGAGAGGATCTCCTTGAGGAACAACTGCGCCCGCTCGTGCTTGGGATTCTTGAAGAATTCGTCCGGCGTGGCCTCTTCGAGAATCACGCCGTAATCCATGAAGGTGACGCGGTCCGCCACCTCGCGGGCGAATCCCATTTCATGGGTCACCACGATCAGCGTCATCCCCGTGTGGGCCAGGCCCTGCATGACCTCCAGGACCTCTCCGATCATCTCCGGGTCGAGGGCCGACGTCGGCTCGTCGAAGAGCATGATCTTCGGCTTCATGGCGAGCCCGCGGGCAATGGCCACCCGCTGCTGCTGCCCTCCGGAGAGCTGCGCCGGGTAGGCGTCCCGCTTCTCCGCGAGCCCGACCCGCTCCAGCAGGGCCATGGCCTGCTCCTCCGCCTCCGTGCGGGCGAGCTTGCGGATCTTGATGGGCGCCAGGGTGATGTTTTTGATGACGCTCAGGTGAGGATAGAGATTGAACTGCTGGAAGACGAACCCGATTTCCGCCCGCAGCCGGTTGATGTCGGTTTTCCGGTCGGACAGGTCCTGTCCGTCGACGAACAGGCTGCCCTTCTGGATGGGTTCGAGCTTGTTGATCGTCCGGATGAGGGTGGATTTCCCCGATCCGGAGGGACCGCAGACGACGACGACCTCGCCCTGCTTGACATGGAGATTGACGTCATTCAACACATGAAGTTTCTTGAACCATTTGTGCACACCCTGAAACCTGATCATGTGCCACTCCCGGCAAACTCGAACGTTGAGCCCCCTCCCGCGCAGCGGCTCGGCCGCGCTGCAAAAAGGTGGAATTTCATATACCAGTTTCGGGAAACAATCAATAAAATAATGGGAGCGGACCTTTTGCCTTGAAATCCCCCCCTCCTTATAGTACGTAGGACGGCACCGAACGATTCAGAGAAGCGTTTCCGGAGAGACAAGCGATGGTCAAAATCCAATGTCCCCAGTGCGGGAGGAGTTTCATCTGGACGGACCGGATGCCGATCCGGGGCCGGTGCCCGACCGATGACTGCCGCTGGACCTACGACGTCGGCGAACAGATCAAAAAAAGCGCCGAGGCCAAGACGGCCTCGCGGGAGCGGGAGCTGCGATGTCCCAGCTGCGGGGCGCCCATTGCCTCGCACCTGACGGTCTGCCAGTCCTGCGACGGGGTCGTGGTGGGCGGAAAGGCCCTGAGAAAATCCAACATCTTTTTCGGGGTGGTCGTTATCCTGATCCTGCTGTCCCTGCTTTACCGTTACTATTAGTTCCGGGGTTCCTTCGCATCCATCGCCCGCGGGCCCTGACGGGACCGGTCGGGCGGCCCTGTCCGCAACCCCGGCGCCTCCCGCCCCCGGCACGGGCGGGTCCGCAAGACAGGCCTCAAGGCCGCCCCGGGAGTGACCCATGAACCAGACGCCGCTTTACGACCGCCACGTTCGCGCCGGCGCCCGGATGATCGATTTCGGCGGCTGGGCGATGCCCGTCCAGTACACCGGCGTCATCGAGGAGCACCGCGCCACGCGGAAGAGCGCCGGGCTCTTCGACATCTGTCACATGGGCGAGATCGAGGTTCGGGGCGCCGCCGCGCTGGCACTTCTGCAGCGGTGCCTGAGCCGGGATCTGGGCGACCTGGAAACGGGCCGGCTCAGGCTCAGCGTCCTGACGAGCGAAGCGGGCGGCATTCTGGACGACCTGACGGTCTATCGTCTGGAGGCGGACCGCTACGGACTCGTCACCAACGCCGGAACGCGGCTCAAGGACGTGGCCTGGCTCAGGACCGTCAAGGAGGCCGAGGGATTCCGGGAGGTGGAGATCGTCGACCGGACGGATGAAATCGGGAAACTCGATCTCCAGGGCCCGGCGGCCCAGGCGATCCTGCAGCCCCTGACGCCGGCCGCCCTGGACGGGCTCGCGTACTACCGCTTCACGCGCACGCGGGTGGCCGGCCGGCCGACCCTTGTCTCCCGCAGCGGCTACACCGGCGAAGACGGCTTCGAGATCTACGCCGCGAGCGACGCAATCGGCGCGATCTGGGATGCGCTGCTCGAACACGGCGCCGCCCGGAACCTGAGGCCCGTGGGTCTCGGGGCGCGGGACACGCTCCGCCTGGAGGCGGGCATGCTCCTGTACGGTCATGACATGGACGAAACGACCACGCCCGACGAGGTGATCTACGGCTGGCTCGTCGATCCGGCGAAGGACTTCATCGGGAGCGCCGCCCTCCGGCGCCGGAAGGCGGCGGGCGCGGACCGGAAGCTCGTCGGCTTCGCGATGACCGGACGGGGAATCGCCCGCGAGGGGCACCCCGTCTGGCGGAACGGCGAGGCGATCGGCGCCGTCACCTCGGGAACCTTTTCCCCGACGCTTTCCCGGGCCATCGGTCTGGCCCTGGTGTCCGCGGCGGCGCAGGCGCCGGGGACGGAGATCGGCATTCAAATCCGCGACAACCTCGTCCCGGCCGCGGTGGTCGAACTGCCCTTTTACAGGCGTCCGCGGTAAACCCGACAACCCCTTATCGATCAGGAGCAGGCCATGTCCAAACCCAATCCAACCGACCGGAAATATTCCCAGGAGCACGAGTGGGCCCTGCCGCACGGCGACGGCACGGCGACGATCGGCATCACCGATCACGCCCAGGAACTGCTCACCGACATCGTCTTCGTCGAGCTCCCCGCGCCCGGCCGGCAGGTCCGCCAGGGCGAGGCCGTCGCCGTCGTGGAGTCGGTCAAGTCCGTCTCGGACGTCTTCGCCCCCCTGAGCGGCGAGGTCATCGCCGTGAACGGGGCCCTGGAGGACCGGCCGGAGCTCATCAACGAGGACGCCTGCGGCGAGGGGTGGATCGCGAAACTGAAGCTGGCCGATCCGCAGGAATACGACGGCCTGATGGACGCCGCCGCCTACGACGCCTTCATCCGGGACGAGGCGCACTGATCCCGCAAGGACGATGCCGATGGATTACAGTCCGCACACGGCGGAAGACCGCAAGGCCATGATGGACGTGGTCGGGATCGCCTCCATCGAAGCCCTGTTCGGGGACATCCCCGAGCGATGGCGTCTGAGCCGCCTGCTGGACCTGACGCCCGCCCTCTCGGAGCAGGAGGCCTTCACCCATCTGAAGGCGCTGAGCGAACGCAACCGCCTCCCCGACATCACCCTGACCGGCGCCGGCGCATACCGGCACTACATCCCCGCCGTCGTCGGACACCTGACGCAACGGTCCGAGTTCTCCACGGCCTACACCCCCTACCAGGCGGAGATCAGCCAGGGCATCCTGCAGGCCGTCTACGAATACCAGACCATGATCGCCCGCCTCACGGGGATGCCGGTGGCCAACGCCTCGATGTACGACGGGGCCTCGGCGACGGCGGAGGCGGCGGTGCTGTCCGCCAGGACGCTCGGCCGGACCGGGGTCGTCGTCGCCCGCTCCGTCCACCCCGCGTACCGCCAGGTTCTCCGGACCTACGCCTGGGCGAACGGACTGGCGGTCGAGGAGGCGCCGTTCACGGGCGACGGCCGGCTCGACCCCAAGGCCCTCGCGGCCGCCGTCCGGGAATCGACCGCCGCCGTCATCGTGCAGAGCCCCAATTATTTCGGCGTGGTGGAGGACCTCGCCGCCGCCGCGCCCCCCGTCCATGCCGCCGGGGCGCACCTCGTTCATTGCTTCACCGAAGCGACCTCCCTGGGCCTGCTCAGGCCGGCCGGCGAGCTGGGCGCCGACCTCTGCGCGGGGGAAGGCCAGGCCTTCGGCAATCCGGTCAGTTACGGCGGGCCGTATCTCGGCATCTTCGCCGCCACGGACCCGTTCCTGCGGAAGATCCCGGGCCGCCTGGCGGGCGCCACGGTGGACCGGGACGGCCGGCGCGCCTTCGTCCTGACGCTTCAGACCCGCGAACAGCACATCCGGCGGGAGAAGGCGACCTCGAACATCTGCTCCAACGAGGCCCTGTGCGCCCTCGCCGCGGCCGTCTACCTCGCCTGCCTGGGGAAGAACCTGAAGCCCCTGGCCGAGCTGAATGCCGCGAAGGCCGGGTATTTGCGCCGGCGCCTGCTGGACCTGCCCGGCTGGGCGCCCGCCTTCTCCGGGCCGGTCTACAACGAGTTCGTCCTGCGCTGTCCCGATCCGGAGGGCGTGAACGCCCGGTGGGCGGAGGCCGGCATCAGCGGCGGGATCAGCCTCGCGGGGGAGTATCCCGAGCTGTCCGGCACGCTGCTCCTGTGCGCCACGGAGCTGCTCACGCGGGCGGACCTGGACCGGGCGGTCGACGTCCTCCGCCCCTGAAGACCTGGAGTGCCCGGGACAGGATCCGGCGGCAGCGGACGCGGTCCCGTTGCCGTGGATGAGGAGGCGTCCCCGTGAAGGCGGTCGTTCCCGCGCCGGCGGAACTCCAGGCCGGGATTGAAGGGCGCCATTCCCTCCGGCGTGCGAGTGAAGGCAGGCGGCTGGTGATGTTCCGGAAGCATTGAACCGGATCGAACGAACGGAGCGAGAAACCGTGGAAAAGCATCCCCCCCATCCGGACGTTGCGCTGATTTTCGAAAAGAGCCGGCCGGGCCGGCGGGCCGGCGCGGTCCCGCCGTGCGACGTGCCGGAGACGGCCGACGGCCCGCGCATCGAAGCGCACCTGCTCCGGAACGACGTCGACCTCCCCGAGGTGGCGGAGGTCGATCTCGTCCGCCACTACACCGCCCTGTCCCGCCGCAACTTCGGCGTCGACCTCGGCTTCTACCCGCTCGGCTCCTGCACGATGAAGTACAACCCGAAGGTGAACGACGCGGCGGCGGCGCTGCCCGGTTTCGCCGATCTCCACCCCGGTGTCCCGGCCGCCTTCGCCCAGGGCAGCCTGCAGCTGATGGACGGCCTGCGCCGCGATCTCTGCGAGATCTTCGGCATGGCCGACTTCACCCTGCAGCCGGCGGCCGGCGCCCACGGCGAGCTGACGGGCGTCATGATGATCCGGAAGTATTTCGAGAAGCGGGGAGAAAAACGCACGCAGATCCTGATCCCCGACACGGCCCATGGGACGAACCCCGCCTCGGGCGCCCTGTGCGGCTACGAGGTCGTGCAGGTGCCGTCCAACGACGCGGGCGGCGTGGATCTCGACGCCCTGGACGCGGCCACGACGGAAAACACCGCCGGCCTCATGCTGACGAACCCGAACACCCTGGGACTCTTCGAGCGGAACATCGCGGCGGTGGCCCGGATCATCCATGACCGGGGCGGCCTCCTCTACGGCGACGGCGCCAACGCCAACGCCTTCCTGGGAAAGGTGCGGCCGGGCGAGATCGGCTTCGACGTCATCCAGTTGAACCTCCACAAGACCTTCTCCACCCCCCACGGGTGCGGCGGCCCGGGGAGCGGCCCCGTCGGCGTCGGGGCCGCCCTCGAACCCTTCCTCCCCGTCCCCCGGATCGTCCGGACGGACGCGGGCTACGCCTGGTCGGAGGCGTATCCCGACACGATCGGGCGCGTCCGGGCCTTTTACGGAAACGTCGCCGTGATGGTCAGGGTCTGCGCCTACCTCCGCAGCCTCGGCGCGGCGGGCCTCCGCCAGACGGCGGAAGACGCCGTCCTCGCCGCCAACTACGTCCAGGCGCGCCTGAAGGCCTTCTACGACCTCGCCTACGACCGCCCCTGCATGCACGAATGCGTCTTTTCCGGACGACGGCAGGTCCGGGAAAGCGGCGTCCACACGACCGACATCGCCAAGCGCCTGCTCGACTACGGCGTCCACCCGCCGACGATCTACTTCCCCCTGATCGTCCCGGAGGCCATCATGATCGAACCGACCGAGACGGAGAGCCTCGAGACGCTCGACGCCTTCTGCGACGCGATGATCGCCATCGCCGCCGAGGCGAAGGACGACCCGGAGATCGTGAAGTCGGCCCCGCACACCACCCCCGTGAAGCGCCTCGACGAGGTCCGGGCCGCCCGCCGGCCGGACGTCTGCTGGAAGGGCCCATCCGGTCCCGATTGACCCATGGCCGGGAAAGCGCCGGGGACATCGGAACCCTTCGAGCCGGTCTCCGGAGGGGGCGCGGGAGGGGCGCGATCACGCCTGTCAGGAAATGATTGACGTCGGGGGCGGCTTCGGCCAGAATGTCCCTCGACCAAGACACACGGGGACCCGTCTCATGGCCAAGAACATTCTCTCCCTGGGCAGGAAGGAACTCGTCGAGAAGCTGTGGGCCGCCGACCCGCAGATCCGGAGGATCCTCGCCGGCTCCAAGCACGTCGAGGAGGCACGCCACATCCTGTTCGACTACTTCAACCAGCTCAACCGCTCGATGTTCAACATGAAGCCGGACACCCCCTACGCGACCATGAATTCCATCGAAAAGAGAAACGCCAAGGAATGCCTCCGCGTCTTCTCCAACACCATCCGGACGGAAAACGAGCACCTGACCGGCGCCTCGCCGCTCACCGTCCTCTACGACCTGGCCCAGAACCGCCCGGGGGCGCTGGAGCAGGTCAGCGAGGCCTTTCTGTGCGAGTACCTCGCCTTCTTCAAGGGCATCACCGGCAAGGCCGGCAAGCAGCCGAAAATCCCGGAACTCCTGAGGGGAGCGGACGGCCGGTCGGCCGCCCAGGACCGTACCGCGGCGACGGCCCGCTCGCGGCAGCTCGACGCCTACTCGGCCATCATGCGGCGCTACCGCCGGCGCTACCGGACCGGATTCGACGCCGCCCTCATCCGTCAGCGGCGGAAGCTCAAGGCGGAGATCCTCGCGCACTTCGGGGCCTCGGAGGCCGACTGGCGGGACCCCCGGTGGCACCTGCAGCACATCCTGACGGATCTCGACACGATCGCCCGGCTCGTCCGGCTCGACGACGACGAGACGGCGGGGCTCGCGATGGCGGCCCAAAAGGGCATCCCCGTGGAGATCACCCCCTATTACCTGTCCCTGTTCAACGCCTCGGGACGCACCGACGAGGACCGTCAGATCCGCGCCCAGGTCCTGCCGTCCGTCCGGTACTGCGCCAGCGTCGCGGCCAACCGGGAGCAGGGCGTCGACATGGACTTCATGCAGGAGCGCTCGACGAGCCCCGTCGACGGGATCACCCGCCGGTACCCGAAGGTCGTGATCCTGAAGCCCTTCAACGCCTGTCCGCAAATCTGCGTCTATTGCCAGCGCAACTGGGAGGTGAAGCAGATCGACGACCCCGCGATGCTGCCTCCGGAGGCGCTCCGCGAGGCCGTCGCGTGGATCCGCGACAACGACCATATCAGCGAGGTCCTGGTGACCGGCGGCGACCCCCTGTGCCTGGACAACCGCCGCCTGGAATGGATCGTCGAGCAGCTGGCCCACATCCCCCACGTCGAGCGCATCCGGATCAGCACCCGCGTTCCGGTCACCCTCCCCTTCCGGATCGATGAGGGCTTCCTCGAGATCCTGAGGAAATACCACGAATGGGGCCGCCGGGAGATCTGCATCTCCACCCATTTCGAGCACGCCGCGGAGCTGACGCCCGAGGCCCTCGATGCGGTCAAGCGGATCAAGGCCCTGGGCGTCAATGTCTACAATCAGCACGTCTTCACGTACTACAACAGCCGCCGCTTCGAACTCTGCCTGCTCCGGCGGATGCTGAAGCTCTCCGGAATCGATCCCTACTACACCTTCAACACGATGGGAAAGGAGGAGACGGCGGACTTCCGGGTCCCGATGGCCCGCATCGAGCAGGAGCGGAAGGAGGAGGCCCGTCTCCTGCCCGGCGTCGTCCGGACGGACGAACCGGTCTTCAACGTCCCCCGCCTGGGGAAGTCGAACCTGCGGGCCTGGCAGGACCACGAGATCATCATGATCCTGCCCGACGGCCGCCGGGTGTACCGCTTCTACACCTGGGAGGCGCGGATCACGACGAATTTCGACTATCTCTACACGGACGTCTCCATCTACGACTACCTGAAGCGGCTGGCCGCGGACGGCGAAAACATCAGCGACTACAAGTCGATCTGGTACTACTTCTGAGCGATCTGACGATGAATGCAAAAACGGCCCGCCCCCCGCTTCGGAAGCCCCCCTGGCTGAAGGTCCGGCTGCCGGGCGGCGAGGAGGACCACCGGATCGCGCGCACCCTCGCCGAACTGAGCCTCCACAGCGTCTGCCAGGAGGCCCTCTGCCCCAACCGGGGGGAGTGTTTCCGGGCGGGAACGGCCACGTTTCTCATCCTGGGCGACACCTGCACGCGCGGCTGCCGCTACTGTCACATCCGCCAGGGGACGCCCGCGCCGGTGGATGCCGGCGAGCCGGAGCGTCTCGTGGAGGCCGTCCGCGCCCTCGGTCTCCGCTACGTCGTCATCACCTCCGTCACCCGGGACGACCTGCCCGACGGGGGCGCGGGACATTTCGCCCACTGCATCCACCTGCTGCGCACGCGCCTCCCGGACTGCCGCATCGAGGTCCTGATCCCGGATCTCCAGGGGAGCCGCGCGGCGCTGGAGCGGATCATCGACGCCGGACCGGAGGTGATCAATCACAACATCGAGGTCGTCAGATCCCTGTTTCCGGGCCTCCGCCCGCAGGGGGACTACAAACGCTCCCTGAGGCTGCTGGCCGCCCTTCACCCGCACCGGGACATCGTCAGCAAGTCCGGCTTCATGATCGGCCTGGGCGAGACCCGGGACGCCATCGTCGCCCTGCTCCACGACCTGGCCACCGTCCGCTGCCAGCGCGTCACGATCGGCCAGTACCAGCAGCCGACGCGCCGTCACTGGCCCGTCACCCGGTACTACCCCCCCGCCGAGTTCGCCGAATTCAGGGAAATCGCCCTGGGACTGGGCTTCCGGCATGTCGAGGCGGGGCCGCTCGTGCGCAGTTCCTACCATGCCGGCATCTTTTCCCTTGACGGTTGAATCGTTTGGATATATTCATCAATCGTCGTTTCAGGGTCGTTCCTGCTCAATCTTGCCGCCTGACCTTCCGCGTCACGGGATCGGTGCAGGGCCTTTTTTCGCGTGCAGACAGAGAAGGGCGCGGGGGAGGCGCCATCCCCCGGGCGGCATTGCCGGCTCATGAGGTGTGCGATGGACGAGACGCAGCAGGGTCAAGCCCCGGACGGGCTTTTTCCCCCCGACTGGATCAAGGCGGGGGCGGATCTGTGGACCTCGCTCCTGAAAATGGTGCCGCCCCCGACGGGGACCGCGGCGGGGCCCTCCACCCAGAAACCGCCGCGCAACCGGTCCCTCGAATCGATGGAAACGGCCCTCAAGATGTGGCAGTCGCTTTCCACCACGATGAGCGATCCGGCCGCGGCGAGCGCCGCATCAAAGAGTCTTGACGCCCTCCCCGACCTGTTTCTCAAGGTCGCCGAAGCCTCCTGGGACACCTGCTTTCAGATTCAGAAGGTCAACATCGAGAAGGCCGGCAAGATCGGCCGGAAGGTCGAGGCCTACCACTTCGAGAACCTGGACCAGGAGTTCTTCAAGACGCTGAAGGACATCTACGAAAAAGAGATCCGTCAGTTCTTTTACATCCCCCAGCTGGGTCTGACCCGATTCTATCAGGAGCGGATGAACCTGCTCTTCGACAAGCTCGCCTTGCTCAAGGCAACGAGCGCGGAATTCTTTTCCCTGCTCAACCTCCCCTTCGAGCAGACCGCCAAGGTGATGCAGCAGGAGGTTGAAAAGCTGGCGCAGCAGGGGAAGGTTCCGAAGCAGGCCAAGGAGTACTACAACCTGTGGGTCAAGATCCTTGAAGGCCATTTCATGACGCTCTTCAAGTCGCCGGAGTACAACCAGGCACTCGGCGAGATGTTCAATCAGCTGTCGGAATTCATTATCGCCAAAAACGAGGTTGTTCAGGATATCCTGCAGCTCCTGCCCGTGCCCACCCACAAGGAAGTCGACGCGCTCTACCGGGATCTTCACCAGTTGAAAAAGCGGGTGCGGGAGCTGGAGAGGCAATTGAACACGGATTGAGGGTGCGCGGCCGCCCGGCGAGGAGAGACGCTTATGGATCAGCCCAAGATTCCCCTCGATCTCATTCTGGCCAGCCTGGCCGAAGACACGGAAAAGGCGCAGGCGCGGGTCACCAAGGTGTCGGAGGTCCTGCTCAGCGAGCTGTCGACCGAGATCGCGTCCACGCCCTATGACGTCGTCTACGAGGAAGACCGCGTCAGGCTGAAGCACTACCGCCTCGAAGGCGAGGCCAGGCTCAAGACCCCCCTCCTGGTCGTTTACGCCCTGATCAACCGCGAAACCATGCTGGATCTCCAGCCGGACCGGAGCGTGGTCAAGAACTTCCTCCGGGACGGCATCGATCTCTACATGGTCGATTGGGGCTATCCCTCCCGGAAGGACCGGTTTCTCACCATCGACGATCACGTCAACGGCTATCTGGATCATGCGGTGGATTTCATCCGCAGGAAGCACAACCTGCCCCGGATCAACCTCATGGGAATCTGCATGGGCGGTTCGTTCTGCGTCATGTACGCCGCGCTCCACGCGGAAAAGGTCAAGAACCTGATCACGACGGTGACGCCGACCCACTTCGACACCGACACCGGCCTGCTCCACATCTGGATGAAGGCCCTCGACGCCGACCGGATCGTCGACACCTTCGGCAACATCCCGGCGGATCTGATGAACCTGGGGTTTCTGCTGTTGAACCCGGCCCGCCTCATGATCGACAAATACGTCGGTTTCCTGGAGAACGCGGACAACAAGCCCTTCGTGGAAAACTTCGTCCGCATGGAGAAGTGGATCTTCGACAGCCCCGACGTCCCCGGCGAGACCTTCCGGCAGTTCATCAACGACTGCTACAAGAAGAATCTCCTGATCCAGAGCAAGATGAAACTGGGCGGCAAGCGGGTCGATCTCAAGAAAATCACGATGCCGCTTCTGAACTTCTACGGCATGTACGATCACCTGGTCCCGCCGGCGGCCTGCGAACAGCTCACCCGGCACGTCGGCAGCCGGGATACGGAGGACGTCAATCTCGATACCGGCCATATCGGGATCTATGTCAGTTCCAAGAGCCAGCGAGAATTTGCACCCAAAATCGCGCGCTGGCTGATGGAAAGGGACGAGCCGGACGTCCGGCCGGCATCGAAAGGGGCGGCGATCGTCAAGTTCACCCCCGGGAAAGCGGCGCGGGGGAAGGGCCGGCCGGCCCCGGCGCGTCCCCCGAAGAAAAAAAGGCTTCAGAGTGAGAGACTCCGGCCGGCAAAGCGGGCGGTGAATAAATAAAGCGGTCTTGAGAGGGAAGCCTTCCCCCCGCAACGGATGGCAGACACGAGACAGGAGAGATCCCATGACCAAGCAAAACAATTATTTCAGGACCATCGTCAAGATCGGCCGGGCCCTGGGAACGACCCTGGAACGGGATAAGATCCTGCAGCTGATCGTTCAGGGCGTCCTCGAGGCCATGGGGGGCAAGGCGGCCTGCCTTTTCCTGATGGATGAGGAGAAGGGAACCTACGTCCCCGTCGCCCAGACGGGCCTTTCAAAAAATTATGTCCATGCGGGACTGGCGCACGTCAAGAAGGAAATCCCCCTCCTCCTGAAAAAGGGGTACCTCCACTTCCGCGACGCCGCTTCCGATCCCGGGGTGGAAAACCGGGAGACGAAAAGGGCGGAAGGCATCGCCTCCATTCTGGTGGTTCCGGTCCGGGTCAAAGGCCGTTTCATCGGCACCCTCTCGCTGTATACGGCCAAGGTGAGGGATTTCTCCGCCGAGGAGATCGAATTCCTGACGGTTCTGGCCGAACAGGGCGGGGTGGCGGTCGAAACCGCGCGGCTGGTCGAAAGGCTGCGGGAGAACACCCGGATCTTCCTCGATCTGGCCGCCAGCATCAACTCCAGCCTCGACATCAAGGACATCCTCCAGACCCTGAGCTACGAGGTCTCCCAGGCGATCGGGGTCAAGGCGGCCTCGATCCGTCTACTGGACGAGGAGAGCAACACCCTGAAGCTCGTCGCCAGCTGCGGGCTCAGCGAGAAATACCTCAACAAGGGGCCGATTTCCGCGGAAAAGAGCATCGCCGAGGCCCTGAAGGGAAAGCCGGTGGTCGTCCGGAACGCCTCGACGGACAAGGGCGTCCAGTACAAGAAGGAAAAAAAGGCGGAGGGCATCGTCACCATCCTGAGCGTTCCCATCAAGTCGAAGGAACGGGTGATCGGCGTTCTCCGGCTGTACAGCGCCGTGGCCCGCGAGTTTACGGAGGATGAAATCCTGCTGGTCACCGCCCTGGCCTACCAGGGGGGGCTGGCCATCCAGAACGCCGGCCTCTACCTGATGCTCAAGAGCGACATGAAGGAACTCAAGGATGAAATCTGGAGTCACCGCTGCTGGTTTTAGGCGCGATCGGGAAAGGGGGACAGGGGAACATGAACGGTAAGTCGATCGATCGGATCAAGGTGGGCGACGCCGCCGAATTTTCGAAGACCGTGACGGAAACGGACATCTATCTCTACGCCGGGATCACGGGGGATCTGAATCCCGCCCACATCAACGAGGCCTACGCCAAAAACACCTTCTTCAAAACCCGGATCGCCCATGGCATGTTCACCGCCGGCTTCATTTCGAACCTGCTGGGCATGCAGCTCCCCGGCCCCGGCACGATCTACCTGAAGCAGTCGCTCAGCTTTCTGGCGCCGGTCCGCTTCGGCGACACCGTCACAGCCCGGGTGGAGGTCATCGAGGTGCTGGCCGAGAAGAACCGTGTCCGCCTGAAGACCACCTGCACCAACCAGGACGGCACCGTCGTTCTCGACGGCGAGGCCCTGGTCAGCCCGCCCAAGGCGAAGCCATAAGACCAACCGACCGCAGACCCCCGAAGCGGCAGGACGCGAGGCCCGGACGTTCGCCGTTCAGGATGTCGGGGGCCCTTCAAAGAGATCGGACGCGGTCTTCATGAGCGACTGGAATTCCTCATTCTGCTTGCGGATGACCTCCCGGAGCTGTTCCACCGTTTCCTCCGGGGAGGCGCCCGCTTTCCTTCCGCGCCGCCGTTTCAGGCCCGCAATGGTCTTTTCTTGACTCGCGACCTTTTCCTTCAGGGCCGCGCATTCGTCCTGCAGGGCCCGATAATCCTCCCGGGAAACCACGTCGAAGAGGGCGAGGAAGTCCTTGAGCGATTTCTCAAACGCCTCCGCCGACGCCTGCCACAGCTCCCCGCCCGGCAGGTCGCCTTCCGCCCGGCGCCCCCATCCGTCCATCCCGCGGAAGAATTCCGCGAAGTCGGCGGCGCCGCCGGCCGCCGGGGTCCGCCCGGGAATCCAATCTTCCCAGGGGTTCCGTCCCTGCGCCAGGGACGAAAAAAACCGGACCCAGAACTCATAGAATCTTGCGTCCATGACGTTTCCATCCTCCGGCAGAGCGGACATCCGGCGGTGCGACGGCGGTCGTCGTCGCGATGCAGGGGAAGCCCCTCGTCATCCCCCCGTCGGGACAGGGTTGCCGCCGGCGACCCTAGGCGCCCTTGCCCTTCTCCAGGCCGGCAAAGAACGCTTCGACCTTCTTGTAATTGTCGTCCGCCGCGGCCTTGAAGTCCTCGCGTCCCCGCTTGTAGGCCTTGAGCCAGTCATACAGGGCCTTCTTGCCTTCCGCGGGCATCCAGGCGCTCTGCTCGATCACGCTGTTCATCATCTTCTCCGCCTGATCCTGCAGCACCGTCATGGCGTTAAAGGTGTTGTCGAAAGCGGCCTTGTTGAACTGCATCATCTGCTTCGCCATCTGTTTCGGTTCCATGTCATTCTCCTTTCACCGTTTTTGCCCCCCTCCGGCCATCGCTTCCCGGGCGGAGGTTCGTTACGCGATCTTATTTGCCCGCCTTCGCCCTGGGGGCCTTCTTCTCGATGGCGCCCAGATATTCTTCCACCTTCTTGTAGCTTTCGTTGACGCTGTCCTTGAACGTTTCTCGTCCTTCCTTGTAGGTCTTCAACCACTCGTTGACCGCCTGCTTCCCCTCAGCCGGGAACCACGGCGACTGGTCCAAAAACATGCCGACCATCTTTTCCGTCTGCTCCTGGAGAATCTCCACGGCACTGAAGGTGTTGTCGAACGTGGTTTTGTGAAATTCGATCATCTGCTTCGCAATCTTTTCCTGTTCCATTGTTGTTTCCTCCTTTTTTGCGTTTTTTTCATTCCTGCCCAACGTCGGCCCTAATATAGCGCACCCGAAAGATTTGTCAAGCGGAAAATGTTGCATTGCAATAACAATATTTCCCACATCTCCTCTTGGGATTCGAGAGGAACACAATTTAATATCCATCATATTATCAAGTTGATAAATGAGTTGATCGTTCCGGAGACAGAAAATATTTTCTCGCCCGACGATATTTTTTTGTTGCATTGTAACCGATTCTCCGCTATGAACGCCAAGAGAAAGGAAAAGGACGATGGCCGAAAAACTGCGCTTGAAGAAATATACCAACAGACGCCTCTACGACACGGAGAGAAGTGCCTACGTGACCCTGGACGACGTCATGCAGGTCATCCGGCAGGGGCGTCGCGTGGAAGTCGTCGATGCAAAAACCGCCGAAGACGTCACGGCCTTCACGCTCACCCAGATCATCCTGGAGGAATCCAGGAAAAAAAACAGCCTGCTGCCGGTTCCCCTGCTGCACCTGATCATTCAGTACGGTGAAACCGTCCTGGTCGAATTCTTCGACCACTATCTCGAGCAGACGCTGAAGAACTACCTCTCCTACAAGCTGGCGGCGGACGAACAGTTCCGGAAATGGCTCAGCCTCGGGATGGACCTCTCCAAGATGACCCAGACGTCGATCGCGGCGCTCCCGGCCTTCCAGTCCTTTTTCGACCTCTTTCACGACACGGACAAACCCGCCGGCAAGGGGAAGGCCTGAACCCCTCCCGGGGCGAAACGATCCGGAGACGATCCCGCCCCGGCGCCGGAGGTCGTCCCGGACGGGCACCGATATTCGATTGACAAGCCCCGCCGACCTTTTTATAGTTCCTCACCGACCGGGAAAAGAAATCGCTTCAGGAGATCCCTCAAGGAGGAGGCCATGCCGGACATTCAGCACCCCCTGCACCGGGACCTCACCGCGGGCATGCGGAGAGGCAAGATCGTCAGCATCGAGGAGGCCGTCGATCTCATTCAGGACAACGATGTGATCGGCTTCAACGGCATCATCGGGATCGGCTGTCCCGACGAGATCATCTGCGCCCTGGAGAAGAAGTTTCTCGAAACGGGCCATCCCCGGGACCTCACGTTCTTCTACGCCTCCACCCTGGGAGACGGCAAGGAGATGGGCCTGCAGCACCTTGCGCACGAGGGCCTGGTCAAAAAGGTCATCGGCGGTCATTTCGGCAAGACCCCCAAGCTCACCCAGCTGGCCCTGGACGGGAAAATCGAAGGCTACAACCTGCCGCAGGGCGTCCTCTCGGTCATGATCCGGGACATCGCCGGCGGCCGCCCCCGGACGATCACCAAGGTCGGGCTGGGAACCTTCGTGGATCCCCGGTGCGGCGGAGGAAAGCTCAACGCGATCACGCGGGAGGACCTCGTGGAGGTGATCGCCTTCGACGGCCAGGAATATCTCGCCTACAAACCTCCCAGGCTCAACATCGCCATCATCAAGGCAACGACCGCCGATCTCGAGGGCAACATCGGCTTCGAGAAGGAGCCCCTGTATCTGGACGCCCTCTCCCTCGCCACGGCGGCGAAGAACTGCGGCGGTTTCGTCCTGGTTCAGGTCGAGGGCCTTGCCGAGCGGGGCGCGCTGCCGATGCGCAGCGTGATCATCCCCGGTGCCCTCGTGGACTGCGTCGCCGTCGTCACGAACGCGGAGCGCCACCGCCAGACGGCGGCCACCCTCTACAATCCGGCCTACGCCCATCAATACCGGATCCCCGTGGCCCTGGTGCCCCCCATTCCCCTGAACGAGCGCAAGATCATCGCCCGCCGGGCCGCGTTCGAGCTCAAGCCCAACAGCATCGTCAACCTGGGCATCGGCGTACCGGAATCCATCTCCAGCGTGGCGGCGGAAGAGGGGATCCAGGAATACCTGACCCTGACGTCCGAACCGGGCATTATCGGGGGCGTGCCCGCCGGCGGCGGGGATTTCGGCGCCGCCGTCAACGTGGACGCCCTGATCAACATGAGCCACCAGTTTGATTTCTACGACGGTGGCGGTCTGGACGTGGCCTTTCTGGGCCTGGCCGAGGCCGACGAGGCGGGCAACCTGAACGTCAGCCGTTTCGGCCCCAGGATCGCCGGGTGCGGGGGCTTTATCGACATCAGCCAGAACGCCCGGAAGGTCGTCTTCATGGGGACCTTCACCGCCGGCGGCCTGAAGATCGACGTCCGCGACGGCGAGCTGAAGATCGTCCAGGAGGGGAAGGTGCGGAAGTTCGTCAAGCGGGTGGAGGAAGTCACCTTCTCCGGCACCGTGGCCGCGGCGGACCGAAAGTACGTTCTCTACGTCACGGAGCGCTGCGTCTTCAGGCTGACGCCCGAAGGCCTGGAGCTCATCGAGGTGGCGCCGGGCATCGATGTGGAGCGGGACATCGTGGGGCAGATGGACTTCAAGCCCGTCATCCGCCAGGCCCCCCGCCTGATGGACCGCCGCCTGTTCAAGCCCGTGCCCATGGAGCTCAAGAAGGACCTCCTGGACATCCCGATCGTGAACCGCCTGCGCTACCAGCCGGAAGACAACCTCTTCTTCGTCAATTTCGAGGGCCTGGCGATCCGGAGCCGGGAGCAGATCGACGAGATCCGCGCGGCGGTGTCCGCCGTCATGGAGCCCCTGGGCAAGAAGGTCCGCACCATCGTGAACTACGACAATTTCGATCTCAGCCCGGAGCTGGTCGACTACTACACGGAAATGGTCAGCTACGTCGTCGGCAAGTATTACGAGAAGGTCAGCCGTTATTCCACGGGGGCCTTCCTGCGCATGAAGCTGGGGGACAAGCTGAACGAAAGGGGCATGTCGCCCCACATCTACGAAACGCCGGAAGAGGCGCGCGAGGAGATCGACGTGTAGGGGCGGCGCATCGGCGGATGGCCGTTATCCTGCCTTCATCCTTGACAAATCGACGCCCTTCGCTTACTGTGGGCGGCAAAAACAACCCCGGGATCGAACGCCATGAAGAAGAACCCCGCACGGACGACCGCTCACGCCGAAACGAAAAAGATCAACCTCGCACTGCAGGGCGGGGGCGCCCACGGCGCCTTCACCTGGGGCGTTCTGGACCGCCTGCTCGATGACGAGCGCATCGAGATCGAAGGCATCGTCGGCACCAGCGCCGGCGCCGTGAACGCCTCCATTCTCGCCTACGGGCTGGTCGCGGGCGGACGCAAGAAAGCGCGGGAGCTGCTGCGCCGTTTTTGGGAATTTAATTCAAAAAACGGGAAGTCCTCCCCGTTTCAACCGACCGTTTTCGACAAGCTCTACGGCAGCAAGGGATCGATGGAATTCTCCCCCTGGTGGCAGACCTTCGATATCCTCTCGCGCATGTACTCCCCTTATCAGTGGAATCCCAACGACACGAACGTCTTCCGGGACATCCTCGAGGAGCTGATCGACTTTCCGGTCCTGCAGAAGGCGCGCACCGTCCGGCTGTTCATCTGCGCGACCAACGTTCTGACCGGGCGGCTGAAGGTCTTCGAAAACCGGGAGATCACGCCGAAGATGATCCTGGCCTCCGCCTGCCTGCCCTACCTGTACCAGGCGCCCGAAATCGACGGGGAGTACTACTGGGACGGCGGGTATATGGGCAATCCGCCCATCTTTCCCGTGATCTACAACACGAACTGCCAGGACGTCCTGATCGTCCAGATCAATCCAATCAACATTCACGAGGTGCCCCGGAGCGCCAACGCCATCTTCGACCGGATCAACACCCTGAGCTTCAACTCCAGCCTCATGCGCGAGATGAGGGCCATCCATTTCGTGACGTCCCTGATCGAAAAGGGGGAGCTGGATGCGACCAAATACAAGCACACGTTCATCCACACCATCGATGCCGAGGAACAGATGTCCAAGCTGACGGCCTCGAGCAAGATGAACCTGGACATGGATTTCCTGAAATACCTGTTCGAGACCGGACGGGAAAAGACCGGGGAATTCCTCGCGAACCACTACGACGAAATCGGCCGGAAATCCTCCACCGACCTGGCGGCGAAATTTTTCTGATCCCGGTTAGAACGCGTCAGTTCCACACCTCCGGCCGGATCTCCCGGACCGCCCCGAAAGCCGAAAGGGGCCGGTCGAATCCGGCCGCGTCCCCCACCACGACCTTGATGAGCTTCTCCGGATGGAGATACCGGCGGGCCACCCTCAGGACGTCCGCCTGCGTCACCTTCGCGATGTTCGCGCGGTAGTCCTCGAGATACCGGTCGGGATACCCGTAATAGACGATGCGCGCCCGCTGGTTGACCACGCGCTCGGCGTTGGCGAAGCCGAAGATGAAGGCGTTGACGATGGACTCCTTCGCAAGCGTCAGCTCGGCCTCCGTGACCGGCGCCTTCCGGATGCCGTCCATGATGTCGAGCATCAGGGCGATGGCCCGTCCGGTGGATGCCGCCTTGGTCTCGGTCTCGGCGAGGAACGGCCCGGGGAATCTCCGGCCGATCTCGAAGTAGCCGGCGACGTTGTAGGCCAGCCCCTGATTGGCGCGGATTTCTCCCATGAGCCGGGAGTTGAGCCCGCCCCCGCCCAAGATGAAGTCCATGACCCGGAGGGCGTAGAGGTCCGGGTTGTCCTTCGTGACGCCGAGATGCCCCATGCGGATCACCGACTGGGCAAGGTCCTTCTTCACGTAGAGCATGGCCGGCCGCAGGGTCATGTCCGGCCACGGAACGGTCGGAAAGTCGACCGGCGCGGGCTCCCAGCCTTCGAAGGCGGACTTCAGCCGGGCTTCCAGCTCCGTGCGGTCGATGTCGCCGGAGACCGCGAGCAGGACGTTGTTGGGCCGGAAGTACCGCCGGTGGAACGCGACGAGGTCCTCCCGTTCGATCGCCCGGAGGGTGGCGGGGGTGGGGGTGCGGCCGAGGGGATGGCCGTGATAGATGGCCCGCAAAAGCTCCCGGTCCGCCAGCTCCTGCGGATCGTCGTTCTGCCGGCGGAGCGTCTCCAGGGCCTCCTTGACGGTCTGGTCGAGACGGCGGGCGTCGAAGGCGGGGCTTCTTATCACCCCGGCGAAGAGCCCCAGCGTGGCCTCGAAGTTCTTGCGCAGCGTTCTCAGGGAAACGGTCCCCAGGTCGTCACCGATGGCGGATTCCACCGCGGAGGCCATGAACTCCAGCTCGGCGTCGAGCGCCTCGGGCGTTTTTCCCGCGAAGCCGCCGCGCCGGATCATGGCGCCGGTGAGCGCCGCCAGGCCGCACCGGTCGGCCGGCTCATAGACGGCGCCGACGCCGACGTAGGCGGTGGTCTGGATCAGCGGCAACGCGCGGTCCGTCATGAGGAGGACCGTCATCCCGTTGTCCAGGACAAACCGTTCCGGCACCGGGATATCGTACGTCAGGGGCGGAAAGGTCAGGGTCCGGGGATCGACGGGCGGCGCGGCCCCAAGCGGCGCGGCGGCGAACAGGATCCCGACGACGACCAGCGCCAGGGCTCGTCTGAGATTTGTCTTCACGGCGCCGCCCCCTTTCTCACGATCGTTCCCACGGTCCGGTTTTCTCTCGTGAAGCGGGCTTTCGCCACACGCATCACGTCCGCGGGCGTGACCGCGGCAACCCGCCGGCGATGCTCGATCAGACAGCGCCAGCTCCCCGTCACCGCCTCGTACTCGGTCAGGAGGTGGGCCAGGCCGCTGTTGGAGAACATCCGGACGACCTCCTCGTATTCCAGGCGGTTCAGGACCTGCTGGAGTTCCCGCTCCGTGACCGGCTCGGTCATGAGGCGCTCGAGTTCCCGCCCGACGGCCTGTTCGACCTCGGCCGGCGTGTGCGGGCTGCGCGGCGTCGCGGCCACGACGAACAGGTTGGGATAGCGGTGGCCGGGGGCGGAGAAGGCGGACACCTCCGTGGCCAGTTCGAGCTCCTGCACGAGCCGTCGGTGCAGCCGCGAGGTCTTGCCTTCCGCCAGGATCATCTCGATGACGTCGAACACGTCGTCATCGGGGTCCGGATAGACCGGCTTGTGGAACCCGATCAGCAGGTGGGACTCGGAGTCCAGGCGAAGGTCGATCCGCTTCTCGCCGGCCTGAGGGGGTTCGTCCACGGCCACGGGCGGCACGTCGACGCCGGGGGGGATGGCGCCGAAGTAACGTTCCACGAGGGCGATCGTCCGCTCCGGGTCGATGTCTCCGACCACGGCCACCACGGCGTTGTTGGGGGCGTAGTACCGGTGCAGGAACGCCTCCGCCCGCGTCCGGGTCAGGTTCTCCAGGTCGGACATCCAGCCGATGATCGGCTGGCCGTAGGGGTGGGCGACGAAGGCGGCGGCCAGGAAATTTTCCCAGAGCTGTCCCTCCGGCTGGGTGTCGTAGGACCGGCGCCGCTCCTCCATGACCACGGCCCGCTCGCTGTAGAACTCGCGGAGCACCGGGTTCATCATCCGGTCCGATTCGATGGCGGCCCACAGTTCCAGCTTGTTGGCGGGCAGGCTGACCAGATAGGTCGTGCCGTCCTTGCCCGTGAACGCGTTGTAGTCCGTGCCGCCGTTCCGGGCGTAGATCTCGAAGAATTCCTCCCGGACCGCGTACTGCGCCGCCGCCTTTTCGAGCGCGGCCAGCTCCTCCTCCAGGCGGGCGATCCGTTCCCGGTCGCCCTTCGCGCGCCGGGCCCTTTCCGCGACGAGTTCTTGGGCCGTCGCCTCGATCCGGTCCAGGAGCGGCTTTTCCGCGGCGTAGTCCTTCGTTCCCAGGGTCTTCGTCCCCTTGAAGAGCATGTGCTCCAGGAGGTGGGCAACGCCCCGTTCGTCGCTGCGCTCGTCCGCGCTTCCCACGCGGTAGCGGATCCAGGCCGAGACCGTCGGCGAGGCGTGGCGCTCCACCATCAGGAGCTTCATCCCGTTCGCGAGCGTGTGCTCCCGGACCGCCTCCTCCAGCCGCTGGGCGGAGGCGGGAGAGGCCGCCGCCAACAGCAGGGCGACCGCCAGCAGCAGCCGCATCGCCCCCCTGATCCCTTTCCCGCGACTCACCGCACTCCCCCCGGAAAATTCATCCTGTGCCCCCGATCACCGGGACAAATCCCGGTGTCCCGACGAAACCCCCTGCGCCCCCGGAGATGCCATCCCGCGCGCGGGATGCACGCAAAAATCGGAGGCAGGGTCATGAAAAGGGGACGCTCCCCACAGGCGCACCGGACCTTTGCCGTGCCGCGGTTGACGCTCCGTGTCCGGCCCCCGTCCCGCACGCGCTCGTCGGGATTGATGTTGAGGGGCCGGATTCCCAAAGCTCTTTTATCAGAAAACAGACTGGATTCCCACCCCCTTCAAACCCCGATCCCGCCTGATCCGAAGGCGGCGATCCCGCAGGCCTTCCCCGGAGGGCTTTCGGCGCCCCCGCCTGTGGGACGAATTCCGCCCAGGATCTCGCCCCCGGCATTCGGCTCGCGGCGCCTTCCCGCCCGCGGGGCGAATGCCCCTCGCGGGCACTGTCGTCCGTCCCTCCGATCCCCCCGCCCACTCGGGCGGGGTGAATTCCCCCTTGCATTCCGCCCCCCATTTGATAAGGGAGTCTATCCGCCCGGACAACCCGGATGGATCCATCACACAAACCACACGCGAAGGAGGCGCCAGATGGCCGAAAAACAGTGGGACCGTCCACCGGAGATGCTGATCGATCCCCAAAAGCGGTATCGCATCCGGATGGAAACGGGTCGCGGCACGATCGAGCTCGAGCTCTACCCGGAGCATGCCCCCAAAACCGTCAACAACTTCGTTTTTCTCGCCCGGGAGGGGTTCTACGACGGCGTGACGTTTCACCGGGTGATCGCGGATTTCGTGATCCAGGGGGGCGATCCGACGGGAACGGGCCGGGGCGGACCCGGATACCGCTTCGAGGACGAATGCCGGGGCAACCCGCTCCGCCACGACAGCCAGGTCATCTCGATGGCGAACGCGGGACCGGACACGAACGGGAGCCAGTTCTTCATCACCCATTCCCCGCAGCCGCACCTGGACGGAAAGCACACCGTGTTCGGAAAGGTCGTAAGCGGACAGACGGTCGTGGACGCCATCCGCCAGGGCGACTGCATGGAGCGGGTGACCGTCAGCGAAATGGAGCCCGGCGCGCCGGGGTAGGATCCGCCGGCAGGCCGGATCTTCGCGCGGGCGGGCATTCGGTCATCCGCCGCGCTCAGGGAACGGGTCGCATGGAGGAACGGTTCGATCTGATCGTGATCGGCGGGGGGCCCGGAGGCCACGCCGCGGCTGAGACGGCGGCGCGCCTCGGGGCGCGGGTCTGCGCGATCGAGCGGGACGGATGGGGCGGGACCTGCACCCACCGGGGCTGCATCCCGACGAAGGCGCTGCTCGCCTGCAGCGGCCATTACGCCGCACTGAAGCGCCTCGGGCGCCTGGGGATCGGGATCGGCGAGGCCTCCTTCGACTTCGCCGCCATGAAGCGCCACCAGGGGCAACTGGTCCGGATCTCCGCCCTGGGCGTCCGCAAGTCGCTCGAGGCCGCCGGCGTGGTGCTCAGGGAGGGCGAGGGACGCCTGCGCGCCCCGGGCGAGGTCGACTGCGTCGCGGCGGACGGCCGCCGCGAAACGCTGCATGCAAAAAACATCTGCCTCGCCTGGGGTTCGTCGCCCCTGCTCCCGGCCGGTTTCGCCGCTTCGGCGCGCATCCTCACCTCAGACGGCCTCCTCGCCCTTACGCATGTGCCCGAGCGCATCGCCATCGTCGGCGGCAGCGTGATCGGGGTGGAGTTCGCGACGCTCCTGGCCGAGCTGGGCAGCCGGGTGACGCTCTGGGAACTCCTGGACCGCCTGATTCCGGCGGAGGATCCGGATCTGGGAGGATTTCTCGCGCAGGAGCTGAAGCGTCTCGGCGTCGAGATCCGCACGGGCGTCCGGATGACGGCAATCGAGGAGGGCGAAGACGGGGTGGCGCTGACCGCCGCACCGGCGGAAGGGCCGTCTGCGGCCGGGGACGGGGAAAGACAGGCGCTTCAATGGCGGGGGGACTGCGTCCTGCTCGCCGCGGGGCGCAGACCCAGCCTGGACGAAGAGGCCCTCCAGCGCCTGGGAATCGATTACGGCCCCCAGGGCATCCGGGTCGACGCCCGCCAGCAGACGACGGTGCCGGGCATCCAGGCCGTCGGGGACGTCACCGGCGGGATGATGCTCGCCCATCGGGCGATGCAGCAGGGGCGCGCCCTGGCCGATCGCCTCTTCGGCGCCGGCACGATCTCCTGCGACGAGCGGGCGGCGCCGGTGGTCATCTACACCCATCCTCCGATCGCCCGGGTCGGTCTCACGGAGCAGGAGGCCGCCGCCCGCGGGCTCGAGATCGAGATCGTGCGGCCGGATTACGCCGCAAACATCATGGCCCGCGCGGAGCTCGTCCCCACGGGTTTCGCCAAACTGCTCTTCCACCGGGGGACCCTCGCGGGCGCCGCGGTCGCGGGCGAGGCGGCCGGGGATCTCATCGCCCCCCTGGCGCTGGCCGTCTCCGCGGGTCTCGCACGGAGGGAGCTGGCGAACTGGATCCTCCCCCACCCGAGCCTGAGCGAACTCCTGAACATTTAGAACCCGATCCAGCGCACGAATTCCCCGGGTTCCCGCCGGAGGGACCGGTAGCCGTTCACCAGGGCATCGAGGTCCGGATACCCCACCGACATGGCGAGGATGATGGCGACATCCTCCGGAATTCCCAGCTCCTCGCGAACGATCGCCGGATAACCCGTGAGCATCGCCTGCGGCACCGCCCCCAGGCCGGCGGCGTGGGCGGCGAGCAGGAAGCCGTGCACGAACGCGCCGAGGTCGAAAATCGACCACGGGGACAGCGCCTTGTCCATCCCGACGAAGATCGCGCAGGGCGCGCCGAAGAACGCGAAGTTTCTCATGTAGCTGTCGGTGATCCGCTCCTGGTCCTTCTCCGGATCGATTCCCAGGGCCTGGAAGCGCCGGTTCCGGTGCGACAGGGCCCGGGCCTCATGGGCCTTCGGCAGAACCCGGGCGAAGGGGATATGGGGCTCCATCGGCGTCCCCTTCACGACGCTGTCGCGCATCCTCGCGGCCACTGCGTCCTTTTTCTCCCCCGTGGCAACGAACAGTTCCCAGGGCTGGGTGTTCTGGTACGAGGGGCTGCGGTTGGACGCCGCGATCAGCCGCTCCAGCACGGTCTTCTCCACCGGCCGGGGCAGAAACGCCCGCCGGCTCGAACGGGTCTCCATCGCTTCGAAGAGTTCCATCATGACCTCCTTGTCCATCAGGGTTTCAGTTCCAGCCGATACTTCGCATGCCGCTCGATCATGGCGTCGCTGAACCACCAGGCCCGCTTCTCGCCATCCATGAAGGGACGGATCTGATCCTGGTTGTGCCGGTCGAAAAGCCGCCCCGACACGCCGCCCGGCAGGACGGCGTAGACCTTTTCCGGATCCCCCAGATCGGCCACCATCCGGAGCGAGGCCGAGATGTTCACCGCGTAGGGCTTGTTGAAATCGTAGATCGCCCGATAGAGGGTCTCCGGGGAGCCGCCCATGGGGTGGGACCCGCCGCCCACCAGCCCCCGGCCGAAGCCCTCCCGGCGGAGCGGGCTGACAAATTCGATCCGGTGCAGCTTCCCCCACTGCCAGCGGGCGGGATTGTCCCCGAGCGCATCTCCAAGCTCGCGCGCGGCCTCCCGTCCCGCCTCCTGGAAGAGGTCCGCCATCGTCTCCCGCCGCGGGGTCGACACATCGTCGAACCAGGGGGATTCGCCCGCGAGCACCATGATCCGGAGGCGCTCCTCCCAGAAGTACCAGTTGTCCAGCATCAGCCCGGCCAGCTCGGGGCCGAGTTCATCCTGGAAGACACGCCGCGCAAAGTTGATCCAGACGGCCTGGAAGATCGCGGGCGCGCTTCGGCCGGCATAGTCGTAGTAATCCCACTTGTTCAGAATCCGGCCCATCTGCTCGGTCTCCTTCGCGCCGAGCAGGACCCGCGCCATGACCGGGGCGACGTCGCGGGCCAGGAGGTTCATCGTATCCCGCTGGTAGAGCCAGTTTTTGTGGGCCGAAATCTTTCCCGGCGCATCCATCAGCTCGGCCAGGCGCCGGTAGCGGAACGACGGGGACAGGTGGGTGGAATAGGCATACGGATAATCCCGGGTTACCGTCATGTGATTGCAGGTCCCGAGCCAGCCGCGCGGCGGATCGTAGCGGGCCGGCATTTGCGCGTACGGGATCCAGCCCCGCCACGGATCGCCCCCGTCCCTGACCTCGACCGGCAAAAGACCGTCGCCCCGGGCGCGGATGGGCAGCCGCCCGGTTGTCTGCCAGCCGATGTGGCCGTCCACGTCGGCGAAGACGAAATTGAGCATGATCGTCGTGACGCTCCCGAGCGCCCGCCGGATCTCCCCGACGGACCGCGCCGTGAAGAGCCGCTCCAGCCCGAGGGAGGGCCCCATCGTCTCGAAGGGCGACCAGCGGACCGTCACCACCTTCGCCGCTTTTTCCAATGGCTCCGCCTTGAGGCCGGGAAACAGGCCGCTGATCACGGGACCCCGCCGGGTCAGCCGGACCTGGACCGTTTCCTCGCGGAATCCGCCCCGGGCCTTCCTGTCGCGGATGCGGATCGTCTCCGGGACGACCCGGAACGGCCGGGAGACGCGCCCCTCCAGGTACCGTCCGGGATCCCTGGGATCGAGGGTTTCGATGAAGAGGTCCTGGGCGTCGCCGTAGGCGTTCGTCATGCCGATGGCGATCCGGTCGTTCCGGCCGGCAACGATTCCGGGCACGCCGGGGATCGTGACGCCCACGGCGCGGAACGCCGGCGTGACGAGCCCCGCGGGATACCACGGCCCGGGCAGGATCCGGGCATCGAGATGGGGATCGTTGGCCACGATGGGCTTGCCGCTGGCCGACCGCTTCGGGCCCACGGCCCAGTTGTTGCTGCCGGCCGCGAGCGGTTTCTCGTCCTTCAGGAAGGCGATGAGCCCCGCGTCCCCGGACAGGATGATCTGCCGCTGCACCTCCTGCGGCGCCGGTTTCCGGGGGGCGGCGCCGGCGTCCCGCACACGCTCGTCGGGATTGATGTTGAGGGGAAAGATCTCCCGGGCCTTCTCGGAGCCGAGGCGCTCGACCAGCATCCGGGCCACGATCTCGCTCTTGAGGTTGGCCGCGGAGTCCCAGCCCATGAGGTAGACGACAGACAGCGCATCCGCGATGCCCCAGGGCTCCGGCCGGATGCCGGCCAGCCTGAATTCGACCGGCAGATCCCGTCCCTGGCGGATGAAGGCGTTGACGCCCTCCAGGTAGCGCCCCAGAAAGCGCCGCGTGGGGGCATCGAGGATCGCCTCGTGCCGCCGGGCCTGGCGGACGAATCCAATCGTCCGCATGCGGACATCCAAGTTGCGTGCCTTTTCCCCCACCATCTCGGCGATCCGGCCGGCGGCGAACATCCGGGTGAGCTGCATCTGGAACAGACGGTCCTGGGCCGTCACGAACCCCTGGGCGAAGAGCAGGTCGTCCAGGGTCTGCGCGTAGATGTAGGGCGTACCGTTCCCGTCGCGCACCACCCGGACCGGCGCCTGAAGACCGGACAGGCGGATTTCACCCTCCCGCTGGACAGGGTTGATGCGCAGACAGATCATCCCGCCGGCGACAACGGCGAGGATCAGGATGACGGCCAGAACGACGCCCGCCTTCAGCCATTTCATGACGCTCCCTCCCTTCTCAAGAACGTTTCAGGTTCCTGCCCTGCAACCTCGATCCCGGTCCGCTCCCGGTCATGCCCCTGACGGGCGGACGCCTCCGGGGACAAGACGACATCGGCGGCGCCTTCCCCGGCGAGATACCCCGTGGAAAAGGCGGCCTGAAGGTTATACCCGCCCGTATCGGCATCGATATCCAGCACCTCCCCGCAGAAGAAAAGGCCGGAGACCTTCCGGGAGGCCATCGTGCGGGGATCGACCTCCTCCAGGGCGATCCCCCCGGCCGTCACGATGGCCGACGCCATGGGGAGGGGCGCCTTGACGTTGAAGCGCAGGGACTTGAGCAGGCCCGCCAGGCGGTCCCGTTCGGAAGCGGCGATCTGATGCCCCGGCTTGTCGGCGGGAATGCCCGTCAGCACGAGGAAGGGCGCCACCATCTTCGCCGGCAGGAGCCCCTCCAGGTGGCGCCGGAACTGCCGGCGGCCGTGCCGGTCGAAATCGCGCTGCAGACGCTCCCGAAGCTGTACCGGCGTCAGCGCCGGTTTCAGGTCGATCGAAACGCCGACCGGCCCCGCCGCCAGGGCGTCGACCACGGCCAGGCTCATGAGCAGGACGATGGGGCCGCCGATCCCGAAATGGGTGAACATCATCTCGCCCATGCGGCTCTCGATCACCGGCGGCCGCGGCTGGCGGCCGCCGATCCCGCGGCCGCATTCATTTTCCGGAATCCGCCCGGGATCGATCCCCTCGGCCGGACCCCGGAAGGAGGTCAGGCGCACGTTCCGGAGGCTCACCCCCTGCAGGCTGCGGGCGAGCGAAATCTCCCGCACCGCCAGGGGGACCAGCGCCGGACGGAGCGGGACGATGCGGTGTCCCAGCGCCGCGGCCAGGCGATACCCGTCGCCGGTCGACCCCGTCGCCGGCCAGGTCGCCCCGCCAGTCGCGAGAATGACCGCGTCCGCGGGGTAGAGGTCCCGGGAGGTCTGGACGCCGGTCACCCGCCCCGCGGCGGTCCGGATCGCGGTCACCGGCGACCCTGTCCGCAGGCGGACCCCCTGTTCCTTCAGATACGCGCGAAAGGCCATAAGCACGTCCTCCGCGCGATCGGAAACGGGGAAGATCCGCCCGCCCCGCTCCGTCTTGGTCTCGACGCCGTAGCGTTCGAGCAAGGCCAGCAGGTCCTCGCGGAAAAAACGGCGGAAGGCGGCATGGAGAAACGGACCCCCCGGTCCGTACATGCCCATGAAGCCTCCGAGCTCCCGGGCATTGGTCAGGTTGCAGCGCGTCTTGCCGCTCACGAGGAGCTTCTTGCCGGGGTGTTCCATCTTTTCGCAGAGGAGCACCTCGGCCCCCCGCTCCGCCGCCCGCCCGGCCGCCATCATGCCGGCCACTCCGGCCCCGATCACGACGATCCGGCGCCCGTCGCCCCGCGGAAACGTTGCCCGGCCCGGACCCTGTTCGGCTTTGCGCGTGTTCGTCATGGCGATCTGAGTTTCCTCGCGGACATCCCGGGAACCGGTAAGACGGGCAGGAAAGTCCGCCGGTTTTTCCGGACGCTTCCCCGACCCTCGCATTCATGGATAGCAGAAACGGGGCCGGATGACAATCGGAGATCTTCGAAAACCTTCGCGGCCGCCCCCCGGGCCCTAACTCCCGGAGCCGCAAGGACATTTTGACATCCCTCCCCCGCCCTGATATAAAGGCGGCCGGGATCGTTGCGGACGCCCCGCCGTCCGCAGCGCGTCATCACGGATGCCTCTACAAGAAAGGATTGACCATGGCGACCCTGATTCTGCTCCGTCACGGCGAAAGCCTCTGGAACCGGGAAAACCGCTTCACCGGCTGGACGGACGTCGATCTGTCCGAAACCGGCAAAAACGAGGCCCTGGAAACGGGACGACTCCTGAAACAGGAGGGCTACCTCTTCGATCTGGCCTTCACGTCCGTCCTGAAGCGGGCCATCCGCACCCTGAATATCGTCCTCGAAGAGATGGATCTGGAGTGGATCCCGGTCGTGAAGTCCTGGCGCCTGAACGAGCGCCACTACGGTGCGCTCCAGGGCCTCAACAAGGTCGAAACCGCCGCCCAGTACGGCGAGGCGCAGGTCAAGCTCTGGCGGCGCAGCTACGACGTTCCCCCGCCGGACCTGACCCCCGCGGACGCGCGCTATCCCGGCCACGAACTCAAGTACCGGGACCTGACCCCCGCGGAACTCCCCCTCGCCGAATCCCTGAAGGACACCGCCGCACGGGTGATGCCCTTCTGGCACGATGAAATCGCCCCGGCCATCCGCCAGGGAAAAAGGCTGCTCATCGCCGCCCACGGCAACAGTCTGCGGGCCCTCGTCATGTATCTCGACCGCATTTCGGAAACGGAGATCGTCGGCCTGAACATCCCCACGGGCATCCCCCTCGTCTACGAACTGGACGAAGGGCTCAAGCCGCTCCGCCACGCCTACCTGGGCGATCCGGACAAGGTCCAGGCCGCCGCCCGCGCCGTCGCCGATCAGGGAAAGGTGCGCTGAGCATCATGACCCTCCAAATCGCTCTCGCGCTTTTCGCCGTGGCGGTCGCGCTTGCGCTCGCCGTTTGGCGGTTCTCCGGCGGTCCTTACGGAAAGCTGAGGCCGAGCGGGGAAGCGACGGCGGCCTACGAGGCCTTCCGGGTCCAACCCGGCCTGACATACTACGTCAGCGGCCCCGACGCCCATCCCAACGCCCTGATGGGCATCGACGCTTCCTGGACGCTCGCGTCCGATCTCTGGAAACGGAGGGAGTTCACCCCCGAAGGCATGAAGGAACTCGTCCAGGGCATGCAGGCCAGGGCGCTGGAACGTCTCGCCCCCCTCCAGGGTTTCGACATCCTCGATCACCGGGACCGGAAAATCGGCACGTGGTTTTCCCTGCCCGGCCTGCACGTGGCCGTCCGGATCCTGGAGGGAAACCGGCTGGAGATCTCCACGCCCCCCCTGAATACCTACAATATGAATGAATAAGGTCCCCGGTGGCCCTTCGACCGGAGGTTTCGGAACGCGGACGCCTCGGAAACGGACCTTGCGCACGTCCTTGCCCCCTCACCCATGGATTCGCCTTTCCCGTTGACATAACCGATGATTTCCATTACAATTCAGCCGATCTGACAGAGGAGTGCTACATTTTCGCCCGGCGGGCCACAACCCGATAAGGAAGTTAACCCGTTTATATGACGACTGATTTCGCGATACGCAGGCGCTTTTTCGGTTCGTGGCGGTGACGTCAGGCGTTCACTTTAATGGATCATATATGGCGGACATAGAGGTCTCCGTTTTTTTATGCTGACTATCGACCTTTCAGAGGAAAACCGCTTCCGATTGACCTGGAAGGCGAACGGCGACCGGGCAAAGGGCAAGTTCACCTGGCCCGACGGCCGTCGCTATGAAGGCGAGTTTCTGAACGGACATCTGCAGGGTCTTGGCGCCATGACCTGGCCGGACGGAAGCAGCTACAAGGGAGAGTGGGAAAACGATCTGCCGCACGGGCGGGGCGTTTTTACCTGGCCCGACGGCCGCAAAGTCCAGGGGGAATGGGAAGCGGGAAAGGCACGGGAAGACGAACGTCAGCGCAAAGCGAGGGAGTCGCAACCGAAAGCGGAAGAGGAAGCCCGACGGAAGGCCGAAGAAGAGGCCCGGCAACAAGCCGAGACGGAGGCCCGCCGCAAGGCCGAGGAAGAGGCCCGCTCGAAGGCGGAAGAGGAAGCCCGGCAACAGGCCGAGGCGGAGACACAGCGGAGGAAAGAGGAGGAAGCCCACCTGCACGCCGAGGAGGAGGCCCAACGCAAGGCCGAAGAAGAGGCCCGACGGAAGGCCGAGGAGAAAAGCCGCCAAAAGGCCGAAACGGAAGCGGCGGTGCCGGCGACCGGGAAGGCCGAGGAAGAGGCCGATCTGGGCGACGAGGATGAGGAACAGAGGCGGATCGAGGAGGAAATCCGGCTAAAGACGGAGGAGCTCGCGCGGAAGAAGGCCGAGGCGGCAGCACGGCGTAAGGAGGCAGAGGCAAAGAAGAAGGCCGAGGAAGAGGCCCGCCGCAAGGCTGAAGAAGAGGCCCGCCGCAAGGCCGAGGAAGAGGCCCGCCGCAAGGCTGAAGAAGAGGCCCGACGCAAGGCTGAAGAAGAGGCGCGCCGCAAGGCTGAAGAAGAGGCCCGACGCAAGGCCGAGGAAGAGTCCCAACGCAAGGCCGAGGAAGAGTCCCAACGCAAGGCCGAAGAATCCATGCAGAAGAAAATCGACGAGGAGGTCAAGCTTCGCGCGGCGGAGGAATTCGAACGGCGCAAGGCGGAGGCCCAGGCCAGGATACGGGCCGATGAAGAAACGCGCCGGAAGGCCACGGTGGGAGCCAAACCCCGGGAGGAGGCGCCGGCGCAAAAACCGAAGGAAGAGGCGCCCGCCGCCGCGGACGCCGGAAGACCGTTCCGCCGCAGGGACGAGGGGGGACTGCTGCAGATGGCCTACCTGAACAAACTTGACGTCTTCGTCAAAAGTGAGAAATTACCATAAATAGTTAAAATAATTTAAC
>DAOPOS010000007.1:93773-94692 GCA_035358035.1 Syntrophales bacterium | reverse complement strand
CAAAGAACGCCGGTAACTCTATTTTGCAATGGTCCTCTTGACAGGGAAGCTTACGTCTTCACGTAGGTCAATCTTCTTCAGCTTTGATAAGGCCATGTCTTATCTCTCCTCTTACAACAATTAATATACCAAGTTGGTTTTTCCCGATTTTTCGTTATCTTTATATTCCTTTGGAAAAAGGATGACAAGGGAAAATGCATTTAAAATCAAAAGGTACTGATAAATGGAACTTGGCATATCTCGACTATAATGACCAAAAGCCTGGTTGGTTTCTTATGGGAAATCTGTCCTTCCCAAAGTAAATCGGCACTAATGAATACAGTCTGAAACAATGCCTGTCATTTGACAATAACGGATATACTTTTTCAGGAACTACAGAAGAATCGGATGAACCATATAGGCTTGACAGTCCTGACCCCGAAGACGTCAAAGCCGCAATGAAGGAGTATGCCGACTTGGTGGATCGTTTTTATGAGATTGAAGAAAATTTAGCCCCACCTCAATACAGCGGTGCAAAAAGGATTTCGAGTATCTTCTGAGGCTGTTGGATCTTGCGATTCTTTATCATTTGCCTAGTGACTATCAGGAGCACTAGGCAGCCACCTTCCCCTGTTTCCCGTACCCAAAAACATTGATCGAGAGATCACAAATCATCACAGATAATGGCCTAAAAGGGTAGCAATAGGGTAGCAGCGCAAAAAAGAAGGGGTTAAGCAATTTGCCTAACCCCTTGTTTTTATTGGTGCGCCCAGCAGGATTCGAACCTGCGGCCCCCAGATTCGTAGTCTGGTGCTCTATCCAGCTGAGCTATGGGCGCAAATACTGGCGGAGAGAGCGGGATTCGAACCCGCGGTACACCTTTTACGGGCGTACAATCGCTTAGCAGGCGATCGCTTTCGGCCACTCAGCCATCTCTCCG
>DAOPOS010000007.1:11016-93763 GCA_035358035.1 Syntrophales bacterium | reverse complement strand
GAGCAGGATTCGAACCCGCGAACCTTTCGGTCAACGGTTTTCAAGACCGCCGCCTTCGACCACTCGGCCATCCCTCCTCTTTCAACGATCGATCACGCCGGGGCGATCTTTTCCCGGCCGCCCATGTAGGGCCGCAGCGCCTTCGGAATGAGGATGCTCCCGTCGGACTGCTGATAGTTTTCCAGAACGGCGACGGTGGTCCGTCCCGCGGCCAGACCCGACCCGTTCAGGGTATGGACGAATTCCACCTTGCCCGTGGCTTCGCGCCGGAAGCGGATGGCCGCCCGTCGGGCCTGGAAGTCCTCGAAGTTGCTGCACGAGGAGATCTCCCGGTAGGCGTCCTGGCCGGGCATCCAGGCCTCCACGTCATAGGTCTTGGCGGAAGAGAACCCCAGGTCCGCCGTGCAAAGGCTGACCGTCCGGAACGGGATCTCGAGACGCCGCAGGACCTCTTCGGCGTTCGCCGTGAGCGTTTCCAACTCCTCGTACGAGGTCTCCGGCGCGGCGAACTTCACCATCTCCACCTTGTTGAACTGGTGCTGCCGGATCAGCCCCCGCGTGTCCTTGCCGTAGGAGCCCGCCTCCGCCCGGAAGCAGGGCGAATAGGCGACGTAATGGATCGGCAGGTCCCGTTCGCTCAGGATCTCCTCCCGGTGGATGTTCGTGACCGGCACCTCCGCCGTGGGGATCAGGTAGTAGTCCAGCCCCTCGATCTTGAAGAGATCCTCCGCGAACTTGGGGAGCTGTCCCGTCCCCGTCATGCTTTCCCGGTTCGCCAGGAAAGGCGGCAGGATTTCCGTATAGCCGTGCTCGCCGGTGTGCAGGTCGAGCATGAAGTTGATGATGGCCCGCTCCAGCAGCGCTCCCGCGCCCCGGTACAGCGTGAACCGGGCGCCGGCGATCTTCGCCCCCCGGGCGAAATCCAGGATGCCGAGGCTCTCCCCCAGCTCCCAGTGGGGCCGGGGGGGAAACGCGAACCGGGGGAGGTCGCCCCAGGTCCGGACGACCGGGTTGTCCTCGGAGCTCGTCCCGGGGACGACCGAGGCGTGCGGCACGTTGGGGATCGTCATCACGATCGCCTCCAGCGCCGACTCGGTCTCTTCCAGGGTCGCGTCGAGGTCCTTGATCCGCGCGGAAACCTCGCCCATCCGCGCGATCAGATCGGTGGCATCGGCCTTGCGCTTTTTCCGGTCGCCGATCTCCTTGGAAACCGTGTTGCGCTCGTTGCGCAGCGTTTCCACCTCCTGGAGGAGGTCGCGACGCCGGGCATCCAGGGCGGAAAACCGCTCCAGGTCGACCGTCTGACCCCGCTCCGCCAACTTCCGGCGGACCAGATCGAGATTTTGCCTTAAAAACTTGATGTCGAGCATAATGCGCTGTTCCGCCGGCCGCTAACGGCTCTCCCCCGGCGCCGGGATCCATGTCCGGGCCCCCGGAGGGAGAGGTTTCCTACCACTTTAGCGATTTGAAGTCAACGCTTTTGACCGGGCGCGTCGGCCCCCTTCGTTTCGGCGTCCACATCCCGGTCGAAGTCCGCGTCCGTGCCGAATCCCGCCTCTCCCATGCGCCACAGTTCCGGGTAGAGGTCCCGGAAGGTGGCGATCAGGCCGTCGAGCGGGACATCGGCATACTCGCCGCGGTAATGGAGGTATTCCATGTGGCGGTTTCCCACCGCATCGAAGGGATGGAAGAGCGAGTCCGACCGCCCGTCGAACTCCAGCGGGAGCAGGTTGAACTTCCGGCAGAGCTCGATATTGAAGGCCGGCGTGGCCCGGACCCACCGCCCCTCCAGGTAGAGCGAGGTGTACCCGTGCCAGTAGAAGATGTCGGTCCGCATGGCCTCGCGCATACGGGCCGTGGAGAGGTGGTTGCGGATGTCCGCGTAGCCGAGCCGCGCCGGGATGCCGTGCGCCCGGCAGCAGGCCGCCAGCAGGATGGCCTTCGGGACGCACCAGGCCTGGCCGGCCTGCAGGGTTGTGCTGGCCTTGAGGCCGTCCACGGACAGAAAGAAGGCGTAGGGGTTGTAGCGGATGCCGTCGCGCACCGCGTAGTAGAGGCGAATCGCCTTTTCCACCGGATCTCCCGCCCCGGCGGCGTGCCGCGCGGCGAAGGCGGCCACCTCCGGGTGGCCGATCTCGATCGTGGGCGTGGCGGCCAGGTATTTGGCGAGACTCGCCTCGGTCTCGACGGTCGTCTCGTTTGCGGCGACGGGGGTGTTGTCTTCCATGAGGCTTCCTTTCATTGCGGGGGATGCGGCCGGCGGCGCAGCCTTCGGTTCACGGCGCCGACGAAGGTCACCATCTCCGGGCTGCGCACGAGGAAGGCGGCGACGAAAAAGACCGCCGCGCCCACGGCCACCGAGACCGTGAGGAACAAAAGCCGTTCGTCGAACGGGGCGCCGGTCCGCCAGGGCAGCAGCACTTCCACAGCAAGCAGGGATGCCCACATGACGGCGGACGCCGCGGCCATCTTGGCAATCGACCTGTAGAAATCCGTCCCCAGGATCGGGCCGAGCTTGCGCCTCAGGATGACGGCGAGCATGATCACGTTGACCGCCGAGGCGATGGAGGTGGCCAGGGCGATGCCGCCGTGTTTCAGGGGGCCCATGAGGGCGACGCTGCACGCGACGTTGACGATCAGGGCCACGACGGCGGCCTTGAGCGGCGATTTGCGGTCCTGAAGGGCGAAGAAGGCGGCGTCGATCACCCGGATGACGGAGAACGCCCAGAGGCCGACGGTGTAGCAGAGGAGCGCCTGGGCGGTCAGGAGGGTCGAGTCGGCCGTGAAGGCGCCCCGCTGGAAGAGGACGGAGAGGATCGGAACCCGGAGCGCAATCAGGGCGACCGTGGCCGGCAGGGTGATGAAGAGAATCAGCCGCAGGGAAAACAAAAGCGTCCGTTTCATCTCGCCGAGCTCTCCCCGCGAGACGAGGGCGGACAGGCTGGGCAGGGAGGCCGTGCCCACGGCGATGGCGAAGACCCCGAGGGGCAGCTCGACGATCCGGTCGGCGTAGTAGAGATAGGAGACGCTGCCCTTGGGCAGGAGCGACGCCAGGATGGTGCCGATGAAGATGTTGAGCTGGTACACGGCCGAACCGATGAGCGTGGGGAGCAGGAGGATCCCCATCTGTTTCAGCCCCGGGTGCCGGAAGTGAAAGTTCGGGCGCAGGCGCGCGCCCATCCGGACGAGAAACGGCCACTGCATGGCCAGCTGCAGGACGCCGCCGATCATGACCCCCACGGCCAGGGCGACGATGGGCTCCGCGAAGAAATCCCGCAGGAGCAGGGCGGCCAGGATCATGGCGATGTTGAGGACGACCGGCGACAGGGCCGGGGCGGCGAAGTGGCGCAGGGCGTTCAGGATGCCCATGCACAGGGCGACCAGCGAGATGAAGAAGATGTAGGGGAACATGAAACGCGTCAGGAAGACGGCGAGGTCGAACTGCGCCGGCGCATGGACGAACCCGGGGGCCATGATCGTGACGATCAGCGGGGCGAAGACGATGCCCAGACAGGACACGACGACGAGGACGATGGACAGGAGGGTGAAGCAGACGTTGGCGAATTCGAGGGCGTCGGCGCGGGACTCTTTTTTCAGGTAGTCCGTGAAAACGGGGACGAAGGCGACGGTCAGCGAGCCTTCCGCGAGCAGGCGCCGCAGGAGATTGGGGATCCGGAAGGCGACGAAGAAGGCGTCGGTCTTGAACCCGGCCCCGAAGAGGCCGGCGACGACCATGTCCCGGATGAAGCCGAAGACCCGGGAGAGCATCGTGGCCGCCCCGACCACGCCCGCCGCTTGGGCCACCCGCCTGTTTTCTCCGCCCGGGACGGTCTCGTTCATGTCGCGTTCTCTTGCGGCGCCGGGAGATCGGGGCCGGTCGCGGCGAGCCCCGCCAGCCGTTCACGCAGCGCCGCCGCACTCAGCCCGGCCACGGCGACGACCTTGTTCCGGGACTTGAGGCCGGTCAGGATCGTGATCTGCCGCTTGCGGAGGTTCAGCGCCTCGGCCAGGAGCCGGACGCACTCCTCGTTGGCCCGCCCGTCGACGGGTGGGGCGGTGATCTTCAGCCGAACGGCCCCGTCCTGCACCCCCGCGCACTCGCAGCGGGACGCCCGCGGCTGGACCCGGATCGGAAAGGAAACGCCTTCGGCGGTTTCGTGAATATCCATGAAGGTGCGGGGCGCGTTCATCCGTCAATGGATCGTGCCGGCCAGTTGCAGCAAGGTCCTGACGAGAAAGACCTGCAGGAAATAAATCGCCGCGATCAGGACAATCGGGGAGAGGTCGATGCCCATTCCCCGCAGCGGGGTCCAGCGCCGGATGGGGGCCAGGAGCGGCTCCGTCGCGCGCTCGAGAAAACGGACGATCGGATTGTACGGGTCGGGGTTGACCCAGGAGATGACGGCCCGGAAGACGACGATCCACAGGTAGAGCGTCAGGGCGAGATCGAGGACCCGGGCGATGGCCGCGATGAAATTGCCGACAACGAACATGTGCGCCTCTCGAGCCGATGCGGATTTACTACAGGGCGGATAGAAATCCCGCCAGCGCGCTGTTGAAGGCCACCGGGTCCTCCAGCATGACCATGTGTCCCGCCCCTTCGACGAGCGCCAGCCGCGCCCCGGGGATCTTCTCCGCGATCGCCTGCGAAAGGGCGGGCGGGGTCATCTTGTCTTCGGCGCCGCAGATCACGAGCGTCGGCACGGCGATGCGCCCGGCGGCCTCGATCAGGTCGAGGCGGTCGCAGGCGAGAAAATCGCCGCGCATGACCCGGGGGTTCACGGCGGACAGACTCTCGATGAGCAGGGGCGAGACCCGTTCCCGGTTCCGCTTCGCTACGGCGATCTGGGCGGCCATCTGGAGGATCGGTTCGGGGTTGGATTCCAGCCCCGCGAGGATGGCCGGGTTGACGGGCATCCGGAGCCCCCCGCCGACGGGCACGATGCCGGCGATCTCGTCGCCGTGCTTCAGGGCCAGGGTGAGGCTGATGGCCGCACCCAGCGAATGACCGACGAGAACCGGCCTGGGCAGTTTGAAGGCGGTGATCGTGTCCCGCACCCAGGCCATGTAGGCCTCGACGGCCTCCTCGCCGGCCCCTCCGGATTTCCCATGTCCGGGCAGGTCCACGGCCACGACGTTGAACCGGTCGCCGAAGGCGGCGAGCTGCCCGTTCCAGGCCGTGTGATCCCCGCCCGAGCCGTGGATGAAAAAGAGGCTCCGGCGGTCGCTGGTGAAGTCCGTGTCATGGATCCAGCACGCGATCCTGACGCCGCCGATCTCCCGCGTATGAATCATGTCGCCCTCCCGGGATCGTGTGTTGCGGCCTGCGCCCGCTCTGATCGAGAGGCGCGGCCGGATGCAGTCAGCACTACCACAGATCGCACTTTGCGTGCAAACAAAGATTGACGCCACCGGCGCTTTTGTATTAACAACCCACCCCAGAGACGATTCAAACGTCGGAATCCGGAGGAATGGAGCGCGATGTTGCGAGACCGAAAAATCGGCGTCATCGGCGGCGGAAAGATGGGCGGCGCCCTGATCGAGGGGATGATCTCCCGCGGCCTGGTTCAACCGTCGGCCGTGACGGTGAGCGACACCCTGGAGGAGAGGCGGGACGAGCTGAAGGCGCGCTGCGGCGTGACGGTGACCGCGGACAACCGGATCGCCGTCCGGGACGCCGATCTGGTGATCCTGGCGGTGAAGCCGCAGAACATGGCCGAGGTGCTGGCCGGCCTGGCCCACGACCTCACCGAGCGGCCGGTGATCGTGTCGATTGCCGCTGGAATTTCAACGGCCTTCATCGAGGGATCCTGCCCGGCGCCGCTCCGCGTCATCCGGGTGATGCCCAACACCCCGGCCATGGTCGGCGCCGGGGCGACTGCCCTGACGCTGGGGAGGAACGCCACCGCGGAAGATCTCGCCCTGAGCCGGGAAATATTCACGGCCGTGGGGATGACGGTCGAGGTGGAGGAGGACCTGATGGACGTTGTGACGGGATTGAGCGGGAGCGGTCCGGCCTACGCCTTTCTGTTCATCGAGGCCCTGACGGAGGCCGGTGTCGGTCTGGGACTGGCCCCGGAGACGGCCCTGGGGCTCGCCTCCCAGACCCTGCTGGGGGCGGCGAAGCTCTGCCTTCAGGGCGAAAAGTCGCCGGCGGAGCTGAGGGCCATGGTGACCTCTCCGGGCGGGACCACCCTCGAAGGCCTGAAGGCCCTGAATGCCGGGGGCTTCCGGGAAACCGTCGTGGCCGCCGTCGCGGCGGCGACGGAACGTTCGCGCGAACTGGGCAAGGCCCGGCGCTGAGAGGCCCTAAAACGGCAGCTCGTCGTCCGCGTCGTCGTCGGCGAAGGACTTCAACGGATATCCGGTGACGGGCGCGGACATCTCCACCCCCTCCGGTACCGGCTTCGGGTCGGGCGGCGGCGCGGCATCCGCGACCGGCGTTTCCGGCGTCGCTTCCGGCTCCCGGCCCGGCTCCCCTTCCACCATCGTCGTTTCCCGCAACTGAATCAGGCGGATTTCCCCGTTCACGGGCGCTGCCGCCTCTGCCGCCTCTGTCGTCTCTGCCGGCGCTGCGGCCTCCACGGCCTTGTCGGCCGGTTTCTTCCTCCGGTGACGGGAACGCCGCCGCGACTTTTTCTTGGCGGGCGGCGGCGCGGCATCCGCGACCGGTGTTCCTGGCGTCGCTTCCGGCTCCCGCGGGGCCGGGGCGGCGGCGATCTCCCGGTCGTCCCCTTCTTCCTCCCACAGCTCCTCGTCGCTGATGATCCCGCCCTCCGCCGCTTCGGGAACGGTCTCTGACGGCGCTTCCTTCCGCGTGGTGTCGATCCGGATCTCGTCCCAGGCGAGATCCGCCCGGCCGGAAATCACGATGCCGAGGTCGTATGCGGCTTCGAGCTTGCCGATTTCCTGGCGCTTCTGGTTGAGGAGATAATCGGAAATCTCGTGGGGCAGCGTGACGCGGATCACCGCGTACTGCCCCTGAACGGCGTGGGACTCGATCTTCCGGAAGGCGCTCAGGGCCGTGTACTCGAGGGAGGGCCGCGATCCCCGGCCTTTACAGTAGGGGCAGCTCGTATAACTGATTTCCTGGATGGTGGACTGCTTTTTCTGCCGGGACAGCTCCAGGATGCCGAATTTGGAAATTCGGGACAGCTGGATGCGCGACCGGTCGAGGCTCAGGGCCTTCTTGAACGCCTTTTCCACCTCTGCCTCGTGCTTGCGGTCCCGCATGTCGATGAAGTCGATGGCGATGAGCCCCCCCAGGTCTCGCAGGCGGAGCTGGCGGGCGATTTCCTCGGCGGCCTCCATGTTCGTCTTGAAGGCCGTTTCCTCGACATTGCGCTTGTTCGAGCCGCGGCCGGAATTGACGTCGATCGTGATCATGGCCTCGGTGGGGTTGATCACGATGTAGCCGCCGCTCTTGAGGTTGGCCTGCTCCTGGTAGATGACGCCGATCTGCTCTTCCAGGCGGAAGCGGTTGAACAGCGGTGTCTTGTCCTTGTAGTGCTTGATGATCTTCAGGTTGCGGGGCGCCACGGCCCGGCAGTAGGCCCGCATCTTCCGGAAGGTCTCGAGGTCGTCCACCAGGATTTCCTCCATGTCCGAGGTGAAGTAATCCCTCAGCGAGCGGACGCCGAAATCGGTTTCCTGGTAGATCAGCGAAGGGGCGGGCAAGGTGGCGGCGGCCTTCAGGATCTCTTTCCACAGGCGGGAGAGGTGCTGGTAGTCGCGGGCCAGTTCCTGCTTGGTCCGGCTCATGCCCGCGGTGCGGATGATGTAGCCGAAGCCTTCGTCGATCTTGATCTGGCCGATGAGTTCCTTGAGCTGCCGGCGGTCTTCCTCGTCTTCGATCTTGCGCGAAATGCCCCCGCCGGGCTTGTTGGGCAGCAGGACGAGATACCGTCCCGGCAGGGAGATGTAGGTGGTGAGAAGCGCCCCCTTGCGCTCCCCCACCTCCCGGAGCACCTGGACGATCACCTCCTGGCCGACCTTCAGGGAGGCGCGGCCGTTGTCCTTGCCGTCGTGAAAATACTCCGGGTTCACGTCGCGCAGGGGAAGGAACCCGTCCTTCTTGCCGCCGTAATTCACGAAGGCGGCCTGGAGTCCCCGTTCCACCTTCTGCACGATCCCCTTGTAGATATTGCCGTTGATGGGGTCGCGGACGGCCATCTGGATGTTGAACTCCACCAGTTTGCCGTCATCCAGGATGGCCATCCGTTTCTGTTCCGGATGAACGGCATTGATCAGCATTTCCTTTTTCATAGAGATCCTTCCGGCAATTCGGCCTGCGCGCCCTGACCGTGTCCGCGGGAGTGGAGGGGCGACCGCTGCCCTCGCCCGGTGGATCGCCCGCCCGCGGCCCCTCGAGATCCGGGGCGCATGACCCTTGCCTGTTTACTGTAAAAAGGCGGAGACGTCGCCTTTTCCCGTTCTGATGACCTCGACCCGGTCGTCCACGAGGCTGATGACGCTGGACGGCTCGGCAACCAGCATCCCGCCGTCGATGACCAGGTCGACACAATGTCTGAATTTCTTATCGATCTCCTGGGGGCTGTTGAGAATCTCCCCCTGTTCGTCCGAAACGCTCGTGCTGATGATCGGCTGTCCCAGTTCCCGGACCAGGGCCAGACAGATCGCGTCGTCGGGGACGCGGATCCCGGTCGTCAGTCGCTTGGGAAGAATGATTTTGGGGACGAGCCGGGAGGCCTCGAGAATGAAGGTGTAGGGGCCGGGCAGCAGGCGCCGCATCGTCTTGTAGGCATAGTCCGAAACGCGGGCGTAGCGGCTGATCTCCTTGAGGTCGGCGCAGATGAAACTGAAGGGCTGCTTGCGGCTGCGCCGCTTGATGTCGTAGATTCTCTCGATCCCCCGTTTGTTGAAGAGGTCGCAACCGAGGCCGTAGAAGGTGTCCGTGGGATAGACGATGATTCCCCCCTGCCGCAGGATATCGACGGCCTTGCGGATCAAGCGCATCTGTGGGTTTTGCCTGTTGATCGAGACAATCATGGAACATCCCAGCCGTACGGAGAGGGATCATCGCGGACTTCCCCATTCCTTTTCGCGACCTATGTATCAGAAATGTGGGGGATAATCAACCTCCATCTTGCGGGGGCGGGAGCGGGGCGAACGCGTGCGTCTCCGGGGGAGGGCGCACCGGTGGGGATCCCTCCCTTCCGATCGGGGGACAGGCCCTTTCAGGCGTTCTTGTTGAGACAGTCCTTGGCCAGCTTGTACTGGATGCTGTCCACGAGGGCCTGCCAGCTCGCCTCGATGATGTTTTCGGATACGCCGATGGTGCTCCAGACGTCGGTGTCGTCCCGGGATTCGATGAGGACCTTGACCTTTGCGGCGGTGCCCTCGCTGCCCTCGACGATGCGGACCTTGAAATCGACCAGGTGCATCTCGCCGACCTGGGGGTAGAAGGTCTTGAGGGCCTTGCGCAGGGCGTTGTCCAGAGCGTTCACGGGGCCGTTGCCCTCCGCCGCGGTGAGCTCCTCCACCCCGCCCACGGAGATCTTGATCGTGGCCTGGGAATGGGAGGGCCGGTCTCCGGTGCGGCCGTTGATGACGTGAAAGCACTCGAGGGTGAAGGGATCCTGGAATTCGCCCTTGAGCTTGCGGATCAGGAGGGAAAAGGAGCCGTCGGCGGCGTCGAACTGGTATCCCTCGTCCTCCATGCGCTTGATCGTCTCCAGAATGCACCGGTTGAGCCCGGCATCCTCGCCGAGGTCGAGGCCCAGTTCCCGCGCCTTGTAGGCGATGTTCGTTTTCCCGGACATGTCGGAGACGAGGACCCGCCGCCGGTTGCCCACCCTCGCCGGATCGATGTGTTCATAGGCCGCCGGATTCTTGGCGACGGCATTGACGTGGACGCCGCCCTTGTGGGCGAAGGCGCTGCGGCCGACGAAGGGGCGGGAACTCAGCGAGGGAACGTTCGCGATGTCGGTAACATAGTGCGAGAGGTTCGTCAGCTGGGCGAGGGCGTCGTCGTTCAGACAGAACCGGCCCATCTTCAGTTGCAGGTTGCCGATGACCGTGACGAGATCGGCGTTCCCGCACCGCTCGCCGAATCCGTTGACGGTTCCCTGGACCATCCGGGCCCCCTGCCGCACCGCCGCCAGGGTGTTGGCGACGGCCAGGCCGCCGTCGTTGTGGGCATGAATCCCCAGGGGCGTTTCCCGGAAGCGGCGCCGGACCTCCGCGACGATGTCGCTGACCTCGTGCGGCAGGGTCCCCCCGTTGGTGTCGCACAGAACGAGGACGTCCGCGCCCGCTTCAGCGGCGCACCGGAGGGTTTGGCAGGCATAGGCGGGATCCGCCTTGAATCCGTCGAAGAAGTGCTCCGCGTCGAAGAGGACCTCCTTGCCGTGGGTCCTGAGAAAGGAGAGGGTCTCCGTGATCATCTCCAGATTCTCGTCGCGCGGGATCCCGAGAATCTCCGTGACCTGCAGGTCCCAGGATTTGCCGAAGATCGTGACGGCCGGGGTTTCGGCCTTGAGCAGGGCCTGCAGCTGGGGGCAGTCTTCCGGCCGGCCGGAGGCCTTCTTGGTGCTGCCGAAGGCCGTCAGACGGGCATTCCGGAAGGCGGCGCCTTTCGCCAGTTCGAAGAAACGCATGTCCTTGGGGTTGGAACCGGGCCAGCCGCCTTCGAGATAGTGAAACCCCAGATCGTCGAGTCGCCGGGCGATCCGGAGTTTTTCCTCCGCGGAGAAGTTGATCTGTTCCCCCTGGGTTCCGTCTCTCAGGGTGGTGTCGTAAAGCAGGATATCCGATGTGTTGCTCATGATTTCCTCGCGCGAAAATAAAAAAGCCGCTATCAGTGACCTGATAACGGCTTGGGTTCGATGGGGCTTGCGGAAGGGGCTATACCATTATCAGGTCTCCTATGGCGGGGGGCCTAATTATGCCTTCAATCCGAATGGCGATGGTAAGGGGGTTCATCATTTCTGCCGCACCGTGTCTGTCATGGCCCATCCCATACCGGGTTTGACGGCCCTTGTCAACAGAAATCTGGCCATCTCCGCGCTTGACAAAACCGGGGTTTTAAAAGATGATCGTGCCCGAAAGCTTCCATTTCCGGGCGATGATCGTCGCCGAACCCGGACCGGTGCGAGGGATCGCGTATGCAAGTGGGACTTAGGGCCGTGTTTCCGATCCGGCGGGGCGACTCCCGCGCCTTCACGCTGATCGAACTGCTCATCGTCATCGCCATTCTCGGCATCCTGATGGCCGTCGGCCTGACCGGAATTCAGTTCTACAGATCGAAGGCCTACGAAATCACACTCAGACACGACATCGAGAGCTTTGCCAAGGCGCAGGAGGTCTACCGGGCCGAGAACAACGCCTATCTGGGGGCCGTGGGAGATTTCCTCGAAGGCGGCCCCCCCCGGTCGGGATCCCTCGACGCGGCAGGCCTCGCCTTTTCCCCCTCCGCCGGCGTGCGGATCGAGATCGTCTCCGGAGACGGCCAGCATCCCGATGACGGCGATCCCTTCAAGGTCCGCTTCAGCCACCCGCAGGTCAAGAAACGATTCGTCTACAATTTTTTCACCCAACGGACGACGGAAGAGGGCATTTGACCATGACGACTCGCAAACGCAGAAGCTACGTGAACCTGACCTTGAATGCGGATCTCCAGTTCCGGATGGTGGCCTACGGATTGATCTACATGATGGTGGCCATTCTGCTGACGGCCGTGGGGACCCTGGCGCCGCTGATCTACAACATGTTCTTCGGCATCGGGCTGAAGGTCCAGTACGAGGCGGCGCAGGCCTTCCTGGCCGTCACGAAGGGGCTCATGCCGGCCCTGCTGTGCCTGCTGATCCTCTATACCGTGCACCTGCTGTTCGTCACCCACCGCATCGTCGGTCCGCTCATGAATTTCACGCAGACCTTTCTCAAACTGGGCGCGGGGGATTTTACCCGAAAGGTGCGTCTGCGCCGGCATGACTATCTGCAGAAGGAATCCGAACAGATCAACACCATGATCGATCGGCTCACCGACTTCCTGTCCCGGTTGCGGACCGACCATCGGCAACTCGTCGCCGTCCTCGAGGACCTCATCACCAAGGCCCGGGACCTCGATACGCAGGAGAAGGTGCGGTCGGCCCTGGATATCCTGAAGCGGGAGGCCGTGGACATGGAGGAATCCCTTGCCGCTTTCCGGATCCCCTCCGACGACGGGGAGGACAGGACAAACGACGGACAACGGGGCGTTCGAACATGACCGGGAAGCGATGTCGGACGCCATGAGCGCGGTTTCTCCGGACCGGCACCGGGAGGGGCGGCACTCGGCCTGGCCGGTCCTTCTGATCCACAATCTGGACGACGCCTGGACCGAAGCGGAGATCGCCGTCGCCCTTGACGAAGTGCGGACGCTGGAGGCCGCCCTGAAGGCACAGGGGCACCCCGTCGCCAATCTGGCCGTCCGTGATGGCGATCTGAAGCGGCTGCTTGAGCCGTTCGATCCCCGGGCGTGGGTCGTTTTCAACAACTGCGAAGGTCTTCCGGGCATCCCCGGCAGCGAGGCCCGGGTGATCGGCCTCCTGGACGAGATGGGCTTTGCCTTCACGGGCGCGACGGCGGCCGCGATGGACCTGGCCTGGGACAAGCCGCGGGTGAAGCGTTTGCTCGAAGAACACGGTCTGCCGACGCCCCGCTGGCGGCTCTGCGGTGCCCCCGATCCGGCCGGCTGGCGGATCTTCCCGGCAATCGTCAAGCCGGCCCGGGAGCATTGCAGCCTGGGGGTGACGACCGACGCCGTGGCGACGGAGCCGGGGGAACTGGCGGCCCGGATCGCCTTCATTCTGGATTCATACCGCCAGCCGGCCCTGGTGGAGGACTTCATCGACGGGCGGGAATTTCACGTCTCCGTGTGGGGCGACGGTGAGATGCTGCCGCCGGCGGAGATGGATTTTGCGGCCTTCGCGGAGGTGAAGGACCGTCTGTGCACCTACGAGTCGAAGTTTCAGCCCGGCTCGCGGCATTACGACGGGATCGGGCTCAAGCTGCCGGCGGACCTGTCGCCCGCGGAATACAAGGCCCTGCGGCGGACCGTCGTTGAAGGCTACCGGGTGACCGGCTGCCGCGATTACGCCCGTCTGGACCTCCGGCTCCGGGACGGCGTCTTTTATATCCTGGACATCAACCCCAACCCCGACATCAGCTCGGAGACCAGCATGGCCTGCGCCGCCGAGGCCGCCGGCCTCTCCTACGGGGCGATGCTCAGCCGGATCGTGAATTTCGCCGCCCGCCGACACCCGGTCTTCGGTGCGTGAATTTTCCCTATTGAAAGGAGCGGAGTGCATCCATGGAACTGACGGCAACCTCGATCTGGGAGGCCGTGACGGCCGTTCGCCGGCAGGTCCCCCTGGTCCACAACATCACCAATTACGTGGTCATGAACAACACCGCCAACGCCCTGCTGGCCCTCGGGGCCTCTCCGGTCATGGCCCATGCGGAGAATGAAGCGTCCGAGATGGCGGTGCTCGCCGGCGCCCTCGTCGTCAACATCGGGACCCTGAGCGACCCCTGGATCCGGGCCATGCATCTCGCCCTCCCGGCGGCCCGCGCCCGGCACATTCCCGTCGTCCTGGACCCCGTCGGCGCGGGCGCCACGGCCTACCGGACGCAGACGGTCCGGGAGCTCATCTCGTTGGGGCCGCCGACGATTCTCCGGGGGAACGCCTCGGAGATCATGGCGGTTCATCAGGACGAGGCCCGGACGAAGGGCGTGGACAGCGCCGCGGCCTCCTCCACGGCCCTGGGCGCGGCCCGGGCGATTCATCGGCGTCACGGCTGCGTCGTGTCCATCAGCGGCGAAACGGACTATGTGATTCACGAAGGGGGAACCCTGGCCCTCCGGAACGGTCACCCGATGATGCCCCGGGTGACGGGCCTGGGCTGCACGGCGTCGGCCCTGTGCGGCGCCTTTGCCGCCGTGGAGAAGAACGCCGCCCTGGCGACGGCGGCCGCGATGGCCGTGATGGGCGTGGCGGGAGAAATGGCGGCGGAGGGCTGCCCGGGACCGGGTTCGTTCCAGGTGCGCTTTATCGACGCCCTGTACGCCCTGACGGAAGGGGACCTCCGGCGGCGGTTGAGAATCGCCCCGGAAAACGGGTAGGCGCCGGCGGAGGGGAGGAACCGTGGAAGGATTGTACCTGGTGACGGACCGCGACCTGTGCGGCCGGCGGTCCCTGACGGACGTGGTCCTGGCCTCCGTCCGCGGCGGGGCGCGGTGCGTCCAGCTTCGGGAGAAGGCGCTTTCGACCCGGGAGTTCGTGGAGGAGGCGCTGGCCGTCCGGGACCTGCTGGCCCCCTGCCGCGTCCCGCTGATCATCAACGACCGCCTGGACGTGGCCCTGGCGGCGGGGGCCGACGGCGTGCATATCGGCCAGAACGACATGCCCTATGCCCTGGCCCGGAGGCTGCTGGGGCCCCGGGCGATCATCGGCGTGTCCGTCGAAACCTGGGAGGACGTGGAACAGGCCCAGGCGCTGGACTGCGACTACCTGGGCGTCAGCCCCGTTTTTGCGACGCCGACGAAAACGGATACCCGGGGGGCGTGGGGGCTCGAGGGGCTGGCGAAGATCCGGGCCTTCTCGCGGCATCCCCTCGTGGCGATCGGCGGCATCAGCGCCGCCAATGCGGAAGCGGTCTGCCGGGCCGGGGCGGACAGCCTGGCCGTCGTCTCGGCGATCTGCGCGGCGGACGATCCGTTCCAGGCTTCGCGGGCGCTGGCGGAGATTGTCCGCCGGGTCCGGGAGGAACGGGGCGCGCGATGAAGACGCTCGTCGTTTTCGATTATTCCGGCACCCTGAGCCTGGAGGCGGTGGCCTTCGGCCGGCCGGACCGTCTGCGGGAGCAGCTCGACGCGTCCGGGCTGGCGGCATTCGGGATTGCGAGCCCCGGGGTCTTCTGGGATGAGGTCGTCGGACCGACCTGGACGGAGGGGAGCACGACGCCGGTCGGCTACCGGGGCGTCATGGCGCGGCGGATCCGCGAACGCTGCGGCGTCGGCGCCGGCGACCCGGCCGACGACCGGATCCGTGCCGCCGTTTCCCGGTTCGTCGACGCCTATCTGGGGCAGTCCCGGATCGATCTTCGCTGGCAGCCGCTCCTGAACGCCCTCGCCTCGAATCCGGACGTGCAGGTCCTCGTCGCCACCGACCATTACGCCGAGGCGACGGATTATATCGTGGACTATCTCCGCGACGGGGGCCTCACCGCCGGGGCGATCCGGGACGTGCCGGAACCGCCGGCGGCGCCTGCCCGGATCCTGGTCGCCAATTCCGCCGATCTCGGCGCCCCGAAGGCGGCGCGCGCTTTCTGGGAGCAGTCCCGGTCCCTCCTTCCCGCACGGATGGGTCGGGTCATCCTCATCGACGATTTCGGCTTTAACGAACAGCCGGGAGACAGCTACGGCGCCCGGCAAAACGTGGCGGAGCGGATGGCGAAGACCGCCTTCCTCCTGGAGGAGGTCTTCGGCGTGGCGGTGGAGGTCCTGCCCTTCCTGATCGATCCGGGCGCGCCGGCCGGCGCGGCGGGCGCCGCGATCCGCGAAACGGACGGACAGATCCGGGCCCTCCTGTCCGGCGCGGCGGGCGGCGAACCCCCGCCGTCGGCCCGACAGACGGAGCACCCTGAGCCCGGGGGAAGCGGACTGCCAAACGTCCCCACGCCCCCGGCCTGCAAACGGAAACCCGACCTGACCTATCCCTGTCCCTGGGTGTACAAGGTCGTCGGCGCGGACCCGGACGCGCTCCGCCAGGCCATCGCCGCCGTCGTCGGCCCGCGCCCGCACACGGTGACGCCTTCCCGCACGAGCGCCGGCGGAAAATATCACAGTCTGAACCTGGCCCTGGAGGTGAGGGACGAGGCGGAACGCCTGGCCCTCTACGACGGCCTCCGGCGTCAGCCGGCCGTCCGGATCGTCATGTAAAGACGCCTCCGCTTCACCGCCGGCCGTCGGAGGAATGCCTTCGTTATCCGGACGATCCGGAGTGAAGGCCCGTCACGCCGGGGCGGTTTGTCCTTGACACGCTGCCGGGGCTTCCCTATACTCCACCCGTTTTTTCCGTCCCCGCCCGTTGCCCGCGGGCTGTTTCCGGAGGCGTCGCGGGGTCGGACCAGAACCCGGCTTGTCCGGGGAACGTTGAGGGAGGTGCCCGTGGTGAAGAAAATGGCGCAGGGACTGTCCCTGGGGCGGCGCGTCCGGGCCGGCCGGGAGAAGTTGGGCCTGAGCATCGCAGACCTGGCCCATGAGAGCGGTTACACGGTCGAAGTCCTGCGGGATCTCGAGGAGGAAAGAATCGTCCCTCCCGTCTCCCTGCTGCTTCAGTTGAGCCGGGTGCTGAAACTCGACATGGAGGACGGGGAGGCGGAGGAGGATCTCAAGACCACCCGGAAAAGAACCAAGAGTCACAAGAAGCGGGTGGATTCCTACGCCTACAACCCCCTGACCAAGTCGGCCACGGACAAGCACCTGCGGGCCTACCACGTCACGATCGAGGCCAACACGGAACACAAGGGGGTCGAGTACCACCACGAGGGGGAGGAGTTCGTGTATGTCATCAAGGGCGGGCTCGTCATCCAGGTGGGGGACAACGTTTCGACGCTGGCGAAGGGGGAGAGCATCCACTTCAATTCCTCCCTCCATCACAAGCTGAGCAATCCAACCGCGGAGACGGCCAAGCTGCTCGTCGTCATCTACGTGCCGTAAGGGGGGACGGGAATGTCTTTTCAGCTCACCAGCGAACAGGAGATGATCCGTCTGATGGCCCGGGAGTTTGCCCGCAAGGAGCTGGAGCCTTTTGCCCATGCGTGGGACGAGCAGGAAACGTTTCCCGTGGAGGCGCTCCGCAAGATGGGGGGGCTGGGGTTGCTGGGGATGATGGTACCGGCGGAGTACGGCGGGGCCGGCGTCGGGGCGGTCAGCTATTCCCTGGCCCTGCAGGAGATCGCCTATGCCTGCGCCTCCACGGCGGTGACCATGTCGGTCACGAACCTGTCCCAGGATCCCCTGTCCAAGTTCGGGACGGACGTGCAGAAGGAACGGTACCTCGCCCCGCTCGCCCGCGGGGAGCTCATCGGCGCCTTTGCCATCACGGAGCCCGGCGCCGGCTCCGATCCGGGCGGCATGGTCATGCGCGCGGAGGACCGGGGCGATCATTACCGGGTCAACGGCACGAAGGTCTTCATCACGAACGGCGGCTACGCCGGGGCGATCATCCTGGTGGCCCGGACGGGCGCGGAGAAGTCGGGCCGGGGGCTGACGGCCTTCATCGTCGAACCCGGTCTGCCGGGGTTTTCGGTGGGCCGGAAGGAAGACAAGATGGGGCTCCGCGCCTCCAACACGGTGGAGCTGATCTTCGAAGACTGTCTCATTCCGAAGGAAAACCTCCTGGCGAAGGAGGGCCACGGCTTCCGGATTGCGATGGTGGCCCTGGACAGCGGGCGCATCGGCATCGCGTCCCAGTCCCTCGGCATCGCGCGGGCCTGCCTGGACGAGGCGATCCAGTACGCCAAATCGCGCCGCCAGTTCGGCCGGGCGATCGGGTCGTTTCAGGCCCTCCAGTGGATGATCGCGGACACGGCGACGGAGATCGAGGCCGCCCACTGGCTGACCCTGAACGCGGCGGACCGCAAGGACCAGGGGCTTTCGTTTACCCGGGAGGCGTCGATGGCGAAGCTGTTTGCCTCGGAGATGGCCAACCGGGCGGCCTACCGCGCCCTGCAGATCCACGGCGGGTACGGCTACATGAAGGAATACAAGATCGAGCGGCTGTACCGGGACGTGCGCGTCACCGCGATCTACGAGGGGACCTCGGAGATCCAGCGCATCGTCGTCGCGCGGGAGTCCATGGGGGCCTGAGCGGCGCCGTCCCGCTCCGGCACATCGGCGCCAGCGGCAGGGGATCATGATTTTCAGCAATCTGGACACGGACAGAATCGCCATCATCGGCCCCGGGCGTCTCGGGACGGCCTTCGCGTACAAGTTCGACCGCGACAACAAGAAGGTCGCGATCTATTACCATGACGGCGACGTCTGCCGCACCATCAACCGGGAGCGCGTCAATCCGAAACACCTGACGCAGGACCTCGCCGACCGCCTGGGCGGGATGGACCGGGTCCCGCGCTTCTCCTCCCGGGTCTACGCGACCCAGGACCTGGAGCGGATCGTCGAGGGCAATGACTTCATTTTTCTGTCCGTGACGATGAACCGCCTCCCGGAGCTCCTCAACTACCTGACCCCCCTGATCGAGCGCAAGGCGGGCGACACCTGCCTGATCTCGCCCATCAAGGGCCTCACCGCCGACGAGCTGACCAAGGAGCTCATCACCCCGTCTCAGCTCATCAACAACAACCTCTACAACCTTAAGTACAAGTATCAGGTGGTGTGCATCGGCGGTCCGTTCTTTGACATCGACGTCGCCCTGGGAAATCCGGTCTGCGTCACGGTGGCCGGACCGCGGCGCATCTCCCGTCTCATCCGCGACGAACTGATCCGCTTCAACCGGCGGGAGCTCAACTCCTACTATAATTTCGATATCGTGGGCGTCGAGGCCTGCGGATCGCTCAAGAACATCGTGGCCAACCTCATGGGGCTGGCGCAGTCGCTGTCCCTGGGCGATTCCACGCCCGGCACGATCTTCGCCCGCTCCGGCGTGGAGATCCGCTCGCTGTCGAAGCTCCTGGGCGGGAGCTTCCAGGCCTTCCACAGCCAGGCGGGCGTCGGAGACATGTACGTGACCGTGTCCTCTCCCGCCAGCAAGAACTTCCGGTACGGCCGGTATTTCTACGAGCAGTACACGGGCAACCCCATCGAGACCAACATGAAGGTCCTCGCCCGGATCGACGGGACGCCCGAGGGGCCGAACACGATCCGGAACGTCCACAAGTATCTGGAGAAGAAGAACATGTACAGCCCCCTGTTCAACTGCGCCTACAAGATCTTCAACGAGGGGAACAACAAGAAGGACATTCGGGAGCTCGTCATCCAGGCCTGCCAGTTCGACAAGCGGACGAAGGAGTTCATCGGCCCGGTCTCCCGGGTCCTGTACAACCTCTTCCCCCACCTCTGGTACCGGCGGCACAAGGGGCTGATGTCCCGTTTCGAGCCCTGAGGCGGGGCGAGGCGCCGGCGTCGAACGTCCGGTCGCAAAAAAAGCGGCAAAAAAATGCTTGCCCCCGGTTTTTTTTTCTGATAGGGAACGGTCCCAGGACTGAGAGGAAAGAGGTTCGGTTGATGGATCGGCGGTCTCCAAACAGGTTGTTCTGGTGGTGGCAGACGTAACGTCTGCCCGCGAGCGCTCGCCGATATCGAGTGGGCCGTGGGCGGGAGAGGACCCCCCATGGCCGAGTACGGAGAGAAAGAATCAAAAGCCACGGGGCGTGCCCCGTGGCTTTTTTTATGCGGTGCGTTCTTCGGGAACGCGCCTATTTCGGAAAAAAGGAGAGCAGATCATGGACGAGACGAAGGTGGTGCTGAGCGATCACGAAATTCCCCGGCAATGGTACAACATCCAGGCGGATCTTCCGACCCCGTTGCCGCCGCCCCTCCATCCGGGGACGGGGCAGCCGGTCGGGCCGGAGGACCTGGCCCCGATCTTCCCGATGAACATCATCGCGCAGGAAGTGAGTCAGGAGCGCTGGATCGACATTCCAGACGAGGTGCTGGGGAAATACCTTCTGTGGCGGCCGTCCCCCCTCTACCGGGCCCGCAACTTCGAAAAGCTCCTCGGCTGCCCGGTGAAGATCTACTTCAAGCACGAGGGGGTGAGCCCGGCCGGATCCCACAAGCCGAACGCCGCGGTCCCCATGGCGTACTACAACCGCGAATTCGGGATCAAGCGCCTGACGACGGAAACGGGCGGCGGGCAGTGGGGGAGCGCCCTGTCCATGGCCTGCCAGATGTTCGGTCTGGCCTGCCGGGTGTACATGGTGCGGGTCAGCTTCGAGCAGAAGCCGTACCGGCGGATGCTGATGAACACGTGGGGCGCCGAGTGCATCCCGAGCCCGAGCAACCTGACCGTGTCGGGGCGCGACGTTCTGGCTGCGCACCCGGATTCGCCGGGCAGCCTGGGAATCGCCATCAGCGAGGCCGTCGAGGATGCGGTGACCTCCGAGAACACCCGGTATTCCCTGGGCAGCGTGCTCAACCACGTCCTGATGTACCAGTCGATCATCGGACTCGAGGCCCAGAAACAAATGGAGAAGATCGGCGTCTATCCCGATGTCGTGCTGGGCTGCGCCGGCGGCGGCAGCAATTTTGCCGGCGTCTCGTTCCCCTTCGTCCGGGACAAGATCCACGGGAAAAACGTCCGGGTCGTGGCGGCCGAGCCCACCTCCTGTCCCTCGATCACCCGGGCCCCCTATGCCTATGACTTCGGGGACCTGGCGCAGAAGACGCCGCTCCTTCCCATGCACACGCTGGGGCACGATTTCGTGCCTGCGCCCATCCACGCGGGCGGGCTGCGCTATCACGGCATGGCGCCGCTCGTCAGCCACGTCGTCCGCGGGGGCCTGGTCGAGGCGCGGGCGTACAATCAGCTGGAGACCTTCGACGCCGGCGTGAAATGGGCGCGGTCGGAGGGCTATGTCCCGGCGCCGGAGACGAACCACGTGATCGCCGCGGTCGTGGACGAGGCCCGGCGGGCCAAGGAAGAGGGGAAGGAGAAGGTGATCCTGTTCAACTGGAGCGGCCACGGCCTGATCGACCTGACCGCTTACGATGCCTACCTTTCCGGAAAGCTCACGCAATACGAGCTCCCCGAAGAGGAGATCCAGCGGGCGGTCCGGACGACGTCGGCCTTCCCCAAGCCGTAGGTCCAAAGACGGCATCCATGGGCGGGGTGGCGGTTGCGCCCGGGGCGAAATCGCCGCCCCGCTCTTTTTTCCGCCGCGGGGAAGAAATCGCTTGACGGCGGAGGAGAGATCGGCTTTCAATAGATCCGGGAGAGGGAAAGCCCATGACGGAACCCCACGAGGCGCGGCAGATCCGCTGTCCGCGCCTCGGGCACGAGATCGCGTTTTCCTATTGCGAGCGGGAAGGCGGAGACCTGCCCTGTCCGCGGATCCTCCGCTGCTGGCAGCCCTTCCTGCCCGTCGAGGCCTATCTGAAACGGACCCTGCCCCCGGACGCCTGGGAACGGTTTTCCTCGCCGGCGCCCGGGGACAAGGTGACGTCCCTGCTCGAGATGATCGAGCGGGCGAAGCGGGTCCGGAAGGAAAACCGTTGACGATCCAAGCCCCCGGCAACGATCCTCGCCCCCTCGCCGAGCGCATGCGGCCGCGCACGCTCGACGAATTCGTGGGCCAGCCCCACCTGCTGGGCGAGGGATCGCTCCTCAGGCGGGCCATCGCCGAGGACCGCCTCTTCTCCGTCATCTTCTGGGGCGGTCCCGGCTGCGGGAAGACCACGCTGGCCAGGATCCTGGCCGGCGAAACCCGGTCCCATTTCGTCAGCTTCTCCGCGGTCCTCTCCGGCGTCAAGGAGATCCGCGCCGTGGTCGAGGGGGCGGACCGCCGGCAGCGGGAAGCGCACCTGAAGACCGTGCTCTTCGTCGACGAGATCCACCGCTTCAACAAGGCCCAGCAGGACGCCTTTCTCCCCCACGTGGAAAGCGGCCTCATCACCCTGATCGGGGCGACGACGGAAAATCCGTCCTTCGAGGTGATCGCCCCGCTGCTCTCACGGACGCGGGTCCTGGTCCTGAAGCCCTTTGCCGAGGAGGAGCTCTCGCTGATCCTCGAACGGGCGCTGACGGACCGGGAACGGGGCCTGGGGACGCTCGGGCTGGACATCGAACCGGAGGCGCTCGCCCACCTCGCCTGGGCCGCCGACGGGGATGCTCGCGCGGCCCTGAACAGCCTGGAGGCCGCGGTCAGTCTCGTGCAGACGGGGCCCGACGGCACGCGGCGGATCACGCGGGCGAACGTCGAGGAGGCCCTGCAGAAGAAGCTCCTCCAGTACGACAAGGGGGGGGAGGAACACTACAACCTGATCTCCGCCCTCCACAAGAGCCTGCGGGGCAGCGACCCCGACGCGGCCCTGTACTGGCTGGGCCGGATGCTGGAGGCTGGGGAGGACCCCCTGTACATCGCCCGCCGCATGATCCGCTTTGCCTCCGAGGACATCGGCAACGCCGATCCGAGGGCCCTGGCGGTGGCGATGGACGCCATGCAGGCCTTTCATTTCCTCGGGCGTCCCGAGGGTGAACTGGCGCTGGCCCAGGCGGCCGTGTATCTGGCCACCGCGCCCAAGAGCAACGCCCTGTATGTCGGATACGGACAGGTCCGCCAGGCCATCGGTCGCACGGGAACCCTGCCGGTTCCCCTCCACATCCGCAACGCCCCGACGCGCTTGATGAAGGACCTGGGGTACGGCCGGGATTACAAGTACGCCCACGACTACGAGGACGCCTACATCCCCCAGGACTATCTGCCCGATCCGCTCGCGGGCGAGCGCTTTTACCGGCCGACCGACCGGGGGTTCGAGAAGATCATCGGGGAGCGCATGGCCTACTGGCGGGGCCTCCGGGAGCGGCACAAAAAAAAGGAAGGTTGAAAAACCTTCCTTTTTTCAGGAGGAGCGGGGGATGACCCCCCAAGTTCTGGCGTTTAACCGTCGGCTAACCCATGCCCGTTTTGTTTTAACCGATCACGCTTTTGTCTTCTTCCGAAGCATATCCCATGCCAGTAAAAGCCGATGCGCTCCAACCCTTGGATTTTGCATGCATCCTTCGAGTTCAGGCCCGGTCGTTTCGGGGGCGGACGGCCCGGAACGGCGGCAGAAAATGTCGCGCCGCCTGCCGCACCTCAGAAGATTATTTTTTTAAAACGAAGACTTGAACAATCCGACCGGCGATGCACCGTTTCGACAATTCTGTCGAACGGGCGCGTGAGGCCTTCGGGACGGCCAAAATAATCGTGGCCATTCCCGACTTTTTGCGGTATGCAAAATCCCGTGTGTTCAGAATGACTTGGCCTGGGAGGTCCAAGAATGAAACCTGCGCAGAAGGTGGTCTGGGAGGACCGGCCCGCCCGCTACCGCCGTCCGCTGATCCAGGCGATCGCGGTGGCCCTGGTCTCCGTCATTTTTATCGGTTTGATCCTGATCATGGGGATCAGGGACCTGAGGACCATCGACCGGACCCTGATGGGCTTTCTCGAGAACCGGGGTCAGGGCGTCATCAATGTGGTCGAGCGGCTGGCGCAGGAGAACATCAACACCCTGGTCCAGGGGCAGCAGCAGCGGCATGACGACACCTTTGTGCCCCTCGCCGAAGAGGCCTTTTCCCCCCAGCGGCTGCTGATCCGGGCCCTGGTCAACATCGGCCGGGAGGTGGACACGAACTGGAAGGCCGATCGGCTGAGCGAAAACACCCTGCGCAAGATGGTGGCCGAGAAGAACCTGTGGATGATCGCCGTGTTCGACAAGGGGGGGCGCGCCGTCTTCCAGAGCCGCTCCCTGCCGTCCTCCCTCGCGGGGTCCCAGGGGGCGGAAGGCGTCGCCATTGAGGATTTCGCCCGCCTGGGGAGAGACGGGAAGGTCGGCTTCATCGCCCTGCGGCGACGCGACGGGAGCGGGACGATCATCATTGCGCTGGATCCCAAGGGGGCCCGGTACTGGGGGCTCAAGGTCGCCATCGAGAAGGCCATCGGGGAACTCGGAGCGGGTCAGCGCCAGAACCTCCTTTACCTGGTCATCATGGACCGGCAGGGCAAGGTGCTGGGCAGCACCGGCCAGGGGCCGCAGACCTGGCGGCCCGGGGAATTCCACCTGCCGGAGCTTCTGGACGGCCGGCGCAGGATCGAGAGCCGCAAGGGCGCCTGGCAGGGCAAGAACATCCTGGATATGGCGATCCCCGTGACCCTGAACAACCGGATCGAGGGCGTGGCGCGGATCGGTCTGGACCGGTCCCGCTCGGACAGTGTCCTGCGGGAAAACGAGCGGAACATGCTGGTCTTCATGGCCTTCATCGTGGCGATTACGCTGCTGGCCATGGGGCTCCTCTATTTCAACCAGAACCGGCACATGGAACGGCTCGTGGAGATCACCCGGCAGCTGGAGAAGGCCGAGCGCCTTTCCGCGCTGGGCCAGCTGGCCGCCGGCGTGGCCCACGAGATCCGCAATCCGCTCAACGCGATCAGCATGGCGAGTCAGAGGCTCAAGCGGGAGTACCTGCCCGACGACCCGGACAAGGTCCGGGATTTCGGCATCCTGACCGGCGTCATCCGGGACGAGATCCGGCGCCTGAACGGCATCATCGAGGAATTCCTGACCTTCTCCAAGAGCCGGCGCCTGGAGCTGCGGGAGTATTCCGTCGTCGAGGTCCTCCAGAAGATCGTCAATCTCGTCCGGGAGGAGGCGGTGACGAAGGGCATTGCCCTGGAAACCCGCTGGGGGGAGGATCCGCTGGTCATTCCCATGGATGTGGACAAGCTTCAGCAGGCCATGCTCAATTTCATCAAGAACGCCATGGAATCGATCAGCGGCGCGGGGACGGTCCTGGTCTCCGCGGGGCTCCAGAGCAGGGAGCGCCTGGTCATCACCGTGTCCGATACGGGGTGCGGCATGACCCCCGAGGAGGTGGAGCGGATCTTCAATCCAGAATATACGACGAAGGAAAAGGGGCTGGGCCTGGGGATGACGCTCGCGCACGAGATCATCCGGGGGCACGGCGGCGAAATCCGCGTGAAAAGCGAGGCCGGGGCCGGGACCACGGTGGAGGTCATCCTGCCGACGGAAAGCCGGAAAAGCTGAAGGCAAACGATCAGGGGGAATTGAGGCATGAAGGCACTGAACATCCTCGTCGTCGAAGACGGCCAGTCCCAGCGCGAAATGCTCCGCGATTTTCTGCTGCGGGAGGGCCACCGGGTTGCCGAGGCCGAGACCGGCCCGGGGGCCATCGAGGCCGTCCGCCGGGGACAGGTGGACCTCATCCTGCTGGACTACAAGATGCCGGGCATGGACGGGATGGAGGTGCTGAAGGAGGTCAAGCGCCTGAATCCCGAGATCGACGTGGTGATCATCACCGCCTACGGGACGATCGAAACGGCGGTCGACGCCATGAAGGCCGGCGCCATCGATTACATCACCAAACCGGTCGAGTTCGACGAACTGCTCCTCCTGATCGACCGTGTCTGCGAGCGGCGGATCCTGATCCGCGAAAACGAGATCCTCCGGCAGAACCTCCGGGAGAAGGGGGTCACCGCCGAGCAGATCGTCTACGTCAGCGAGAAGATGAAGACCCTGATCAACCTGACGGGGCGCGTGGCCGGAAGCCGCGCCACGGTGCTTCTGCAGGGGGAAAGCGGTACGGGGAAGGAGCTCTTCGCCCGTCTGCTGCACCATTTGAGCCCCCGCTCCGGACGCCCCATCATCGCCGTGAACTGCGGGGCCCTGCCCGAGACGCTCCTCGAAAGCGAGCTGTTCGGGCATGAAAAGGGCGCCTTCACCGGCGCCGGCGCGCGGCGCATCGGCCGGTTCGAGGAGGCGGACGGCGGCACCCTGTTCATCGACGAGATCGGCGAGTTGTACCCGTCGGTTCAGGTCAAACTGCTGCGCTTCCTCCAGGAGCGGGAGTTCCAGCGCCTGGGGGGGAATCAGACGATCCGGGCCGACGTGCGGATCATCGCCGCGACCAACCGCGACCTCGAGGCCCGCGTCCGGGAGGGGGCGTTCCGGGAGGACCTGTTCTACCGCCTGAACGTCGTCGTCCTGTCCATTCCGCCCCTGCGGGAGCGCAAGGAGGACATTCCCCTCCTGATCGATCATTTCCTGCGGCGCTTCGCGACGGAAAACGGCAAGCGGATCGACGGCATCAGCCGGGAGGCGCGGGACCTGCTCCTCAAGTACGCCTATCCCGGGAACGTCCGGGAACTGGAGAACATCATCGAGCGGGCGGTCGTCATCTCCAGGGAATCCGTGATCTCCGTGGAGGACCTTCCCTTTGGCGGCGGGGCGCCGGAGGCAAGGGAGGAGTCGGATCGGGACGGAGGCGTCCTCCGCGATTCCGTGGAGGATCTGGAGCGCCGCCTCATCCGGGAGGCGATGGAGAAGGCCGGGGACCATCAGACCCGGGCGGCCGAACTCCTCGGCATCAGCGAGCGGATGCTGCGTTACAAGCTGAAGAAGTACGGCCTGAAATCGTAACCGCTCCGGGCGGTGGATCCCCCGCGGGGGGGGCCTCTCCGCGGGAAAGGGCGCGGCCTCAGGCCCGGGTCCTGGCGGGCGCGTCGACCGGGCGCCGCCCACGACCCGAATCCGGGCTGGCTCATCCCGTTTCCCGGGCGATGTCGGCGACCGCCCCGTCCAGGAGACGGACCAGGGCGTCGATCTGGCGTTTCGTGATGACGAACGGCGGGGCAATGAGGACGTGGTCCCCGCGGATCCCGTCGGCCCCGCCCCCGCCGGGGTAAACGATCAGCCCCCGGGCGAAGGCCCGTTCCGCGATGCGGGCATGGATCCGGGCCCCGGGGGGGAACGGTTCCCGGGACGCCCGGTCCCGGACGAACTCGATACCGGCGAAGAGTCCCAGCCCGCGGATGTCCCCGACGATCCCGTGCCGGTTCAGGCGCGCCAGGCCGTCCAGAAGATCGAGCCCCAGCGCCGCGGAACGGGCGATGAGGTCGCGAGCCTCGATGTATTCGAGCACGGCGAGGGCGGCGGCGCAGGCCAAGGGATTCTGTCCGTAGGTGTGGCCGTGGACGAACGCCCCCCGGCCGCTCCGGATCGTTTCATGGATGGCCTCGGTGGCGAGCACCGCGAAGATGGGGGCGTAGCCGGCGCCCAGTCCCTTGGCGCAGGCGATCAGGTCCGGCCTCACGTCCCAGTGATCGACGGCGAAGGCCTTCCCCGTCCGGCCGAGGCCGGTCATGACCTCGTCGGCGATGAACAGGACGTCGTAGCGGTCGCAGATCTCCCGGATCTTCCTGAAGTAGCCGCCGGGGGGAACCAGCGCGCCGGCCGTCGCGCCGACGACGGGCTCGGCGATGAAGGCGGATACCGACTCCGGGCCTTCGTAGAGGATCGTCTTCTCGAGGTCCGCGGCGCACTCGAGCGCGCAGGACGCGGGCGCAAGACCGAAGGGGCAGCGATAGCAGTAGGCGGGGGCGATGTGCGGGGTGTGCCCGATCAGGGGCAGGTAGTATTGCCGGCGGCCCGTGTGGCCGCTCAAGGCCAGCGCCCCCAGGGTATTGCCGTGGTAGCTCGTCCAGCGGGAGATGACCTTGAATCGAGAGGGCTGGCCGCGATCCACCTGGTACTGGCGCGCGAGCTTCACCGCCGTTTCGACCGCCTCCGATCCTCCCGAAACGAAGTAGGCCCGGTTCAGGCCGGCCGGGGCGAGGGCGACCAGCCGCCCGGCGAGGGCGACGGCCGCCTCACTCGTGAACTGGGAGCCGTGGGTGAAGGCGACTTTTCGCAACTGCCGGACGATGGCGCGCTCGATGTCCTTGACGCCGTGACCGATGGCGGCCAGGGCCGCGCCGCCCGCTCCGTCGAGATACCGTTTCCCGTCCGTGTCGTAGAGGTAGACCCCCCGGCCCCGGTCCACCGTCGGGTAGAAGCGGGCCGGGTTCCGGTAGAAGACATGATCCGGGTTGTGCGTTCCGCGCGCCATCGGTTCCGGTCTTCCGCGAAAGCCTCCGCCCGCGCCGCGGTCCGGCGCCGTCAATCCTGCCAGCGGCTCCAGGTATTCACCAGGATCTGGCGCAGGCCGTGTTTGATGGTCGTGTAGGTCTGGCGGTCCTTCAGCGCGAGCATCCGGGCCATCTCCATCGTCTTGTCCCACAGTTCCCCGGCCGGGTAGGCGGCCGTGACGATCTGTTTGGCCTGGGCCTCGAGGCCGCCGATCCGTCTGCCGGTGAGGAGCAGCTCCGTCGCGGCGAGGCGGTCGGGCAGGAGATCGAGGATCTGGTGCATGATCGGCGTGAAGGGGATGCGGATGTCCACCTCCGGGTAGCAGAAGAACCCCCGGTCCGCACGCATGAAACGGAAATCGAGCGTGGCGGCGAGCAGGGCCCCGCCCGCGTAGGTGTGGCCGGTGAGACAGCCCACCGTGGGCATGTTCAGCAGGGCGAACCTCAGGAACAGATGGTCCAGCATCCGTCCGAATCCGGGGAAATAGTCGGGCGGCTGCGTCGTGATCCACTGGAGGTTGATCCCGTTGCTCCAGAACTTGGGGTCGCTGCTCGTGACGACGAGGGCGGTGCTGCCTTCATAGGCCTCGAGGGTGTCGAGGACCGCCTCGTATTCGTGGACGACGTCGGCGGTGAAGCGGTTCTCCTCGGCGCCGTTGGTCAGGGTCAGAACGTGCACATCCCCGTCGCGGGTGAGTTCCATCGTGGTCATGGGCCGCCTCCTCTACTTCTGGAATCGCTTCTTGATTTCCGAAAGGATGCCGAAATGGCGGCGCTCCTCCTCGATCACCCGGTCCACGGCGGCATGCTCGGCGGCCGGCACCACCTGCTTGATCTCGTGGTAATAGAGGATGGAGTCCTGTTCCCGGCGCAGGGCGAAATCCAGGGCCGACAGGGTGTCCTTCACCCCCGCCAGCTCGCGGTCCAGGGCCTCCTTCGTGAAGATCACGGTGTTGTCCACGTAGTTGCGCAGATAGGCGGCGTACTCGCCCGCATAGCTCTCCGGCGTAGCGGCCTTCTCCATGGCGGCGAAGATCCGGCCGAAGGTCTTCTGGTGGACCAGTTCCTCGTCGGCGAGGCGCGCGAAGATCCCCTTCGCCTCGTCGTCCTTGGTGATCTGAACGGCGTACCGGTAGAAATTGGCTCCGTTTTCTTCGATCCTCATCGCGAATTCCAGAATGTCCGATGCTGAAAAACTCATGTACTGCCTCCTTCCCTCGTCCATGTTCTGCGGGCCGCCCTCCAGGGGGCCCCTTGAAAAACGCCGCTTCCGTGTCACGCCGACGCAGGCGGAATCCTATCCGACTTTGACCCAGAATTAAAGAAAAAAATCTACGGCAGCCAGCGCTTGCGCCTGAAATACACGAGCATGGCCGCGACGGTGAGGAGGATGACGATCCAGACCCCGAGGTATCCCCAGCGCCACTCCAGTTCCGGCATGTATTTGAAGTTCATCCCGTAGATGCCGGCGATGAAGGTGAGCGGCATGAAGAGGGTGGCGATGATGGTCAGGACCTTCATGACCTCGTTCATCCGGTTGCTCAGGCTGGACAGATAGATATCGAGCATGCCCGCGAGCTGGTCGCGGAAGGTCTCGATCGTGTCGATCACCTGGATCGTGTGGTCGTAGACATCCTTGAAATAGATCCCCGTGCCCTCGTGGAGGAGCGTCGAGTCCGAACGGTCGACGGCGCTGATCGCCTCCCGGAGGGGCCAGACCGACCGGCGCAGGGAGGTGATTTCCCGTTTCAGTCCCTGGATGGCGCGGAGGGTGTCCGGCGTGGGACGGGTCACGAGACTGTCCTCCAGGGCCTCGATCCGCTCGCCCAGGGCCTCCAGGACGACGAAATACTGATCCACGACGGCGTCCATGATGGCGTGGGCCAGGTAGTCCGCCCCGGTCTTCCGGATGCGACCCTTGCCGGCGCGGAGCCCTTCGCGGATCGGATCCAGCAGCGGTCCGGCCTTCTCCTGAAGCGTGATCAGGGAGTGCGGACCGATGACGAGACTGATCTGTTCCGAATGGACGCCTCCCTTGGGATGCGCGGGGAGCGCGAACACGCGCATGACGATGAAGAGGTAATCCCCCAGATCCTCGAACTTCGGGCGCTGGTCCGTGTTCAGCATATCCTCCAGGATCAGGGGATGGAGTCCAAACGCCTCGCCCAGGGCCGCCAGAACGCCCGTGTCCTGGAGGCCGTCGATGTTGAGCCAGGTGACGCCCGGCCAATCCCGGCGGGGCACGGCCTCTCCGACGGCGGCGATCGTCCGCTCCTCGAGGTGCTCCTCGTCGTAGGTGAACAGGGTGAGGCGGGTCTTTTCGGTCAACCGGCGGCCGACGTGGACCAGGGATCCCGGCGGCAGGCCGACCTTGCCCGCCCGCGTGGGCCGGGGGGACATCATCGTCAGGGCGCCTCCCATGGGGTGATGGGATGTCTTAGCCCAAAGCTCCGAGAAATACAATCGAAATTTGAATGCCTTATCGCGCCGGCGCCGGAGTTTTTGCTTGACAAGACGGGGATAATTTTGGAGACAAACAGGGACCCCGCCGGAGGTCGCCGGACGCGGGAGGAGGGGCATGAAAGACATCCTGGTCGTTGTACCCGATCGCAACGTCGTCCAGGCCGTGCGCGGCATCTTCCGTTCCCGGGGGACGGTGGACGCCGCGGACGGCCTGGATGCCTGTCTCGGGCTTTGCCGGAAAAAGCGCTACGAGCTGGCGCTGATCGATCTGGCCCTGCTGCAGTCGCTGTCACCCCGCCACGGCCAGTACGACTACAAATCCTCCCTCCAGCAGCTCTGGCAGATTCAGCCCGCCCTCGAGATTATCGTCATGGCCGGACAGGACACGGTCCGGGAGGCGGTGATGGCGGTCAAGGCGGGCGCGAGCAACTACGTGACCTATCCGCTCAACCGGGACGAGGTCCGTTATGCCGTCGAATTCATCGCCGAGGACAACCGAACCCGCTCGGAACTGGATTACCTCCGCAGCCGCTTCTGGCAGGCCGACGCCCTCGAGGTCGTCCAGACGAAAAATGCGGTCATGCGGTCGGTCTTCGACGCGATCCGTCTGGTCGCGCCGACCAAGAGCACGGTGCTGCTCACCGGGGAAACGGGGACGGGCAAGGGCATTCTGGCCAAGCTGATCCACTGTCACAGCAACCGCAAGGACGTGCAGTTCATCGGCGTCCACTGCGGCGCCATTCCCGATACGCTCCTGGAAAGCGAGCTGTTCGGTCACGAGAAGGGGGCGTTCACCGGCGCCGTCCGGCGGAAATTGGGCAAATTCGAACTGGCGCACGGCGGGACGATTTTTCTGGACGAGATCGGCACCCTGTCTCCCGCCGCCCAGATCCGGCTGCTCCAGATCCTCCAGGACAGGACCTACGAACGCGTCGGCGGCGAGGAAACGCTGGAGGCGGATGTCCGGATCATTGCCGCCTCCAATGTGGATCTGAAAAGGCTCGTGGAGGAGGGCCTGTTCCGGCACGACCTGTACTACCGCCTGAACGTCTTTCCCATCGAGCTCCCGCCTCTGCGGGAGCGGACGGAGGACATCCCCCAGCTCGTGGAAGTCTTCCTCCGGAACCTGAACCGGTTCAACCAGAAGGACATCCACTACGCCCATCCCCAGGTGATGGACGCCTTCCGCCGGTATCCCTGGCCGGGCAACATCCGGGAGCTCGAGAATCTGGTCGAGCGGGCCTATATTCTCGAGGCCTCGTCGATGCTGACGCCCGAGAGCTTCCCGGCGGAGCTTTTCACGGTGGCCCCGACGCCCCCGCGCCTGTCCCCGAACATGGCGCTCACCCTGGGCGAGGTGCGACGGCAGGCGGTGGAGGCCGTGGAGAGGCAGTACCTGAAAGAACTGCTGTCGGTCCACCGGGGCCGCATCGACCGCACGGCGGCGGCGGCGGGCGTCACGGGCCGGCAGATCCACAAGCTTCTCCAGCGTCACGAGATCCGGAAGGAGGATTTCAAGTAGCGTCCTGCCCGGCGATTCTGACGGTCACCCGGACGGTGGCGGCCGTGTCCGGGGCGAGCTGGACGTCGGGGGGCGGCGCCAGTTTCACCTCCACGGTCCGGGTCTCGCGCAGGCGCTGCAGGTTGACCGGCGCCGTCCGGATCGCGATCCGGTCCGCCCGCCGTTTCGAGGGGATGAGGATCGTCACGGCCTGCGGCGACACGGTGATCCGCTCCACGGCGTAACCCGGCGGCGGAAAGTGTTCGGTCGTGACCCGCACGGGGACGGAGACGGGCACCAGCCGGGAGGCCGAAAGCGCGAGGCGGTTCGGCTTGATGTCGAGCACGGTGAGGTTCGCGGGAACGCGCACCATGTTCCGGGTGAGCGGGATTTCCTGCCGGCCCTCCCGGAGCCGGGACAGGTCCAGGGAAATCTTGAGCGAGCCGACGTCCAGAAACTGGAAGGCCTGCGACGGCCCCATGACCATGATCGTGGCTTCCGGGATCTTCGGATTTTCAACGATCCAGTCGGCGGCAACGTTGACGTACTCGACGGGAACCAGAAAATCCCTCCGGACGGAGTCGCGCTGGTAGCCGAACACGAGCCACAGGACGCAGGCCAGAAGAATCGCGATGGCCTTCTCCCGGGGATTCGTTTTCAGGCGCTGCCAGAAGGGGTGGGCCGACCGGACGGGCATGCGGGCCGCGTAGAAGGCGGAAAGGGCGGATTTCAGGGCCGCGGCATGGGGCAGGACCTGAAGCTGTTCCCCCCGTGCGAGGGAGATCGTGCCCCGCTCTTCGGAGACGACGATGCAGACCGCGTCGGACCGCTCGGCCAGGCCGAGGGCCGCCGTATGCCGCAATCCCATCGGTTGATTTTTCCCCGGGCCGGTCGACAGGGGGAGATGACAGCCGAAGCGGACCACCCGGCTGCCGTCGACGATCACGGCCCCGTCATGACCCGCGGAGTGGGGGTCGAAAAGGCTCTCGAGCAGCGGCTGGGAAAGCAGGCCGTTCAGCCGGGTCCCGCCGCTTAAGTGTCGGTCCAGCGGATCGCTTCCGGTCAGGACGATCAGGGCGCCGATATGGTTTCGGGCCAGGCTCGCCGCCGTCAGGGCGAGGATTTCCGCGGTTTCTTCATGGGCGACGGGTTCGCGCCACGGCTTCCGGAGGCGACCCCAGAGGGCGAGGCGCTCCAGGAAGCGGCGCAGATCCTCCTGGAAGATCACGACGAGGGCGAAGGCCAGGATGCCGAAGAACCCCTGGAGGATGACCGTCGTCAGGTACAGATGGAAGAACCGGGCCGCGCCGTAGAGGAAACCGAGCAGGACCACGCCGGAGAAGACAAAGCGGGAGGCCCGGTCCTTGAACCAGATCAGCAGGATGGCGATCATCCCGGCGATGATGACGATGTCGAACACATCCTGGAGGCGGAAGTTCTGGAAGAGGGTTGTCAGTTCGCCCATGGTGTCTCCATGAAGGGGCGGCATCGCCGGATTCCGGCGCAAAGGGGACGTCCGAAGCTTTCCTTCCTCATACGGAATTCTTCAGGGAGGTGTCAATAACAATATGTGGCGGCGGGTGAAAAAATACGCCGGGTACGCCCTGCTGTTCGGGATCGTCCTCCTGGCGCTGGTCGTCCCGGCCCGGGGCGGGGAGACGATCTCTCTCAGCGGCATGGTCTTCGTTCTGGACTGGGACGAGGAGAATCGGGTCACGGCGGTGTCCGTCGTCACCGAGGAGGGACGGGAATACCGCGTCCTTCCCGATGACGCGGGGAGGGAGCTGTTCCGCCGCGAGGGGGACACGGTGGACATCGAGGGCGTGGCCGGTGCGGATGCGGCGGGTCGAAAGACCCTGACGGTGATCCGGTACCGCGTCCGTCCGTGAACGGGTCGGCCACGCCAGTTTTCGCTTGGTCTTTTCCCTGAGGATGGTGTATCTGTAGGCCATCCGCATACGGTAAAGGAGGCGTCCGTGGCCGACATCCAACTGGACGAAAAGATCCGGGCCGTGGCCGACATGATCGTGGCGGCCGAACGCGTGGTGGTCTTCACCGGCGCCGGCGTCAGCACGGAATCCGGGATCCCCGATTTCCGCAGTCCGGGCGGGATCTGGAGCCGGTTCGATCCGGAGGACTTCACGATCGAACGTTTTCTGGCGAGCGCGGAGACCCGGCGCAAGCAATGGGAGATCCTGCTCGACGGGGGAATGCTCATGGACGCCCGGCCGAACAAGGCCCATCTGGCCATCGCGGAGCTGGAGGCGCTCGGCAAACTGACCTGCGTCATCACCCAGAACATCGACCAGCTCCATCAGAAGGCGGGCAACCGCCCGGAGAAGGTGTTCGAGCTCCACGGCAACATGCAATGGCTGCGCTGCCTGGGCTGCGATACGCGGTATCCGCTGGACGAAATGCTGATCCGCTACCGTGGTGCCCGTCCGGAGGTTCCCGTCTGCGAACGCTGCCGGGGCATCCTGAAGCCGGACGCCGTCTTCTTTGGAGAGGCCCTGCCGGAGGCCGCCCTGGGCGCGGCCTCGTATCACGCCCGCCACTGTGACGTCTTCCTCGTCGTCGGTTCGTCGCTCGTCGTTTATCCGGCGGCCTACATGCCCGTTTATGCCAAGGGGGCGGGGGCCAGGCTCGCGATCGTGAACCTGAGCGCCACCCTGTGCGACGACCAGGCGGATATCCTGATCAACGAGACCGCCGGGGACGTGATGGAACGAATCCTGCGGGACGTTCGCGCCCGCCTGTAGCGAAACGGGGGGCGACCGGAGGGCGCATGTGCCTCATCCTCTTGGCCTACGGGATGCATCCCCGCTACCGGCTGATTCTGGCGGCCAACCGCGACGAATTCTATGCGAGGCCCTCCGCGGCGGCCGCCTTCTGGGACGACGCCCCGGATCTTTTGGCCGGGCGGGACCTGCAGGATGGCGGTACCTGGCTGGGGATCACCCGCCGGGGGCGATTCGCGGCCCTGACGAATTACCGCGACCCGGCATCCCTGAAAACGGGGGCGCCCTCCCGGGGTCGGCTGACCGGCGACTTCCTCCGGGGGACGCAGGCGCCGGCGGACTATCTGGACGCGATCCGCGCCGGGGCTGACGCGTATAACGGATTCAACCTCCTCGTGGGCGATCTCCGCTCCCTGTACTATTTTTCCAATCGGGGCGGGTCCATGGAACTGTCCCCGGGCTTGTACGGCCTCAGCAACCATCTTCTGAATACCCCCTGGCCGAAGGTGGAGCGGGGCCGGGTGTTCCTGCGGACCCTGCTCAAGAACGGGGGCGAACCCGGGACGGATGCGCTCTTTTCGCTCCTGGCGGACCGCAGCCGACCGGCGGACGAAACCCTGCCCGATACCGGCGTCGGTCCGACGTGGGAGCGGGTCCTTTCATCCATCTTCATCACCAGTCCGGTTTACGGGACCCGTTCCTCAACGGTCCTCAAGATCGGTCATAACGGGGGCGTGGAGTTCGTGGAGCGCGTTTTCAACGGCCGGCCCGAGGCCTGGATGACGTCCGCCTTCACCTTCTCCGCGCGACAAGCATCGGAGTGATCCGACCCCACGGCCCGTGACAGGGCCCGGACAGGAGGTGCAAGGCGATGAACGTTATCTTCCACGAGGATTTCTACGAGGTCTATGCCGGGGATCCGGCGGCGGCGGCGGGACGCATGGAGGCCGTCGTCAGGGCGATCGAGGGGCGCGTCACCCTTGTCGAGGCCGTGCCGGCCGCCGAGGAGGACATCGCGGCCATCCACACGCGCCCCCACATCGAGCAGGTCCGCCGGGAGGGCGTTTACGCCATAGCCGCCCTGGCCGCCGGCGGGGCCATCCAGGCGGCCCGCACGGGGCTGAAGGAGCCGTGCTTCGGCCTGATCCGGCCCCCGGGGCACCACGCCTCGGCGGGCAGCGCCTGGGGCTTCTGCTACTTCAGCAACATGGCCATCGCCCTGGAGCGGCTGCGGCGGGACGGCCTCATCAAGCGGGCCTTCGTGCTGGACATCGACCTCCACTACGGGGACGGGACGGTCAATGTCCTGGAGGGCCGGGGCTATGCCCGGATCTACAACCCGTCCACGAACGACCGGAACGATTACCTCAAGCGGGTGCGGGACAAGCTCTGGGCCGAGCCGGTCGACATCATCGGCGTCTCCGCGGGTTTCGATCACCACCGGGAAGACTGGGGGGGGCTCCTGACGACGGAGGATTACCGCGAGATCGGCCGGATGGTGAAGGAGGCGGGTGAGGCGCATGGGGCGGGCCGCTTCGGCATCCTCGAGGGGGGGTACAACCATCGCGTCCTGGGGCGGAACGTCCTCGCCTTTCTCCGGGGACTCGCGGGGATCGAGGAGAAATAGCTACTCTTCCTGAAGCTGCTCCCTGAGCTTCTTCTGGTTCTGAAGGGCCTGGCCGGCCCGGTTCAGGGCCAGGGTGATGTTGTCGTCCGGCTTGCCCAGGAGCCGGTCCGCCTGCCGGTAGAGGCGGAGCGCCGCATCGAAATCGCCCCGGCTTTCCGCGCACACGCCCAGGTTGTACTGGATGGCCACGGCGTCGGGCGACAGGATGCGCGCCGCCCCCCACAGTTCGCAGGCCATGTCGAGCCGTCCCTTGCCGGCGTAGGCGATTCCCTGCTTGAGCTTTTCCTTGGCCTCTGGAGCGGTGATGCCGTTGCCGGTGTCCATGAGTGCAATCTCGCGGGTGACATAGTAGGGGGCGATGTCCCTCCGGAACTGGGCCCGGGCCGTTTCCTTGGCGCGGGCGAGCAGTTCCTCGCCGTCCGCGGCGGGCCGCGTATCCTCGCAGCCGGAGCTCTCGGCGGCGCCGGACAGGTTGCGGGCGTAGAGGATCCGCCCCGTTTCGACCTCGACGAGCTTCGGCGTTCCGGATACGCTGGCCGTTCGTTTGGTGCAGTTCACGTTGAAGGTTCGCCAGCGGATGCAGGCGCCCTCGTGCGTCCGCCCGTCCTTGTCGCGCCGGACCTCCCGCTTGACGCACTCGCTCCGCTTGGCCTTGAAGGGGGTGTCCTGCCAGCCGTAGGCGCCGATCACGCCGGTATAGATTCCCTGCGCCCCGACCAGCCGTCCGATTTTCACGGCCGTCTTCGGGTCGACCAGGCCGCTCTGGGAGAGCTTCAGCTCGGAGACGGTCTTGTCGATCGAGGCCCGGTCCACCAATGTGAAGTAGGGCTTGTCGTCGATGTTGATGCTGTTCAGGACGCCCTCCATCTCGGCGGCGAACTCCGCGCCGCCGGGGCCTTCGAAGGGCAGTACGGCCACGACCTTCGTGAGGGAGGCTTCGTGGTAGGCCGCCGGCTGCAGCATGTTGACCCGGACCTGGGTGGCGCAACCCGTGGCGAGCAGGAAAAGCAGGACCGGAAAGAGGCGGCCCGGCGGCAGCGGACGGCGGGTGCGGATTCCGGACATGGGGGCTCCCTCACTCCTCGTCGGGGGGTCGGCCGGGCCGGGACGGCGCGCCGGCGTACTTCAGGGTCAGGGAGTAGGGCGAAAAGTTCACGACATCGACGCCCTCCTTCTGCTTCAGGCTGTTGGCCAGGTAGAGCGTGTTCTCGGGATAGCTCACCACGAACTGCCCCAACCCCTTCTCCTCCACGTTCGTCACCCAGACGAGCGTCTGGAGCAGATCCTGGACCTCCATGTTCGCGTCCAGGGTCTTGACCCCCTGCACCTCGATGCGCACCTTCTTGACGTTCCCCTGGATGTACTCGGCGACCTTGTCCAAAAGCTTCGGCGTCAACGCCTCCGCCATGTCCTCCATGGCCCTGGCCGCGGCATCCTCGACGCTGTTGGCCAACCCCCGGGCCTGCTCCACTCCGGCGGTGAGAATCTCCATCTTTCCGGTCTTGTTGTTTCGGGCCACCATCCGGTACGTCAGGCGCACCGTCACGTTCTGGAACGGCATGGCGATCCCGTAGCCGATGTCCTCCCCCTTCTTCACGGAGATGTTGTAGTCGAGCTTGCCGATGATAATCAGGTTGGAGAGGAACCGGTACATCAGGCTGCGCAGGAGGACGGAGCTGCCGCCCTTGGCGGCCTTCTCGATCTCCGCGGCATCGGCGGCGCCGGTGGGGGCCACGTCCACCACGGAATAGCCCTGGTCGGTCAGCCGGCCGATGAGCGTCTCCGACAGGATGTTCGTTTCTTCGAAGGCGTCCTCGTTCTCCCGGGTGTTCGGCACGCGGGCCGGAATGAAAACGGCGACGGCGCTGTTGAGCGCCAGCGCGGAGAGGGCGTCCCGGGCCCGCGTCGGTTCGACGCAGGCGTTGATCTTGACGACGACCACATCGTCGCGGGTCTCCTGCCTGAGGACCTTGAAGTGCCGGACCGCGCCGCCGGTCTGGGTCTTGATGGCGTCATCGACCAGGGTGAAGTTCTGGACGAAGCTCTGGGCCTTCACTTCCGTCCCCACGGTCTGCTCGATGGCCGCCCACTTGGCCCGGGCGACGGCTTCCAGGCGCGCCGAGGGCAGGTCGTTCCCGACGACGATGGCCTCTCCCTCCGCGTCGACGCACTTTTCCTGGCTGAAGCCCGGCGCGGCCAGGCAGGCCATGAAACAGAGACCAACGGCAAGACCCATCAGGGTTCTGCGCATCATCCCACCTCCCGAGATCGAGATCGAAGCCCGTTTGTCGCATGCCGAGACGGCATGTTCCCTCCTGTTCCCGGGCGCTCAAAACGCCGGGGCGCCGGATCGAGCGACCCGCGCCGCCGTCCTTGGGGGCGCTTCCCCGATGCGAAGGACCGACCGCCCATCCGGATTTCCGCGCCTCCGGCCCCTGCGATCAGGCGTCCGTCCGAGGGGCGCCAAACGGCCTTCCCCGCGGCCGTCGGACCGTTACGGGGGGAAGACGACCGTCGCGGGCGCCACGCGCGCCCGCAGGATCCGCGTGATCGCTTCCCGGTCCCGGGCGGTCCGGATCGGGGTGATTCGGGATCGGACGGGGTTTTCCTCCCGGGGGGCGTCGCTCCCGGTTCCGACGTAACCCGGGACGATCAGGATCCGGCCCGTTGCCGTTCCGCAGCAGGCGCTTCCGACGGCGATGTCCGCCAGGACATAGAGCACGTCGCGATCGTCATACGGGATCCACCCCTCCCGACGCACCGTGTATTCGCCCCAGGGGGCCCGGACCTCGGTTCCCGGGGGCTGGTGGACATGGCGCTGCGTCGCGCTCACGAAAAGTTGACCTGCGAGTAGGGGTAGCGCGCGTCGAGGAAGGCGCGGATCTCCGCCTGCTCCCGTTCGTCGGCGATCGGCTCCACGTCGCTGACCGGCATGCCCTGATCGTTGGTTCTGGCCTTCCAGGCGCGGATGTAGCCGGGGATGAACAGGAACCGGCAACCGGAGCGGCCGCAGCACGCGTTGTCCAGGGTCGCGATCCCCAGGGCGTAGAGAAACTCCCGCCCGCCGTGCGCCAGGCGCCCCTCCTCGACGATCTCGTAATGTCCCGCAAGGAAATGGACTTCTTCGCCCACTACCCGGTGCGTATAATCCGCCATGATTCGTGCCTCCCGTGACTGGGTTAAATGAATGGATGGTCAGGGGCGAACGGCGCCCGCTTACTTTCCCACGCAGAAGCCCGCGAAGATCTTGTCGAGGATTTCCGGAGACGCCGTCTCGCCGGTGACCTCCCCGAGGCTGTGCAAGGCGTCCCGCACGTCGAGCGCGACGAATTCCGGCGAGACGCCCCGCTCCAGGCCTTCTCTGCCCCGCTCCAGGTGCGTCCGCGCCGCCTCCAGGGCCAGCTTGTGCCGCAGGTTTCCGACCAGGGCGCCGTCCCCGGTCGCCGGCTCTCCACCGGCGCAGGCAGCATATAGCAAAGCCTTCAAGGCGTCAATCCCCTCGCCCGTTTTGGCCGAGATCCAGAGGGGCGGGTGGACGGGCCGGAAGGTGCGGAGCCGGTCCTCCGCCAGGACAGGGGGCAGGTCGGCCTTGTTGACGGCGATGACGGTGGGCCGTTCGCGCGCCTCCCCGAGCAGCGCCTCGTCCTCCGGGGTGAGCGGCGCGCTGCCGTCGAGGAGGACGAGGACCGTGTCGGCCTGGGACAACCGCTGGCGGACCATCGCGATGCCCGCCTGTTCGATGGCGTCCTCCGGCGTTCGGATCCCGGCGGTATCCGTCAGGCGGACCGGGATGCCCTCGATCAGCAGGGTCTCCTCGATGAAATCGCGGGTCGTGCCGGGGATGGGGGTGACGATGGCCCGCTCCTCGCCCAGCAGGCGGTTGAGGAGGCTCGATTTGCCGACGTTGGGCCGGCCGACGATGACGACCCGGAGCCCCTCGCGGCGGATCCGGCCGGCGTCGCAGGTGCCGAGCAGCGTCCGGAGGTCCGTCAGGATCGCGCCGAAGCGCGCCGCCAGATCGCCGGCGTCGAGCGCCGTCCCGCCCTCCTCGCTGAAGTCGATGGCCGCCTCCAGCAGGACAAGAAGGTCGGTCGTGCGGGTGTAGAGGGCCTCCACGCTCCGGCTCAGGCGGCCCTCGAGGTGGCCGAGGGCCAGGGTTGCGGCCGGGGCGGAGCGGGCGTCGATCAGGTCGGCGACGGCTTCGGCCTGCGCCAGGTCCATCCGGCCGTTCAGAAAGGCGCGCCGGGTGAATTCCCCGGGTTCCGCCGGCCGGGCGCCGGCCCCGAGGATTTCCTTAAGCAGGGTCCGGAGAATGACCGGCCCGCCGTGGCCGTTGATCTCGACGACATCCTCGCCGGTGTAGGAGCGGGGGGCCTTCATCAGGACCAGGAGCACTTCGTCGATGGGCTCACCCGTTTCCGGGGAGTGAACGTGGCCGTGGTAGAGGCGGTGGGACGCGAGGGAGGTCAGGGGACGGTCGGCGCGGAAGAGGCGTCGGGCGATGGCCTCCGCCCCCGGTCCGCTGATCCGGACGATGCCGACGCCCCCGCGGCCGGGGGGCGTCGCGACGGCTGCGATGGTGTCATGAATGTTCATGGGGGTCGGCCTGATCCCGGGGTGGCCGGCTGCGCGCCGGCATGATGATGATCTTCCGGTATTCCCCTTCGCCGCGGCTTTTGGTGGCCAACTGGGCGTCGTTCTGGAGCGCCAGATGGATGATCCGGCGGTCGTGGGCGTTCATGTGACTCACCGTCAAGGGCTTCTGGGTCTTGCGGACCTTTTCCCCGAGGCGCTCAGCCAGGCTGACCAGGGATTCTTCGCGCCGCCGGCGGTAGGTTTCGGTGTCGACGATGATGACCTTTTTCCCGTTGCCCGCCTTATAGGCGGCCTTGTTCACGATGTACTGCAGGGCGTCGAGATTCTGCCCCCGTTTGCCGATGAGCAGCCCGCCGCCGTCGCCCTGGATGTCGAGGCGGATGGCGTCCTCCGTCTCCTGGACGCTGACCGGGTACTTCAGGTCCATCCGCTCCAGGATGCCCTCCAGAACCGCCTTGGCCTGCAGGGCCACGTCCCCGGCGGGTCCGGCTTCCGGCACCGGCGTCGCGGCCGGCTCGCGGCTTTCGACGGGGGGCCTCTCCGCGCCGCGGCGGGGCGGGGCCGGCGACCGCTTGGGACGGGGGGGCGCTTCCGGCGCCGGGCGCGCGTCGGGTTCCGGCCTTCGCCCGGGGGGCGGGGGGATTTCCCCGACCGGTTGCGGGGCGGGCGCCGGTTCCTGTTTGAACGAAACAGAGGGTTCCGGCGCCGTCGCGGGAACGTCCGGTTCGGGGTCCGCGGGCGCGTCCCCGCGGTCATCCAGTTCCAGGGAGAGGTTCATGAGGCCGGCCCGGATCCGGGCCTTGCGCGCGCCGATCCCGAGGAATCCCGCGGCGCCTTCCGAAAGGATCTCGATCTGCAGCTTTTCCCGGGGAACCGCGAACGCCTCGCAGGCCTTCGCGATCGCCTCGTCGATGGTTTTGCCTTCAATTTCGATGGATCTCATGGCGTCACCTCATATCAGGTGCTTCTTTGGTTGATGTAGTACTGCTGGCCGATGCTGAACAGGTTGTTGAAGAGCCAGTAGATGACGAGCCCCGAGGGGAAATAGAGGAACATGAAGGTGAAGATCACCGGCATCCAGAGCATGAGCTTGGCCTGCATGGGATCGCCGGGGGCGGGGCTCATCTTCTGCTGGATGAACATCGTCGCCCCCATGATCAGCGGGGTGATGAAATAGGGATCCCGGGCGGAGAGGTCCTGGATCCACCAGAAGAAGGGGGAGTGCCTCAGTTCGATCGCGTACAGGAGGGCCTTGTACAGCCCGAAGAACACCGGGATCTGGATGATCATGGGCAGGCAGCCCCCCAGCGGGTTGACCTTGTGCGCCTTGTAGAGGGCCATCGTCTCCTGGCTGATCTTGGCCTTGTCGTCCTTGTACTTGTCCTGGAGGGCCTTCAGCTTCGGCTGCAGCTTCTGCATCTCCTTCATGGACTGGTAGCTCTTGTTGCCGAGGGGCCAGAAGACGAGCTTGATCAGGGCCGTCAGGATGATGATGGCGATGCCGTAGTTGGGGATGTACTGGTAGAGGAACTTGAGGACGATCAGCAGCGGGAAGGCGAGCCACTTGAGCCAGGAGCCGAAGTCGATGGCGTTTTCGAGGCCGACCCCCTGGGCCTTGAGGACGGTGTAATCCTTGGGCCCCAGGTAGACGGAATAGACGAACGAACCGGACTGCCCCGCCGGGATGATCGTGTTCGCGCCGCGCAGGCTGACCGTGACCATGTCCCGCGTGTCCCGGTCGATGACGACGCTCGACAGGGACGGGTTCTGGGGGATCATGGCGGCCAGGAAGTACTTGCTCTCGAAGCCGCCCCAGGAGACGTCCGGCCCCTGAATTTTTTCGCGCTCGATTTTCTTGACCTCGATCCGGTCGACGGTCTTGGCCACATAGGTGACCGGCCCCTCGTTGCCGTAGCGGTCCGTCTCCGCCTTGGGATCGACGTAGCGGCGCCAGTTCAGGGCGGCATGCTGGTTCAGCGGATTTCCGGACAGGTTCTGCACCCGGACCTCGAGGTCCACGACGAAGCGGTCCGGCCGGAAGGTGTAGATCTTCTCGACGCGGGCCGTCCCCGGGAGGGTCTGGGTGAAGACCAGTGGCCGGCTGTCCTTCCCCGTCGTCAGGTCGAGGGCCGTCGTGCTGGTCGTGAATCCGCCCTCCGCCGGCAGGGGGAGGCTGGAGTCGGGGAAGGAGACCGTCAGGGGCCGGGGCATCCCCTCCTGCACGTGCACCAGTTCGACGGGCAGGGCGGGTTTCTCGACCTTTTCCCGGAGGCCGACGAGGCCCAGGAGGCTGTTCAGGTCGTAGCGGCGCTCCTCCGGAAGCTCCGTCCGGTAGCCCTTGAGCCGGAAGGATTTCAGCGCGCCGCCCCGGGTGGTGAGGACGGCGGTGTAGAGGGGCGTGTCCACGGTGACGTCGCGCTCGGCCACGGCGGGGGCCGGCACGGCCGGAAGGGACGTCACGGCCGGCGCGGTCTGGCCCGGCTGGGTCAGGCCCGTCTGCGCCGGGGGCGTTGCCGCCGGTTTCTTCTGGGCGACCGGCTTGACGAAAAAGGCCTGATAGACGAAGATGACGGCCAGGGAGAGGACAATCGCCAGGAATGTCCGCTTGTCCATTTCATACCTCCAGGGGTCTAAATGTCCTTACTTGACGGGGTCGTAGCCGCCGGGGTGCAGGGGGTGACAGCGGGCGAGCCGCCCAAGGGCCATTCCGAGGCCCCGGAGGGGACCATGCCGCCGGATGGCCGTCAGCGCATACTCGGAGCACGACGGGTAAAAACGACAGCAGGGGGCAAAAAGGGGGGAGAGAAAAAGCTGGTACAACCGAATCAAGCCGGTGAACGCCTTGCCGATGATCGTTTCAAGCATGGGTTTCATGATCCGCCGGCGCAACCCGGAGACGGCCCAGCTCCCGGGCGACGTCCCGGTAGGTCATCCAGGGGATGCCCTTCTTCGCCATGATGACGATGTCCCGTGAGGGGGGCAGACTCGATTTGTTCAATCTGAAGTATTCTCTCAACAGGCGCTTGATGCGATTTCTCTTGACGGCGTTCCCGACCTTTTTGGTGACCGTGATCCCCAGCCTTCTGATTCCGGATGGGCTCTCCAGGGTAATGATCGTGAAATTCAGCGTGTGTTCCCGCTTCCCCTGCTCGTATATCTTCAAATAGTCTCTTCTCTTGTGGAGGCGTTCATGCGGCGCAAAGGTCTTTCGTTCCATGGCATCGAAAGCGCACCCCCTGCGGGGTCCGGCCGTCATGAGGGGCAGGGGACGCTACACCGTCAGGCGCTTTCTCCCCTTGGCCCTTCTGCGATTGATGACCCGACGTCCCCCCTTGGTCGCCATGCGGACCAGGAATCCGTGGGTTCTCTTGCGCTTCAGGTTTGTGACTGCGGTCAGGTTCTTCTTCATGATGGCACCCCGGTCAATTAGTAAGCGCACCCATAAACCACACTCGGCCGTCTTTGTCAAGAATCAAATGGGAATCGCGGGCATTGAACGTTTCGTTCAGCGCGGGCGACGTTTCGTTTAGCGAAGGGCGGTTCACCGGTGACCGGGCTGGCCGGAGAGCCGGCGGTGCGACGGTCCGGTCCCGCCGGGAGCGAAAAGGGGTGGGAACCGCGCCCCTCCCGTGCCCGCGGCCGCGCCTTCCCGGATGAAAACCTTTCATATCGAAGACTTGCGCGATTCCGCGGGGCATCGTCCGCCGACGTCGAAACGGTCCGGTGGCACCGCCGGTCCGGCGCCGGCGGCGGGCGTCCGTTTAATTTTGGGAGAGATCGCACAGGCTGGCATGGATCTTTCATTCAACCAGGGCAAAATGGATCGACCCTGGAACAAAGGAGGACATCGACAATGAAAAAATTCATGCAAACCTTGTGGGTGACGCTGTTCGTGCTCCTGACGACGGCGACCTTCGGATACGCCGAGTTCACGGCCGCCGGCGCGAGCGAGTTTCCCTACTTCCATCTGGGGTGCCTGATCGTGGGCGGGCTCATCATCGTTTCGCTCAAGCACAAGTACAACCGGATCTACCTGAGCGAGGCCCTGGGATCCTTCGCCCTGTATACGGTGATGGTGGCCCTGTTCACCGCCCCGGTCGTCGATGCCTTAAAGACGCTGGTTAGCTGATCGCGCCGTTCCCTGCCGTCATTGCCCTCCCCGGTCCCCCCGACCGGGGATTTTTTTTGCCCTGTCGCCGCTTGCCCCCCCGCTCATCATCGTCCGCCACGGACGCTCGCCGCCCGGCGCTGCCGGGCGTTCCGCGCCGACCCCGAAAAACCCTCCGTCCCGCCGGTCCGGATGCGATTTGCCGTTGCGAAAAGGTCCCGATGTATGCGAAAAGGCGGCGAGGGCAGGTTCGGACGATGGATGCATTCAGAATGATGACCGATTTCACGCCCCAGGGCGATCAACCCCGGGCCATCGACGCGCTGACGGCCGGGGTGGCGTCCGGGCGCCCCCACCAGGTCCTCCTGGGGGTGACGGGGTCGGGCAAGACCTTCACCATTGCCAAGGTCATCGAGGCCGCCGGCCGCCCCGCGCTCATCATCGCCCACAACAAGACGCTCGCCGCCCAGCTCTACCAGGAGTTCCGCGCGCTGTTTCCCGACAACGCCGTCGAGTATTTCGTCAGTTATTACGACTACTACCAGCCGGAAGCCTACATCCCCAGCACGGACACGTACATCGAGAAGGACTCGTCCATCAACGACGAGATCGACAAGCTGCGCCATGCGGCGACCCATTCGCTCCTGGAGCGCCGCGACGTGATCATCGTGGCGAGCGTCTCGTGCATCTACGGGCTCGGCTCCCCGGAGGCCTACGCGGGGATGCTCCTCCTGCTCGAGGACGGGATGGAGATCGCCCGCGACGACGTCCTGAAGCGCCTGGTGGAGATCCAGTACGAGCGCAACGACATCGATTTTCACCGGGGCACCTTCCGGGTCCGGGGCGATATCGTCGAGATCTTTCCTCCCTACGAAGAGGAGCGCGCCTACCGGGTGGAGTTTTTCGGCGATACGATCGACGGCATCGCCCTCGTCGATCCCCTGCGGGGGAAGAGGCTCGGGCCCCTTTCGCGCCTGGCCGTCTACCCCGGCAGCCACTACGTGACGACCCGGGACAACCTCGTCCGGGCCGTCGGCGACATCCGGGCGGAGCTGGCGGAGCGCCTGGCGGCGTTCCAGGCGGAGAACAAGCTCCTGGAGACCCAGCGCCTGGAGCAGCGGACCCACTTCGACATCGAGATGATGGAGGAGCTCGGCTACTGCCAGGGGATCGAGAACTACTCCCGCCACCTGACGGGGCGGCGTCCCGGGCAGCCGCCCCCGACGCTCATGGAGTATCTCCCGAAGGACGCCCTCGTGGTCATCGACGAGAGCCACGCGACGGTTCCCCAGCTCATCGGCATGTACCGCGGGGACCGCGCCCGCAAGGAGACCCTGGTCAACTACGGCTTCCGCCTGCCCTCCGCCCTGGACAACCGGCCCCTCCGCTTCGAGGAGTTCGAGGGCTTTCCCCAGCAGCGGATCTACTGCTCCGCGACCCCGGCGGTGTACGAGCTTCAGGCGGCCGAAGGCCGGGTCGTGGAGCAGATCATCCGGCCCACGGGGCTCATGGACCCGGAGATCGACGTCCGGCCCGTGACGGGCCAGGTGGAGGACCTTTACGCCGAGGTCCGCACGCGCGCGGAGGCGGGCGAGCGCGTCCTCGTGACCACCCTGACCAAGCGCATGGCGGAAAACCTGACCAGCTACTACGAGAAACTGGGCGTCCGCGTCCGCTACCTCCATTCCGACATCAAGACCCTGGAGCGGGTCGGGATCATCCGGGACCTGCGGCTCGGCGAATACGACTGCCTGGTGGGGGTGAACCTCCTGAGGGAGGGACTCGACATCCCGGAGGTATCGCTCGTGGCGATCCTCGACGCCGACAAGGAGGGGTTCCTCCGTTCGGAGCGGTCGCTCATCCAGACGAGCGGCCGGGCCGCCCGCAACGTCGCCGGAAGGGTCATCATGTACGCCGATCACGTCACCCCGGCCATCCGGGCCTGTCTGGACGAAACCCGGCGGCGCCGTTCGCTACAGGAGCGGTTCAACCGGGAGCACGGGATCACGCCGGCGACGATCCGCAAGTCGATCCACGACGTCCTGGGGTCCATCTACGAGGCGGACTACGTCACCGTGCCCACGGTGGCGGAAAAGAGAAGGGCCTACGGGACGGAGGAGGAGGTCGCCGCCCTGATCCGCGATCTGACGGCGGCCATGAAGGCGGCGGCGTCGGAGCTCGCCTTCGAGAAGGCCGCCGCGCTCCGGGACGAGATCCGGGAGCTCAAGGGCCTGCTCGTGGAGCTGGGAGGGGAGGCATGACGGCCGGCGCCGCTTCCCCGGACGTTCTGAAGGCGAGGGTCGCCCTCGCGCCCCGGGCGCCGGGGGTCTACCTGATGAAGGACGGGGAGGGCAGGATCCTCTACGTCGGCAAGGCGGGGGACCTGAAGAGCCGCCTGCAGGCGTATGCCGGGGGAACGGACGGCCGCGCGATGATCCCCTTTCTCGTCTCCCGCGTCCGGGACGTGGAGCTCATCCTCACGGCGAGCGAGAAGGAGGCCCTGATCCTCGAGAACACCCTGATCAAGGCCCACCGCCCCCGCTACAACGTCGACCTGAGGGACGACAAGACCTACGTCCACCTCCGGATCGACCCCGGGGCGCCGTTTCCCCGCTGCCAGGTCGTCCGGCGTCCGAAGAAGGACGGCGCCCGCTATTTCGGCCCCTATCCCTCCGCATCGGCGGCGCGGGAGACGCTGCGCTTCCTCCAGTCCGTTTTCCCGCTCCGAACCTGCCGGGACGCGGAACTGAAATCCCGGCGCCGCCCCTGCCTGGAATTCGAGATCGGGCGGTGCCTCGCGCCGTGCGTCGGCCGGGTGGGGGCGGAGGCCTACGACCGCCTGGTCCGGGAGAGCTGCGCCTTCCTGGAGGGCGGGGGGCGGGACCTCACGGAGGCGCTCAGAAGGCGCATGCAGGCCGCGTCCGAGGCCCTGGACTTCGAGGAGGCGGCCGCCCTGCGGGACCGGATCGCCGCCATCGAGGAGACGCTCGCCCGCCAGCGGATGGAGACCGTGACGGAGGCCGATCAGGACCTCTTCGGCCTGCACCGGGAGGGGGACGTCCTCCAGGTTTGCCTGCTCACCGTCCGTCACGGCAAGCTCTCCGGCCAGCGGCTCTTCCCGCTGATCCGGCTCGCGGGGGAGACGGCGGAGCTCCTCTCCTCCCTCCTCAAACAGTTTTACGACGCCGGGGCCCATGTCCCCGGGGAGATCCTCCTGCCGGTCGACCTCGAGGACGGGGCGGCCGTCGCGGAGTGGCTGGCGGAGAAGAAGGGCCGGGCCGTCTCCCTGCGCATCCCGCTGCGCGGCCAGGCGCGGGATCTTCTGGAGATGGCCCGCCGCAACGCGGAGAACGCCTTCCGCACGAAACGGCTGGCCGAGTTCGCCCCCGCCGAGGCCCTGGAGATCCTGGCCCGGACCGCCGGCCTCGAACGCCCGCCGCGCCGCATCGAGGGGTTCGACATCTCCAACCTCGGCGGGCGCCACGCCGTCGGCTCGATGGTGGTCTTCGTCGACGGCCGTCCGGTGAAGGCCGATTACCGGCGTTTCCGGGTGCGGACCGTCCCGGGGGCCGACGATTATGCCATGATGTACGAGGTGCTGAAGCGACGGTTTTCCCGGGGCCTCGCCGGGGCGCCGAGAGACGGCTCGAGCCCGTTTCCCCCCCTGCCCGATCTGCTGCTGGTGGACGGAGGGAAGGGGCAGCTCCAGGTCGCCGTCGCCGTTCTGAAGGAGCTCGACCTGAAGACGGTGGCCTGCCTCGCCCTGGCCAAGGAGCGGGACGAGGCCGTCCGGATGCCGGGGACCGTGGACCGCGGGGAAGACCGGGTCTATCTGCCCCGCCGCAAAGAACCCCTCTACCTCTCCCGCCGGCCCGCTGCCCTGTTTCTCCTCCAGCAGGTCCGGGACGAGGCCCACCGCTTCGCCGTCGCCTATCACCGGCGGCTGAAGACCCGGGATGATTTTCGCTCCGCGCTCGACGCCGTTGGCGGCATCGGGCCGAAACGCCGGCGGGATCTCCTCGCCTTCTTCGGTTCGGCCCGCCGGATCGCCGCGGCCTCCCTCGATGACCTGCAAAAGGTGGCGGGGGTGGGCCGTCAGACCGCGCTCCGGATCCGCCGCCACTTCAACCCGGAAGGGTGAACGGTCCGGATCCCCCGCCCCATCGAAACGCGCACTGCAGTTTGCAGACGGGGCCGTCCTTCCCGAACTCGACGATGCACGACGTTTATGCGCGGCCGATCGGTCCCGACAGGCCCGTCGTTTGGGGCAGGCATCTTCACTGCGGATGGGTTCCGTGGATCGGAAAACAGGGATTGCGCGCATCCGCGCCGGAACATGTTTGCCGGTGGCGGAGGTTGACAGGGGGGCGGACCGTGCCGGAGGGACGTCCTACTGCCAGCCGATGACCTCATAGCCCCGCTCCTGGAGGCACCGGTCCATGAAACTTTTGAACAGGGGACTCGGTTCCGAGGCCCTGATGACGCCCCGCACCAGGGCGGCCGCCGCCCCGGTGGCGGCGCCGACGCCGACGCCCCGCCCGAGATGGCCCACGACGGCGCCCGCGACGCCCCCAACGATGGCGCCCCCTCCCGCCGAGATGGCCATGTCTTTGGCCGCCTGGACCCCAGCGTCGGATTGAACGTACTGATCGGCCAGCGCCTCGCATTCGGCGATATCCCCATGGGCCTTCGCCTCGCCGACCTCCCGCAGGTGTGCATTGGGATACAGAACGGGGCCCGTGGCGCAGCCCGCCAGGGAGAGAATCGAGATGAGCAGCAGGATCTTCTTCATGTCTTTGCCTCCGTTGCCGGCACGTCGCCCATTTTTACCATAACGGCGGGGAAAAACCCAGGCGTATCCGCACCGGCGGGCTTTGCCTGCCCCGGAACGCCCGAACGGGGCGGTCGGCCTCTGCCGGCTTGCAAAATCGGGCGGGGATTGCTAAGGAGTTCGCCGGACGGACCCGCCGCCGTTCCAATCCCGATGGCGGGAGCAAAGCGGACGATCGGTTCCGCCGGCCAGGAGAGAGGGGAGAAGACATGGGACTTGGCGCCATTCTGATCATCGCCGTCGGCCTGGGCATGGACGCCCTGTCCGTGGCCGTGGGCATCGGGGGCGCCCGCCGGGAGCGGACCTGGGGGCCGACCCTGCGCCTCGCTTTGAGCTTCGGCCTTTTCCAGTTCTTCATGCCCGTCGCCGGGTGGCTCGCGGGCCGGACGGTGGCCGACATCATCGCCGCGTACGACCACTGGATCGCCTTTGCCCTGCTCGCCTACGTGGGGGTGCGGATGATCCGGGAGTCCTTCCGGGGCGAGGAAGCCGCGCCGCCCGCGGACCCCACGCGGGGCTGGACGCTGTTGATGCTGTCGGTCGCGACGTCGATCGACGCCCTGGCCGTGGGCCTGAGCTTCGCCTTTCTCAAGACGCCGATCCTTTTTCCCAGCGCGGTCATCGGCGCGGTCTGCTTTCTGATGACGGTGGCGGGCATGCGCTTCGGCGAGCGCCTGGGCCAGCTCGTGGGGCGGCGGATGGAGGCGGTCGGGGGCCTCGTCCTCATCGGGATCGGCCTCAAGATCCTGTTCGAACACGCCATCTGAATGCAAGGATCGCTTGATAAACCTCCGGGAATCGCGATCCCTCCGAGCGCTGGACCTTTTCCACCCTGCACCTCCTTACTGCGATGCAAGGTCGAGACGCGCGCTGGCGCGCTCGAAACCGTCGTCTTTGCGGGCGCTCCGCCGCGGCGGCAAGGGGAGGGGGCTTCGAAGAATCTCCAATGCGTGCCCGCTGGATCGAGATTCTCAGCTTGTTCAAAGGTTTTTACTTCTTGATGGCCAGGTTGTCCCGGTGGATGATCTCGTCGTAGTCCTTGTGGCCCAGCACCTGCGCGATCCGGGCCGTCTTGAGGCCCATGATCTTCCGGATCTCGTCCGCGGCATAGTTCACGAGCCCCTTGGCGACCGGCGCCCCGCATGCATCCACGCAGACCACCGGATCGCCGATCCCGAAATCCCCCTCCACGTCCACGACCCCGGAGGGCAGGAGGCTTTTTCCCTGCTCCAGGAGGGCCCGCTTCGCCCCGTCGTCGATGACGAGCTTTCCCTTACCCCGCAGGGTGAAGGCAATCCAGTGCTTGCGGCTCGTCAGGTGCTTCTGCATGGGCAGAAAGAGGGTTCCCACCGCCTCGCCGGCGAAGAGGCTGGCGAGGACGCCGGGGCGCTTGCCCGGGGCGATGATGTAGGGGATGCCGAAGGCCGTGACCTTCTGGGCGGCCAGGATCTTGCTGCGCATCCCTCCCGTGCCGACGTCGGAGGTCTCCGCCGTGGCCGCCTCCATGATCTCTTCGGAGAATTCCTGGACCAGCGGGATCAGCCGTGCCCCGCGCGAGGTTTTCGGGTTGCAGTCGTAGAGCCCCTCCGTGCTCGTCAGGTTGACGAGCAGGTGCGCCTCGACGATGTTGGCGATCATCGCGGCCAGGTGGTCGTTGTCGCCGAACTTGATCTCGTCCACCGCGACCGAGTCGTTCTCGTTGATGACGGCGATAACGCCCCACTCCATCAGCGTGGAGAGGGTGTTGCGGATGTTGAGGAAGCGCTTGCGGTCCGTCAGGTCGCTCAGGGTGAGCAGGAGCTGGGCCACGTAGAGCCCGTGGCGCCCGAAGGCGTTGGAGTAGATCCGCATGAGCCGCCCCTGGCCGATGGCGGCGGCGGCCTGCTTCTGGGGCATGCTCTTGAGTTCGCCCGTGATGCCCATCCGGTGCTTGCCGGAGGCGATGGCCCCGGAGGTGACGAGCACGACCTGGCGGCCGGACTGCGTCAGGAGGGCGATGTCGTCGACGAGCTGCTGGACGATGTTGAGGTCGAGGCCGTCCGCCCCCGTCAGGACGGCGCTGCCGACCTTGATGAGGACCTTCCGGACCGGTGCCAGGACGGTTTGGCGAATGGGATTCATGGGGTTTCCTCCTCGTGGTTCTTTTCCCGCGCGGCATCGAGGGCGTCGGCCAGGGCGTGGAGCAGCGCGGGGAGCCCCTCGCCGGTCACGGCGGAGAAGGGGAAGGCCCGGATGCCCCGCTGCCGGAGGGCATCCACCGCCGCTGCCAGGCGCTCCCGCGTGTCGGTCAGGTCGATCTTGCCGATGGCCACGACCTGGGGCCTGGACCCGAGGGCCGGGCTGAAGTGCCGGAGCTCCGCGTTGATCAGCGTCATCGTCTCGCCGGCCGGGGCCGCATCCCCGGAGAGGTCGATCACGTGGAGCAGGACGGAGGTCCGCTCCACGTGGCGGAGAAACTTGAGGCCCATCCCGAGCCCCCGGTGCGCCCCGGGGATCAGGCCGGGGATGTCGGCCACGACGAAGGGGGCGCGTTCGCCGACCTTGACGACGCCGAGATTGGGCGTCAGGGTCGTGAAGGGGTAGTCGGCGATCTTGGGACGGGCGGCCGAGACGCGGGAGATGAAGGTCGATTTTCCCGCGTTGGGGAGGCCGATGATTCCGACGTCCGCCAGGAGCTTCAGTTCCAGGAGGATCCACCGCTCCTCCCCCGGCATCCCGGGCTGCGCGTAGCGGGGCGCCCGGTTCGTCGGAGTGGCGAAGCGGGCGTTGCCCCGGCCGCCGATGCCGCCCCGGGCGACGATGAACGTCTCGCCGTCGCGGACCAGGTCGGCCAGGACCTCCCCGGTCTCGGCGTCCTTCACGACGGTGCCGACGGGAACGGGGATGCGGATATCCCCGGAGTTCCGACCCGTCCGGTCGCTTCCCTCGCCGTGGCCGCCGTGCTTCGCGATGTGGTGCTGCCGGTACTTCAGGTCGAGGAGGGTCTGATGGCTCCCGGAGGCGACGAGGACGATGTCCCCGCCCTTGCCGCCGTCGCCCCCGTTGGGTCCGCCCCGGGGGACGTATTTTTCCCGGCGGAAGCTGACGCAACCGCGTCCCCCGTCTCCCCCCTTGACGTAGATCTTGGCTTCGTCGATGAATTTCATGGGCTACTTTCTGACGCCCATCAGGCGGTAGATCTTCTGGGCCGCGACGGTCGGTTCGATCTCGAAGACGTCGATCTCCTCGACGTTCAGGGGGGACTGCGCCGAGGAGCAGGCCTTCTCGCTGATGAGGATGTTATCCGGCCAGGACTTGCAGAGGGACTGAAGTTTGAAGACAAAATTCACGGCGTCGCCGATGACCGTGTAGTCCATCTTCTTCTCGAAACCGATGTTCCCGACGACCACCTCGCCCGTGTGGATGCTGATCCCCATGGTCAGGGTCGTTCCGAACCGCTCCCGGAAATGCGCGTTCAGGAGCGGCAGGGTCTCCTGCATCTCCAGGGCCGCGGCCACGGCGTTGTCCGCGTCCCGGGCGCTCGATACGGGGGCCCCGAACAGGGCGAGGAATCCGTCCCCCAGGTACTTGTCCACGATGCCGTGGTTTCTGAAGACGATCTCCCCCATCTGGGCGAAGAAGTGGTTCAGCATGGCCACCGTTTTCTGCGGGCCGAGCTTCTTCGCCAGGGGGGAGAAGGAGCGGATGTCGATGTTCAGGAGCGTCAGGCTCCGGAACTCCTCGACGAGCGGCTGTTCCGCGTCGCTGCGCAGGAGGATCTTGTCCACCACCTCCCGGGGGACGAACTTCTGAAACAGGCTGCGGATGCCGCGCTCCGCCTCGGCCATGCTCAGGGTCTCCCGGTACAGGCGCGCGTTCTCCATGGCGATGCTGACGGAGGTGGCGATCGATTGCAGGAGGTGGATGTCGCTGTTGTCGAAGACGCCGTCGATCTTGTTCAGGACCTCGATGACGCCGATCACCTTCCCCTGGGAGATCATGGGGACGCACAGGACGGAGCGGGTCCGGAAGCCGGTCCGGGCGTCCATCTCCGGCGAATGGTGGGGGGAGCTGCGGACGTCCGGCGCCGTGATCGTCTCTCCCCGGGCGGCGACGTAGCCGGCGATGCCCTGCCCGAGCCTGATGCGGAACTGCTTCAGGGGCGCCTCGTCGAGGTTGAACGCCACCTTGAACTTGAGCTCGTCGCCGTCGAGCAGGAGCAGGGACCCCGCCTCGACGTTCATGGTGACGCGGATCATGTCCATCGTGTAGTTGAGGACCTTGTCCATCTCGAAGGTCGAGGAGGACAGGGCGCTGCCGATTTGCCGGAGGGTGGCGAGCTCCTGGTTGCGCCGCACGATGGAGGCGAGCACGTTTTCCTTTTCGACGGCGAGCGACAGCCCTTCCGTCATCATCGACAGGAGGCGCCCGCGCTTGTCGGCCGCGTCGCGCGCCACGTTGTACAGCAGGAGAACGCCCGTGATCCGGCCCTCCACCTTCAGGGGGGCCAGCAGGCACGTCCCGCTTGCCCCCTGGGGGCACAGCGCCTTCTCCAGGGGGAGATCCAGGGCGCCCGGGCCGTCCAGGAACAGGACGCTCTGCTGCCGGATGACGCGGTCGATGATCGACCCCTCGCCGTCAAAGGTCGTCCCCTGGGTCAGGGCGGTCGGGATGAAGGCGAGGAAGTCCAGGACGGCGACCTTCCCCGGCGCGCTCCGGTCCCAGTCCAGGAGGACGGCGATGTCGTAGGGGATGTGGCGGCGGAGCTCCTGAAGGAGGGTGTGGAACAGCTCCGCGCCCCGGAGGGTGGAGTTGACGGTCCGGACGAAGAGTTCCGTGGATTCCATGGCTCGGTCCCGTTCCCGGCCGGCCGCGATCAGGCGCAGGTTGTCGAACGTGAAGGAGGCGCTGCTGACGAGCGGGGTGAGGATGTCGACGTCGGCCTGCGTGAAGGGGATGTCCTCCCGCTTGCGGGAGAGGCTCAGGACGCCGATAACGTCCTGGAGGCTCTTGAGCGGCATGCAGATGAAAGACCGGGTGGCGTACTGGGTGCGCGAGGAGCGGCCGAAGCGGGTGTCCGTTTCGATGTCCTCGACCAGGAGCGGGGATTTGTTGATGACGGCGTACTTGGCGATGCTCGTTTCGAAGGGGATCCGGTCGTCCTTCTTGACGTGCTCCCCCAGGCCGATGGAGGCCTGGACGTGGAAGGCGTCCCGCTGGGGCGACAGGATCAGGATCGAACCGATGTCCGCCCGCGCCAGCTTGAGCGCCCGCTCGAGGGTGATGTACAGGAGGTCGTCGGGATTGAAGGTGATGTAGCACAGCTCCGAGAGCTCCTTGAGGGTGGAGATCTCCGCCGCCTTCTTTTCGAGATGGCCCAGGCTCTTGCGCAGCTCCCCCTCCAGCGTCCGGAAGGTGTGGAAGATGCCGTTGAGCTCGTCGGCCGGCGTCGCCCGGTCGCCGGCGAGCGCGGGGGCGAGGGACTGGGAGAGGTCCCGGGAGAGGTCCCGGATCTGGTCGAAGATCCGGCGCAGGATCACGAAGCCGAGAAAAAAAACGACGAGCAGGACGACGAAGAACAGGGGGAGCCAGCGGTCCTCGAGAATGTCGTATTTGACGGCGAAGTAGAGGAAACCCAGGACCGGCGCCACGAAGAAAAGGGCGAAAATCATGGAGAGTTTATAATAGAGGCCCTTGTTCCCGATGGAGAAGCGGTTCCGCCAGATCCTGAATCCCATCAAACGATTTTCCTCCCGTCAGGGGTGCGCAGCGTGACGCATTGTAATGACCGCCGCCGGCGATTGCAACCCTATTCTTTCGCGCCGGCATTCGGGCATGAAAAAAAAAAGGCACTGAAGACAGTGCCTTGGGGTCTTTGAACCGCGGGGAAGCCGCATCATGCCGTGGCGGCGTACACGCTGACCTTCTTGCGTCGCTTGTCCAGGCGCTCGAACTTCACGACGCCGTCGATCTTGGCGAAGATCGTGTAGTCCTTGCCGAGGCCCACATTGACGCCCGGGTGGATCCGCGTGCCCAGCTGGCGGATGATGATCCCGCCTGCCCGGATGGACTGCCCCCCGAACACCTTCACGCCGCGCCGCTGGGCGTTGCTGTCCCGGCCGTTGCGGGAGCTGCCCTGTCCTTTTTTGTGTGCCATAACGACCTCCGCTTAGAACGCGATTTCCTTGATCCGCATTTCGGTGAGCAGCTGGCGGTGTCCCGTCTTCTTGTGGAACCCCTTGCGGCGCTTTTTCTTGAAGACGCTGAGTTTGGGTCCTTTCATCTGCGACACGATCTCCCCGGTCACCCGGGCGCCGGCCACGCGGGGGGCGCCCACGCGGATGTCCTCGTCGCGGGCGACCAGGAGGACGTCCTCGAAGACGACCGTATCGCCCTGGCTTCCCTCGAGCTTCTCGACCCTCAGCACCTCGCCCTCGACGACCCGGTGCTGCTTTCCGCCTGTCTTGATCACCGCATACATGGTTGTCATCCTTGCCGAAAATTTGGAACGGCATCCTTACAAAAAAACGGGGCTGTTTGTCAACATAAATCTTGTGCCGCGCGCGGGCGCCTTCACCCCTCCTTCCCGAGGACGGCGATCTTGACGATGCGCGCCTCCCGGGCGGTCGCGTCCGACAGCTTGAGGACGTGGATGAGGAGTTCGGACGGGCGGACGGCGCCCCGCGCGTCGAACCGGACCGCGGCCGTCAGCCGCCGCGCCTCCGGCGCCCAGCAGAGCTCGGCGACGTAGGGACGGATGTCCCGGGTCTGCGTTTTCCCCTTGCCCTCGCGTACGACGGGGCAGGCGTCCGCCGCGAGAAAGGCGGCGACGCGCTCCGGGATCGCGCGCCCGTCCGCGTCGTCCAGGTCGTCGGACAGGGTGATCTCGTAGCGGAAGCCGCCGATCGCGTCGGCCAGCGACGGGGTGGCGGGGTCAACCGGCGCAGCGTCCATCACGGCGACGCCCGCCGGCAGGCGGCGGTTGACGGCGTCGCGCAGGCGCTCCGGTTCGAGCCCAGGATCGATCAGCTCGATGTCGGCGTATTCTTCGCGGCTCTCCATTCCCACCGCCGTGGCCACGGCGAAGGACAGGCGCGGATGGGGGTGGAAGCCCTCGCTGTAGCGGAAGTCGAGCCCCGCCAGGCGGACGGCCCGGATCAGGATGGCGGCCAGCTCCAGGTGCGAGAGGAAGCGCGCCCGGCCCTCCTTGGCGAAGCGGAGGCGGTAGCGGCGATAGACGGGCGGACGGGCCGGCGCCGGCGTCCCGGGACGTGCCGGGGCGGCGGCCTCGGGCGGCGGACCCGCGCGGACGATCCGGATCGTTTCGTGGTCGCAGACACCGCAATTCCGGCAGGGGCCCGTCCGGCAGTCCTCCGTGAGCCGCCCGTCGAGCGCCCGTGCCGCCTCTTCGCGCAGGAAATCGGCGCTGACGCCGGTTTCAATGCAGTCCCAGGGAAGCGCGGCCGCGGAGGGGCGCGCCGCCAGGGCGGTCTCCCGGTCGACGCCGAGGCCGTCGATCGCCGCCTCCCAGAGGTCGAACCGGAGGCGGTCGCCCCAGCCGTCGAAGCGGCAGCCCAAAATGTAGGCCCGCTCCACGAGGTCTCCCATCCGCTCGTCCCCCCGGGAGAGCAGCCCCTCGAGGAGGCTCATCCGCCCGTCGTGCCAGCGGACGGTCAGGCGGGGATGGCGGAGGCGTTTCCGGAAGTACGCCTGGCGCGCCTCCGTTTCCGCGAGATCGATCTGGCGCTCCCACTGAAAGGGCGTGTGGGGTTTGGGGACGAAGGTCGAGAGGCTCACGGCGACCTGTCCGGGCGCCCTGCCGCGCGGCAGGGTCTTGTGGGCGAGGTCGACGATGCCGTCGAGGTCCGCCTCCTCTTCTCCGGGCAGGCCGATCATGAAGTAGAGCTTGAGCGAGCGCCAGCCCGCGTCGAAGACGTTGCCGGCGGTCGCCATCAGGTCGGCCTCCGTGTTCCCCTTGTTGATCCGGTCCCGCAGGCGCTGGGTGCCCGCCTCCGGCGCGAGCGTGAAGCTCGTCTTCCGGACGCGGCGGATGACCTCCATGAGCCGTGGCGTCAGGGTCTCCACGCGCAGGGAGGGGAGCGCCAGCGCGACGCGGCGGGCGTAGTGCCGGTCCATGAGCAGGCCGAGGAGGGCCTCGATGTGGGGGTAGTCGCCGGCGCTCAGGGACAGGAGCGAGAGCTCCTCGTGCCCCGTCGCGGCGAGCATCCGGCCCGACATCTGCATGAGCATGTCCGGATCGCGCTCGCGGACGGGCCGCCAGACCATGCCGGCCTGGCAGAACCGGCAGCCCCGGGTGCAGCCCCGGGCGATCTCCAGGATCAGACGGTCGTGGATGGTCTTCACCAGGGGGACGATGGGGCAGGCGGGTCCGTGCCAGGCGTTCAGGTCCGGGACGGTCCGCTTGCGGATGATCTCTCCGTGCGTGTGGAGACCGGGGCAGTAGATCCCCTCGATCTCCGCCAGGCGCGCGAGCAGCGCGGTCCGCCTCTCGCCCCGCGACTTCGCGGCCATCAGGGCCCGGGCGATCTCGCCGATCACGGCCTCTCCCTCGCCGATCACGAAGGCGTCGATGAAGGGCGACATGGGCAGGGGGTTGAAGGCGCAGGGGCCGCCGGCGATGACGAGGGGATGGTCTTCCCCGCGCGCCGCCGCGCGGCGGGGGATGCCGCCCAGGTCCAGCATGGCGAGGACGTTCGTGTAGGACAGCTCGTACTGGAGGGAGAAGCCGACGAGGTCGAAGGCATGAAGCGGCGTATGCGACTCCAGGGTGACGAGCGGCAGGCCGCGGCGGGCAAGCTCGCCCTCCAGGTCCGGCCAGGGGGCGTAGCACCGCTCCGCGACGACGCCGGGCTCCGCGTTGAGGATGCCGTAGAGGATCTGGAGGCCGAGGTGGGACATGCCGACCTCGTAGACGTCCGGAAAGGCCAGCGCGACGCTCAGGCGGCAGGCCGCGCGGTCCTTGACGACGGCGTTGACTTCGCCGCCCAGGTAGCGGCCGGGCTTTTCGACCCGGGTGAGGAAGGCCTCTTCTCTCATTGGAGCCGGTTCCGGTAGGCGTGGGGATTGCCGAGGTATTCGCGGTAGCGGGCCAGCGCGACGCCGCGGGCGAATCCCGGGCGGCCGAGGTAGGGCAGGGTGTGGGTTCGGAAGGCCGCGAGCAGCTCGGCGAAGACCGCCTCCCGCGCGTCGTTGCCGACGAAGGTGCGCTCGCGGACGTACTCGAAGACGATCTGGTTTCCCCAGATCCGGCGGACGACGTCGAAGGCCTCGTCGCCCGGGAAGAAGGCCCGTTCGAGGCGAACCGGGATGCGCACGTAGAGCTCGACCTTCGTCGTGTCCGCCGCGATCGGCCGCGACCGGTCCCAGACCTCCATCGTCAGGCCGTTGTCGAGAACGGCCGTTTCCACCAGCGTTTTCATGCGTTGCCCCTCGACGAATGGCGTTGTCTTTACCACCTTTGTCCCTGACCTGCAATGGGATTCGTCTTGGAGCTCGATGAAGGGCGAAGAACTGTTGGGCGAAGGGATCTACGCGTCCCCGTTTCCTTTTAGGGCCGCCTGTTCAAACCAAAGGTCCGCACAAATTTGATCATTTTCCTTTGGCCCGGTGCTCTTCCTGCAGCACGCGGCGCAGCACCTTGCCGACCAGGGACTTGGGAAGGGCCTCCCGGAACTCGACAAGCTTGGGCACCTTATAGGCGGTCAGCTTCCCGCGGCAGAAGGCTTGTATCTCCTCTTCCGTGCATTGCATCTCCGGCCTCAAGACGACCCAGGCCTTGACGGCCTCGCCCTGTGCGGCGTCCGGCACGCCGGCCACGCCCACCTCCAGCACCGCCGGGTGCTGGGCGATGATCTCTTCGATCTCGATGGGGAAAACCTGGTGACCGCTGGGTTTGATCAGCTCCTTCTTGCGGGAAGTGATGAACAGGTAACCGTCCTCGTCCAGATGACCGACGTCTCCGGTGTACAACCAGCCGTCGCGCAACATCTCCGCGGTGGCCTCGGGGTTGTTCCAGTAGCCCTGCATCAATTGCGGCGCTTTGGCGATGATCTCTCCGGTCTCCCCCGGTTTAAGCTCTTTCCTGCCCGTGTCGATGTCGACGATCTTGATCACGGTATCCGGGATGGGCAGGCCGACGGCGCCTTCCTTCCACTTGCCCAGGTAGGGGCCCATGGCCAGCACGCCCGATTCGGTCAGGCCGTAGGTCTCCACAATCTTGCCGCCGGTGATGGCCTCCCACTGCCGCTTGGTCTCGGGCAAGAGAGGAGCGCCTGCCGCCACGGAGGACTTCATGCTCTTGAAGTCTATCTTGCCGGATATCACCTCGGGCCTGCTCATCAGCCCGATAAAGATCGCCGAGATGGCCGGGAAGAAGGCGGGCTTGAGTTTCTTGATCGTCGTCAGGATATCGTCTAAATCGCGCGGATTGGCGATCAACGCGACGGGAAAGCGACCGGCGATGGCGGTGGACAGCAGGCCGACGTTGCCGTAGACATGGAAAAAGGGCATCAGCAGAACCAGCGTATCCACCCAGTCGGTGCTGAGGGGCGTTGACCAGCAGTGTACCTGCCGTCCGATCATGAGGATGGCTTCATGGCTGACCATCACCGCTTTGGGTGTGCCGGTCGTACCGCCGCTGAAGAGCAGAAGCCCGGTATCTTTGCCCGTCACCCTGACATCGGGCTTCTTGTCCCCGGCGTGTTTTTTCATGAGTTCCTGCAGCCAGAGATCATTGCCCTGCACGCTTTCCAGGTACTGGCCCTGCTTCTTTTCCACGAGCAGGGTGAACATGAATTTTAAGAAAGGAGACAGGTATTCCTTGACACTGGTTGCGATGATCTGGCGCAGGCGGGTGCGGGGCTGCATCTTTTTCGCCAGTCCGTAGAAGGCGGTCAGGACGATGGCGACCTCCGCCCCGCACTCGTTGAGGGCGAACTCCAACTCTGCCTCGCTGTAGAGCGGATTGATGGGCACCGAGATCGCACCCGCCTTCCAGATGGCCAGCTGGCTGATGACGGTGTTCGGGCAATTCGGCAGGAGCATGACCACCCGGTCGCCCTTCTTGACCCCGATGGCGGCCAGTCCGGCGGCGAGGACGTCGCTCAGGCGGTCGATCTCCTTGTAGGACATCCACCTGCCCTTGAACCAGACCATCCGATGGTCCGGTTTCTCCTTTGCCACGTCGGCAACATCCTCGAAAAGGGTCTTGCCAGGGTAGGGCTCGAGCGTGCTCGGCACGCCGGCATCGTAGTTTTCGAGCCACGGGCGATCAATCATGACGAACCTCCCTGTTGAGCAATGTTGGTTTCGCTTAAAGGTCAGGGTATACTCTCAACGCACCCCCATTTCTCTTATGATGATGTTTCTCATGATCTGCGATGTGCCGGCCGCGATGGTGCCCATTTTTGCGTCGCGGTAAAGCCTTGAAACCGGGTATTCGTCCATGAACCCGTATCCGCCGTGAATCTGGACCGCCCGGTCAATCACCCGGAGCGACGTCTCCGTGCAGAAGAGCTTGGCCATCGACACCTCCTTGTTGCACGGAATCCCCGCCTCTATCAGCGAAACGGCATGGTAGGCCAGTCTCCTGCTGGCTTCCACTTCCGTGGCCATATCGGCAAGCATGTGGGCGATAACCTGATGGCGGATGATGGGTCTGTCGAACTGAACCCGTTCGCCTGCAAACCGGATCGCTTCCTCCATGGACGTCTGGGCGGCCATATACGCGAGGACGCAGCCGCAAAGCCTTTCCCTTTCGAGCCCGGCCATGAGAGCAAGAAACCCCTGACCTTCGATCCCAAGCAGATTTTCCTTGGGAACCCGGCAGTCTTCAAAAACCAGTTCGGCCGTGTCAGAGGACTTCATGCCCATTTTTTCAAGTTTTCGTCCCACGGAGAAACCGGGCGTATCTGAATCGATGAGCAGAAGGCTGACCCCCGCATATCCCGAACCGCCTGTTCTGACCACGGTATTCACGACGTCGGCCTGTGTGCCGTTGGTGATGAACATCTTCGATCCGTTGACGCGGTAATATTCCCCATCGAGAACCGCCCTCGTTTCAATATTGGCCACGTCGGACCCGTGGTTGGGTTCCGTCATGGCAACGGCAATGATTTTATCGCCAGAGCAGACGGGATGGAGGTACTTCTTTTTTTGCTCATGGGTTCCAACCGCGTTCAACGAAGAGCTTGCCATATCGGTTTGGACGCACACGCTGATCGGGAACCCCATGGCACCGCAACGGCACAGCTCTTCCCAGAAAACGACGGACATCTTGATGTCGGCATCCTGCCCGCCATATTCGGCGGGGTAGCTGAGTCCGAGAAATCCCAGTTCCCCCATGCGTGTGAAGATGGCCCTGTCATAACAGCCGTTATGTTCCCATTCATCGATTCTGGGGCGCACCTCTTTCTGGATAAAGCGTCTCACCGTCTCGCGAAACGCATGGTGCTCATCGTTGAAGAAATAGTCCCGTGAGTTCACCCAACCCCCCTTTTCGTTTCTCGACTCGCCATTAAATTCCTCTCATCCGGTCGAGTCGCTTCATGGCTTCTTCCGCATCCCGGACGATGTCCCGGATGATTTCCGCCGTGGGTTTGATGCTGTCGATCAGACTCACGCCGAGCCCGACGGGGAAAAGTCTGTTTTCCGTGTCGTTGTCAAGACGGATGTCCGTCTCCTGCGCCTGCTTCATGACATTGATCATGTCCTGCATGGGATGCCCTTCCTTTTCCAGGGTCGCGAGCGTCTCGGTAAATCTGTTGCGGATAAACCTCAAAGGGTTATTAAGCGATCTCAGCAAGACCAGCGTATCGCCTTCGCCGGTTCTGACCATCCATTCCAGGAAATTCGGGTGTAAACCGGCTTCCGTAGAGGCGATGAAGCGCGTCCCCATGAGGACGCCTTCCGCGCCCAGCGCCAAAGCGGCGGCCAATCCGTTGCCGTCCACAATGCCTCCCGCTGCAACGACGGGGATGGAAACAGCCTTCGCAGCGCTGTTGACGAGGATCGTCGTGGCAATCTCCGCCGGCCCGATATACCCCCCGCCCTCGAAACCGATGACGATGACCGCGTCTGCCCCAAGGGCCTCCGCTTTTTTTGCATATTGGACTTGCGTGACCTTGTGCAGGACGGGGATGTGCGCCTCTTTGATCTGTTCGATAAATCCGGCGGGAGAGGCCCCGGCGGTTTCGAAGGCGGCGACCCCTTCCTCGATCCCCACCCTGACCATCGCGCGGATTCTCTCCGCGCCCGGATGGACGGCAGGCACCAGGGAGATGTTCAATCCGATGGGTTTGTTCGTCAGGGCCTTTGCCCTTCGGATTTCTTCCCGGACCCCTTCCGCGGATGCAAACGATGCGGCGGGAATAAACCCCATGCCGCCGGCCTCAGCCACGGCACTCACCATCTCAGCCGTGGTGAACCGATGCATGGCGCCCATCAGGATAGGATCGTCAATCCCCAAAAGCTCTGTGAGTCTCGTTTTGATCATGGAATTACCCCTTTGTGCCCTCAGCGGAGAAGACCTTGCATGCAAAAATGACTTTACACGATGCCGGCCTGCCCGGTGGGAACCTCATGGCAGCGGTTCGTCGCCGATAGCCCTTTTACGGCCTTTTGGCCCCCGGATCTGAATGGAGGATACCAGTGTCTATGATGGTGTACAGCGTTCTCTTATGTCATCTAAAACCCCGTGTCAAGGTTTTTCGCACGCCATATTTTAAGGCTGGCCGAGTAAATGGATAAGATTAATTATCCTATAATACCAGTTATATAAGAGATAGATGGTTTTTAGCAGGGATTCAGGCTGAGGCAGGGGATGCGTTTTACAGCCGGGTGAACAGATTAACATTGTAAACATATGGAGGCAATGGTAACATCATATTGCGCCGGGTTTTGAGATCCGTCGAGGCGATTGCATTTGACATGACACAGCAAGTATATTAACAAAACCTTCCGTTATGAGGCCTGAAGGGGGCTTTTGTGAAAAATCAAAGCAAGTTTTCCAAATTGCGCGAACAACAAAGGGAAAAGCGCAAGAATCTCATCATTGATGCGGCCGAAATGGTTTTTACGGAAAGGCCGTTCAATGAGGTGAGTATCCGCAAGATTGCCAAGGAGGCGGGGATTACGCCAACGGGCATTTACCGTTATTTCCCAGACAAACAGAGCCTGTTTTTTGCGACATACGAGCGGGACGCCCAAAAGCTCAGCAAGGTCGTATCGGAGGCGATCGGAGATGGAACCGAACTGAGAATCAACGAACTATCAATGAGGTATCTGGAGTTCTTCAGGACTCACGGTCAGACCTTCAGGTATCTCGCAAATTTTGCCGTTGATGAAACAATCAGCGATGATTGCACGTATATGTTGAATCTGGCTACCCGACCTCTTTTCGATCAGGTCGAACGGTACTTCAAGAAATTTCAACCCGACATGGACGTCAGGGTCCTGGCACGCGCGTATTTTGCCTCGATCAACGGTGCGCTCATCTCGTACCAGAAGTATCCGGGGAAAACGAGCGAGCAAATCTGGGAACACATGAGGATGATCGCCGGAGCGATTTCACACATTTTCCAAGGTTATTTGGAGAAAACGACAGCAATTGAAAAGCCGGACACGACCGGCGTCTGCGAAGAGACCCCTTGAACACTCAATCCCAGGATTTCATCCATCTGTGCCAGCCGGACGGCGGCAAGTCCTGCGGGGCGTGCTGCGGCCTGTACAACTATGCCGACAGTTCCCGCGCGTCCCTCGCGGCGCGCCTGGCCCGGCGGACCGCCCGCTATCGCGCCACCGTGCGGGAGCCCGAGGATCTCTCCGCCTTCGCGGCGTGGGTGCGGGAAACGGAGGACATGACGAAGCGTTACGAGGTGATCCACTGCTGCGAGTACGCGGGGTTCCTCGACGACGAGCAGCGCCGCGTCGGCTGTCTCCTCCACCCGATGCAGAACGCGGGGAAGGACCGGCGGGATGTGTCCTTCTATGGCCGGGAGCTCTGCGACGGGCACTTCTGCCCGAGCTATCATTTCCTCAGCCGCCCGGAGAAACTCGCCCTGCTCTACACGCTCGACGACTGGTACCTCTACGGCCTGTGCCTGACGGACATCGATCTCGTCAAGGAGTGGTTCCGCTTCGTGAGCGACGCCGTCTGCGAGACGCCCGACCCGGAGCGGTTCCGGAGCGCCCCCCTGCGGGACATCGCCCGCGCGTATTTTGCATTCAAGCTCGACTGGCCCTTCCGGGACGACGCGGTGAACCGCCTGGGCAAGTACTACTTCGATGGCTCCCAGTACATGATCCGCCACATCGACTACGACGCCCTGGGGATGGCGCGCTCCCGCTTCGACAAGATCTTCCTGAGCCTCACCTCGACCTTCCGGGACGCGGGGGAGGTCCGCCGGGCAGAAGTCCTGATCCAGGACACGATCGACGCCTTCGTCCGGGACTACGCCGGGGCCTGAATTTCCTTGACTTGGGAACCGCGCTTCAGTACGGTACGCCTATTCCAAGCGGATGATGTTTAAGAAATCAACGACGGCCCGCGCATCGTTGCCGCGCGGACGGGATTCCGGCCTTTACGGTCCTGTCGCGGCGTTGTGACCGCGGGGAGGCAGCGAACCGACGGACCGCGCACCGGTTGCCGCATGAAGCGGAGCAGAGGGATGCGGCGCTGCGGGAACCCCGGGCCGACGGATCGCCTGCAGGTTATCGAATGGAACGGCATAGAGCGATAACGGAGTTTACGCGCCAGGAAATTCTCTTCACCAGGGAGGAGATTGGCCGCCGCGTGGCCGAACTGGCCGCGCGGATCTCCGCCGATTACGCCGGGCGCGAGCTGATCGTGATCGGCGTCCTCAAGGGCGCCTTCATCTTCATGGCCGACCTGGTCCGGGCGCTCTCCATCCCCTGCCGCGTGGACTTCGCCCGCTTGGCGAGCTACGGTGCGGGCGCGGCGAGCAGCGGCAAGGTCGTGATGACGAAGGACATCGAGACCTCGATCCGGGGCCGCGACATCCTGATCGTCGAGGACATCGTCGACACGGGGCTGACGCTCGCCTTCCTGGTCGACTGGTTCCGCGAGCGCAACCCGGCCTCGCTCAAGGTCTGCGCCTTCCTCGACAAACGCCGGCGCCGCCGGGTTCCCTTCGAGGCCGACTACGTGGGCTTCACGATCGACGACGGGTTTGTCGTGGGCTATGGCCTCGACTTCGACGAAAAGGCCCGGTTCCTGCCGGACGTCTACGTCGTCGAGACGGGCGAGGGGTAGAGAGCGAAAAGCATGAAGAGCGAACCCACGGGGGAGCGAGAGGAATAGGGAGGTCCCGATGATCATCCAGTGTCAGCGCTGCCTGACGAAGTTCCGGTTCGACGACGCCCTGATGGCGGGCGAAGGCGTCTGGGTCCGCTGCAGCCGCTGCCGGCAGGTCTTCTTCGAGGAGAATCCGGCGGCAGCCGGAACGGCCGGGACGGAGCCGCCGCGCTTCTACCCCCCGGAGCCGGAGGCGCCGCATCCGGACGATGCGGATCTCTCGAGTGCGGTCCTCCTCCGGGCCGAGCCGTCACGCGCGGCGGCGCCCGGCCTTTCGGAGACGGTGCTGATCCGGCCCGACGCGCCGTTGAGTTCGGCCGGGACTGACCTGACGGAAACGGTCCTCATCCGGCCGCCGGTCCCGGAGACGCCGGCGCGGCGTTCAGCGGAGCCCGATCTGTCGGAAACCGTCCTCATCCGACCGGAGGCGTCGGGATTTCCCCAGGACGGTGGCTCCGAGGAAACCGATATCGGCATCGAGGCCCGTCCGGACGACCTCGTCCTGATCGATGCGGAGAACGGGCCGCCGATCGAAAAGGACGTCGACGCCCCGCACACGGCGGTGCCGGACGACGGGGGGGCGCCGGACGAGCCGGACGCGACCGAACCGGGCGGGGAACCCGAGGACGAGGACACCCCGGCGGCGCCCCCGCGCCGGAAGAGACGGGGCTGGCTCTGGGCGCTTGTCCTCATCCTGATCCTGGCCCTCGGCGCGGGCGCGCTCTTCCTGCTCTACCCGGAAGCGGGCCGGCAGACCCTTGACTCAGCCCTCAAGGCCTTGCGACCGGTGACCGGGCTTCTCCCCGGCGCGGCAACGAAAGATCAGAGCATGGACCTGAAGACCCTGGCGATCCAGGACGTCCGGCAGCGCATCGTGAACAACTGGCTGGTCGGGGACCTCCGGATCGTGGAGGGAAGCGTCGTCAACCGCGCGCCGCACGCCGCGACGGAGATCCAGGTGCGGGTCCGCCACTACGACGCGACCGGCGCGGTCCTGGCTGAGCAGACCGCCTTCTGCGGGAACTTCCTGACGGAGGAGGAACTGGGGACCCTGCCGGAGGCCGAGATCCAACTGGAGCTGGCCCATCCCCGCGGGAGCGACGTGTCCAACGAGAAGATCGAGCCGGGGGGACAGATCCCCTTCATGGTCGTCTTCGTCCGCCCGCCGGCTAAGGTTGCCCGGACCACCGTCGCCATTGCCGGGGCGGATCGCCTGCTGCCCTGAAGTCAAAAAAAGGCGGCGGCCGGGAGGCCGCCGCCTGCCCGGTTCACAGGATCCCGCCTTCTATTTCCCCGCGTCGTAGAGCTTGATGACCGTATCCGTGATGTCCACGTCCTCGTCCACGGCCACGAGCATGGAGCGCTCGAAGATCAGGGTGTAGTTCTCCTTCTTGGCATGGGCGCCGACCAGCTTCATGACCTCGCCCACGATCTTCTGGGTCAGATCCCGGTCCTTGCGCTTGAGCTCCTCCTCCATGTCGCCGCTGGTGAGCTTGAACTCCCGGACCTCCTTGGCGAGCTTGTCGGCCTTCTGCCGCCGCTCCTCGACGGTCATCTTGGCGCCGGTGTTCTTGAGCTCCTCCTCCATGGCGCGGATCTCCTTCTCCTGGGTCGCCAGGACCGCCCGCTTGGCGTCGAGGTCCTTCCGGAAGGCGGCGATGGCGGCTTTCGCGGCCTTCGACTCGCGCATGACCTTCTGCATGTCGAAGACGCCGATCTTGATCTCGCCCTTGGCCTTCGGCGGCGCGGCTAGGGCCGGCGCGGCCAGAACCAGCGCGATGAGCATCGACGTCAGGATAACCAGTCCCTTCTTCATTGTTTTAACCCTCCCGATCCGTTTTGATGAATTCAAAGGGGCGCCAGGCCCCGCTGCCTGCGACGCGATCTGTCCCGGGTGCCGAGGCGCCATCCCGGGACGCATGTTTTTAGCCTGTCCCCCGAACGGTGTCAAGGGGGATTGAGGCGGGGAATTGAAGAGTGACGGGGTGGGGATATCCCCCTGCCGGCGTTGGCCCCCGGACAGTGTCCTCCTGTGGCCTTTAACCTTATGAAAACAAACGGGCGCAGGGGTTAAGGCCTGCGCCCGTTGGGGGGTTATCGGCCGGAAAGATGATCCGGCCTTTTGGTCAATTAGTGGACGACCCCCGCCGCCGTACCCGTAAACATGCCGGGGGTCGCATCCGGCGTCTTCGTGATTTGACCCGCGGCCCCGCCCTGGAAGGTCACGCCGTTGGTTTGGGTGAAACCCTGCGCCCCCGACAGTGAACCGGCCGGCGCATGGCCCGTGATCGTCGCGCCCCAGTTCGTCGTTCCGAACGGCAGGACGTTGAAGGTTGCGTTGATGCCGTTGGCCGCCTGCCCGGTGCTTCCCGGCGCGTAACCGCTGAGAGCGACGATTCCACCCGTGGGGCTGCCCGTGTAGCTTCCGTTCACCAGGCCCGATGCCCATACCTGGGGCTTTGCGCCCGTCGACGGCGCGAAGAAGGTCGCGTTGAGGATTCCCCTGCTTGCATCCACTGCACTTCCGAGATTGATGGCGCCTCCTGACACGGGCACATCCCCGTTCCCGCGCAGGTCGGTCGACCCCACCTGGAAGCACGGGATGCCGGTCGCCTTGTAGAAGGCGGTCCGCTGCGCTTCCGTCTCCAAAGCCAAAGCCGTCGCCTTGCTGATGAACGTGGCCGTATCCATGCCGGTTGCCGAGATCACGGCCTGCCAGGTCGCGTTGGGATCGAACATGCCCTTGATCTGTCCGCCGCTGAGGGCTGTCATGGCGTTTGCCCATTCGACGGAAGCGGTGACCATGCTCCCGGTGAAGGTGTTGTTCGCCGGATCCGACGCGATGTTCACGCCGATAAAGTTCGTTCGTACCGGGTTGTACATATGGGTCTCAGGATTATAGATAGGTCCCCCCGGAGGCACGGTCCAGGTCCAGCTTGTCGGCGGCGCGCTTCCGCTCAGGATCCCGCCCACGAGGGTGGAATTGAGGCTCACGAAGGCCGGATATGCCGCCAGGATGGGCAGGGAGATCCCGGTCTCCGCGCTGGCGCTGAGGGCGACCCCCTCACCGCTGACATGGCCGTCTTCCCAGATGGGCACGGACAGGCTCATCCGGTCCTCCCAGTGGTTCAGCTGGCCCGCAAAGGTGGCCGGATCAACATTCGGGCCGATGAGCGCGGCCGGGAACAGCGGGTAGGTGTAAACATCGCCCTCGGCCTTCCACATGCCGACGGTCGAATCGAACGATCCGGCGAGCGCCGTGTCGGTGAAGACGAGTCCGACGTTCCGGTTCTCATCCATGTACAGGGCGCGGAAGATGCCCGACAGGGCCTTGGCGCTGTTTACGGTGCCGCCGAGGAAGCCGTAGTAGGCCCCGCCGATGGGGGATCGGCTGCCGCCCGCATAGCCGCCGTAACCGCCATTCAGCGTTGAATCCCACCAGTAATCATCAGGATTCAGGCTGACCAGCGGATCGAAGCTCACGGCCGTGCCGCTGAAGAGTTTCAAGGCGTCGCCGTCGAACGTGTCGATGTCCCCCATCAGGTAGACGTGCGTGGGGGTCGTGGTTCCCATATTGGCCCAGAGGTTGTCCACCCCCGCCAGGATGCCGTTGAAGTCGAAGTCCTGGAAGCCCCATTGGGTTGCAGGCCCGAACATCCAGTCTCCGCCTGCCGGGGCGTTCGCCAAATCCGCGAGCGAGCCGTATGCCGGCGTTGCATAGGTCCAGGTGTTGTCCGTGAGATTATGCACCCACACCTCTTTGCGGCCCGCTTCGGCGCCCGGAGGCCCCTCGGTATCCATGCGGGTGATCGTCTCCGTGTTTGCGGTCTTGTTGTAGTAGATGCTGTTGCCGTACCCTTCCGAACTCGTGTACCAGTAGTTGTAGACGCTGCCGTCCGCATAGCTCAGGGCGCCTGAGGTTTGCTGAGCCAGGTTATAGCTGTTTCCCCAGATCTCGCTGCTGAAGAGGACGTCCTTCGTTTTGACGTAGGTGCCCGTGGACGCGGCCTGCCAGGCGCCGGACGTGCCGCCGTCATAGGTGCCCAGGAGCGATCCCTCCAGGGTGCCGACCTTCTTGTGCGTGACGAACGCGCTGTCCGTAAAGAAGATGCCTCCGCCGAAGTCCCCGGTCAGCTTCCCCCCGTTCCATGTGCCGGAGGGGAACTTGGCGAACCAGTAGCCCAGATCGGCATACGGGACCGTTGTGCCATATTGCCCGAACACGCCCGAGCCGAAGAGCGTCCCCGTCCAGGCGGTGGCGCCCGTATTCGTATACGTGTTGTCCATGCCGATCTGCAGGCTGAAGATGCCCCAGTCCGGCTGGAGGGAGAACGTGAGGCCCAGGATGCCCATGGGCGAGTCGAACGAGCCGGCGCCCCCGGCGAACGTGCCGTGGATGCCCGAGTTGATCCCGGCGCCGAGATAACCCACGAAGAGGTTCTCGGCCAGGGCGGAGGCGCTCAGTCCGCTCGCTAGATTTGCGGCATGGCGGTAGAGCGTTGCCGAACCTTCGGGCGCCTCCCACATGTTGATCCCCTGGTAGGAGGTCCCGGTGACATCGCCCTTCAGGATCCCGGCGTTTCCGTCAGGATCGACATAAATGCCGACGATCAGGCCCTCGAGGTGATTTTCCCCGGAGGCGTCGACCGGATTGGCATCCTGAATGATCCCGGTCAGGGCGCCGATGTAGGCGCCGTTTTCGTCGACGGACCCGTCGTAGGACATCATGCTGCCGAAGAGCTGTGAGCCGGCATAGGCGTCATGGCTTCCCATCAGGACGAGGCCGGTCCGGTGGCCGGAATCGGAACTCCAGAGCGACTGGCCGGGCAGCCCGCCCAGCAGGCCGGTGAACGCGCCACCGCGAACGAGCGCGTTGGTCTCCCAGTTCCAGTCGATGGCCTTGACATAATTGCCGCCGCTGCCGGGGAACGGAACGGCGGGATTTGTCACAACCGTTCCGGTGAAATGGGGCCATGTCGAGGGAACGGACCAGTCCAGACCGGTCGGCGTGAGGCCGGCTCCCTCCGGATGGGTTACGCCCATCCCTTTTCTCACCAGGAGCCATTTTCCGAACGGGAGGTATTGATATTCGTCGTCATAGCCATAACCGTCACCCGCCACCTCCACGTCCTCGTAGGCGATCATCCGGGCGGCGTCGTAGGTTCCCCCGTCAGGCACAAAGTAGTCGATTTCGTAAGACAGCGGCTCGAACCAGGGATTGGGCCCCCCGGAACTCTCGTAATGGGGGTTCAGGTACTCCGCACCGACCACCGTGCCGGGAACCACCTGATACAGGCTGCCGTCAATCAACGGGCTGCTGAAGGCCAGTTTCTGCTGCCCCTGATAGGTGCCGATGCTCTGGCCGATCCAGGTGCCCGAGGTGCCGAAGCTGTAGCTGTTGACACCGGTGAACGGGCCGCCCAATGTGCCGTAAACGTTGTCGGTGAGGAACCGCCCGAAGGTCCCGGCGTCGCCTGCGACGGCGCCCACGGTGCCCGAAATCTCCCCGTCGGCCGTCCATGAACCCCTGACCGTGGCGATCCAGCGGCCGTTGAAGCCGCCGTAACCGCCGTACCCGGGGTAGGTGATCTCGCCGCCCGCGAGGGCCGACCAGTCGGACGTGCCGGCCGGTTTTTCGGAGAAGGTGTTTGCGGCAACCTCGTCGCCGTAGAGCCTCAGGTTGTACACGCCCCAGGGGAGGGTGTCATAGGGCGAATAAGTGCTGCGCAGGAAGGTCAGCGACCCGGAGTTCAGACCCCCGGAGCCGGAGATCGGGGACGGGTAGCCGCTGTCGTCGAACTTGCCGGCGAGCCTGGCCTTGGCCATCTGACCGTCGGACGCAAGGTCGTAAGAGAATGCGTCGAATCCTTCCGGCACGGGCATGGAGACAGACGCCAAGGCGCCGGTCGCGCTCCACATGCCTTCCTCGAAGCCGCCGTAGCCGTTTGTCGTTCCCGCGTAAACATAGGTATTGAAGTAGTCGCCGGTCAAGCCGAAGGGCGCCGCCGCCGATGTGGCGGTGTACAGGAACCCGGCATCTCCGGTCATGAAATTCCTGTAAATGGCAAGGGCATTGCCCTTCAGGAGGCCGTTTTTCCAGGCGCCGCCGGTAAAACCGCTGAAATCGGTAAGCGTATGCCCGGTATCGACATCGCCCCCGGAGAGGGGGGAGTTCCAGAGATGGGATCCACCTCCCACATAGCTTTCCCCAACCAGACGCCAGTTCTCATGGAAGGTCCCCAGGGCATAGACGGTCAGGTCCTCCGTGACGCCGATGCGCCCCGTATCATAGCCGACCCACAGGCCGTGTCCGCCGTCATTGGCGAAAAGACACGCCGGCCCTCCTCCCCATGTGCCGTTCAGAACAAGGTCTTCCCGGGTATAGGTCCCGATGCCGGCCGCCTGCCAATTGACTCCGACGGGACTGCCAATGACGTCGCCGGTCAATGCATAATGTGCCAGATTGGTGAGGGCTTCGCCGTCATAGGTGCCGTCGATTTCGGCCTCGCCCCAGGCCGCTCCGGAGATTGTGCCCAGCCAGTATCCCGTTTCTGTGTATCCGCCATACCCGTCCCCTGTGGTGTTTCTGAAGACGCCCCCCGTGTTGACGGCCCAGTCTGCGCTGGTCGTCCCGCTGTAGGTCCCGCCGAAACCGGCGTTCCAGATGCCCCAATCCAGCGCGCTGAATCGGATCGGATCGCCGGCTGCTGTGGTGACGGTCAGGGTTCCACCGGTGGAGAAGGTGCCGAGGCCTTTATTGCCATCGAAATAGTTGCTGGCGAAGCCACCCGGCGACGTGTCATCTTTGGCGATCGCACGGAGGGTTCCATCGGGGATTTCCCACATGCCGACGACGGGATAGTAGCTTCCGGCGAGATTGAACTTCTCGTCGACGTTATCGTCTTCGGCGTCCACGCTTTCGAGATAGCCCGCGGTGTAGCCTTCCTCCTCCGTATAGGTGCTGTAGAGGCTCAGCATTCTGGCCTTGATCTTTCCACCGGCCCAGAGACCCACCATGTAGCCGCTGAAGGAACCGCTTTCCGCCCCCCCGTAGACGGTGGCGCCGTCGAAGTACCAGCCGGAGCCGTACATCAGATAGGGCTGAGAATCGCCACCGCTCCCGTAGGAGCCCATCATGAGCGCTTTCGTGTTGCTTCCCGAAAGGAGGGTTGTCCCGGTTCCGCCCAGAAGTCCTGAAGCGGAGCCATCAACAGAGAGTGTGGTGCTGCCGCCATACCCGTAATACATCAGGGAACCATTGGTCTCGCCCCCGAAGGCGAGCGGTTCGCCCTCCCAGGTGCCGACGCTGGATCCGATCCAGGTGCCGTAACAGTCCCCTTCACAGCCTTCATAGTCGTAGATGCCCGCGAAGGGGCCGGAGAAACGGCCCATCTGACTCCGGGTCAGGTAGGCGCCCGCCAGGGTTCCGCGGATCTCCCCGCCGGTGATGTTATCGTCCGCATCCGGCTGGTCATCCATCCAGTCGGCCGTCAAATTGCCGAGCCAGTAACCATAGCTGCCGAAGCCCTGGCCGCCGACTCGGATCGGACGGTCGGAGAAAACTTCAGCGGTAATGCCTTCCGCGATACTGAAAAATCCCCCGTTCTGAGCCGGGCCGAACATCTCGGACATGTCGTGGTCGTAGATGCCCCAGGGCAGGCTTCGTCCCTCCACGGTGTCGTACAGGAAGAGGACCTTGCTCACGGCGTAGCCTTCGACAGTGCCGACATCCTCGAATTCTCCCATCATCCCGATCTGGTAGGGCACGAGCCCCACGATCAGCCTCTCGTTCAGGCTCTCCTCCCGCGAGAGGACGGTTTCCTTCTCGATCAGGTTCATCTTCCCGGAGATTTCCCACATACCGATGCCGGGATAGTTTGCGCCGCTCAGCGACAGGGCGGGCGAAGTGGGAGACGAGACAACGGTGTAGTAAGTTTCACTGTTGGCATCATCATCAATGTCATAGCTCCGCCACAGGCCGGCCGATGTCCCGTCCTGCGAGACGTACAGGGCGACGGCAGCGCCGGTCAGCGATCCTGTGTCTTCTCGCCAGATCCCGTTCGTGTAGCCGAGGAAGTCGCCGCCCGTGAGCGGCTCGGAGAACTCCACTTTATCGAGGACGAACGGGGCGGAAATGGGGGAATTCCAGAGGTAGCGGGAGTAGCCGCTGTTGGGGAGATCAAACTCGCCCATGGCGATGAAATTCTTCGTGCCGTCATACGGGCCCTGGGTGAGGCCGACCAGACCCCACTCCTCTCCGGCCCAGGACGCAAAGCCGGAACCATTGTAGTAAAGGCTGTTTAAATTATCGCCGTATGCATATCTTTCGTTCCACATGCCGCCGAAGGCAAGGGGGGCGTTTTCGTCCGCCTCGTAGGTGCCGACGCTTACCCCGACCCACGTGCCGCTGCTATAGTAGTTGATATCATCATATGTATATTGGTCAGCTTCCGTATAAAGGCCGTAGAAGGGGCCTGCGATGTTGCCCAGGTGGGTGGAGGTCAGATATTTTCCATGCAGATCCCCGCTGATGGTCCCGTGACCCGCTCTCTCGCCGTATTCGGTCCAGGCGCCGCCGTCGATGTCCGCAAGCCAGTAGCCCCACACATAGCCCGAATTGTTATCGCTGTAACCGAACTCCCCGCTGCCGCCGATCTGGGCGGTCCAGGGTACAGAAGTCCCGGCGGGTTTATCCCAGAATTGGGTTCCCAGCGAGTCGTCATAGCCAATTTTCAGGTTGTAGATCCCGAAGGGGAGGCTCTGCTTGGCGGCTTCAGCATCTGCGTAGGTGACGAACTGGGTATGTCCGTTATACTCGTATCCGCCGCCGAGGATGGTGGCTTCGCCGTCGAAGCTACCGGCGGCTGAGGCATGGAACCAACCGCTGTCAATGCTGGTGAGTGGGGTCAGAATGGGATCGGTGTTGAAATCATCCGGCAGGGAGGCGGTTTTGTCCGTGTGGGTCATGCCGTCCGTGCCGCTCGCAACCTTCCAGAGCCCTTCCATTTGGTTGTAATCGACATAGAAGTTTGTCTCGTAGAAATTACCGGACAGTGCGCCGGAAATCAGGCCAGCTCCCGTGGGGGTGTAATACACGGCCGCGCCGTAACCGGACATCACGCCGGTGGCCGCGCCGGGATCCGCCTTCGTCCGGAGGCCCGCGGTGAAGGCTTCCAGATATCTGTCCGTACTGTCGAAGTGGTTGATGGGGCCGCTCCAGAGGTACGTTCCTCTGTACTGTGCCGCATCGTAGAAATCATCCGTGAAATAGCCGATGGCCTTGAAGTCGTAGTTGCTGTCCGTGGTGCGTTTCTTGAAACCGAAAACGCCCTCTCCATCGCCGCTATCCCAGCCCATATAGCCGGAATCGTCGTACAGGAAACAGTTGTACCAGCTCCCGCCGAAATCGGTGGACGTGCCCTCGTAGATGCCGATGCTCTGTCCGATCCAGGTGCCGTCGGAGTAGTTGACACCGTCGTAGGTGTACGGGCTACCGGCGGCCGTGTTGTAAAGTCCGTAGAACGGCCCGGACAGGCTCCCCCAGTGGGTGTAGGTGACGTATTCGCCGCTCACCGTTCCGGCGATCTCCCCGCCCCCGGTCCAGAGGCCGGTATCGGCGGAGATGCTGGCAAGCCAGTAGCCGTTCGATCCGCCATAGCCGAACTGTCCTGAGCCGCCGAGATCGGCCGCCCAGGCGACATTGCCGATGCCGTCCGGTTTTTCATAGAACTCGTTGTAACCGGTCAGGATGAAATTATAGATGCCCCAGGGGGGACTCGTCGGCGCCCCGGTGTTAACCGGAAGATCGGCAAGATACAGCGTTCCGAAGGAGCCGTATGCGGTGGTGGAGGAAGAGATGTTCTTTGCAAACGAGCCCCTCAGGATTAGATCGTCAGTGGAACCGTACCCAAGGGTCCAGTTGGCCGGGTCGCCCGTGTAGGTGACGGGGTAGGCGGCGCTGCTGTAGGGCCCGAGGGTGCCCTCGGCCTTCCACATGGTGAGATCGGCGTAAGGGGTGACGGCGATGTCGTCGCTTTTGAGAATGCCCGCCGTACTGGAGTAGGTTTCTGTCGTAGCGTTGTAAACGCCGGGGGTGATGAAGATCGCCCGGATCGAACCCGGCCTGTTGCTTCCCCAGATGCCGGCGGTGCCTCCCTCGAAATATCCGTCGCCGGAGGCGGTGTCGGAACCGGCCAGTTGCGTGTTCCACAGGGTGTAGGCGGCGCCGCTGGAGTCGGAGGAGTAATCCCCGATGGCCTTGAAGTCGGTCTTTCCGGACCAGGGGGCCTGCGTGAGGCCGCCGATGAGGGCGGAGTCGGAGCCGGTCGGGGCCATAGTCCCTTCGCTGTTGGAAAAGAGGGTTCCCCCGATTCCCCACTGGCCGCTGTACTTGAGCGGGGCGAGCTTGTAGGCGCCTGTCCCCACGCTCTGATAGGACGAACCGCTGTAGACCCCGCGGTAGTTGAGGCTCATGAGGCCGTAATAGTACTGATCCATGTAGAGGAGAGAATCGTCGCCCGAGATACTCACATGCCCGTTCAGGTCGTCGGTGACCGTGATGCCGCCCAGAAAGTATGCGTATCCGTTGGAGCTGCCGATTTGTATCGGCCAGCTTCCGATTTCCGGACTGTTGAAGTAACTGCCCGCCGTCTGTACGCCCCAGATTCCCAGGAGACCGCCCGTGGTCGTCTGGTAGCCGCTCACAGCGCCGGATTCATAGTAGAATCCGAGACCCTCTCCAAAAGAGACGCTATTGATGACAGGTAAGTAGAGGCCGGAAAGGGTACCGATCCCCATAGTTGGTTCCAATGAACTGTAGCCGGACTGCCGGACGATGCTGCCGCTTGCTGTCACGCTGCCGTCGGCGCCGTTAGGCGGGATGTAAGTGCCGTCGAGGCTCCCCTTCAGGAGGGAGAGGGCCCCTCCCTTATTGGAGATGCCGGTGAAGAGCCCGCGCCAGGAGCCGGGGATGCCGGCGAGGTAGGCGTCGTAGGTGCTGCCGTCGCTGAGGGCTCCCGAAATGGCCTCGGTGCCAGAAGTCGTCGCGCCGGTTCCGCTCAGTTTGAGGGTGCCGGTGTTCGTTGTGTCGCTGATGGAGGCCGTCATGGTCCCGGTCAGGGCGCCCAGCGTGACCGCCTGCGTGAGGGTCGTAAATGTCTCCGTCGGTCCCGTCGGAAGTGACGGCGGCGGGGTTTCTATGACCGTCGTCTGGGTCGGCGGCGGCGGGGGGGGTGGCGGTGGCGTATCGGCCGGTGGGGGCAGCGTGGAGGTGTCCGGGATATTGCCGTCGCCTGAAGGCTGCCTGCTCCCGTCGGTCCCGCCCGGGGTGGTGCCTTGATCCGGCGTGCTTCCCTGGTCCTGTGTGCCCTGATCCTGGGTGCCCTGGTCCTCTCCCTGTCCTTCGCCCTGGTCCTGCCCTTGCTGCCCCTGGTCCTGGCCCTGTTGCCCCTGGTCCTGACCCTGGCCTTCACCCTGACCCTGGGTGCCCTCGCCCTGCGGCTCTTCCTGGGCCGGTCCCTCGCCCTGGGCCTGGGTCGCCGAGGTATCCGTCAGGTGCTGCTCGATTTCGTTGGCCGTGGCGGTACGCACCACGGGCTGCGCCGTCGGGGTGGCTACCTGCATGACCTCCCCGGTCCGGATTGTGACGACCCGGTCGGGCGTCCGGCGGTTGAAGCCGTATCCTTGCCCCCGTTCGAAGGCAAATCCGCTCAGGCCGTTGGTGAAATAACCGATGATGATTGTTCCGCGGACACCGGAAACCGCCGTCGGGGTGCGGAGCTCGAGGCTGGAGCGCCGCGCCAGCGTGTTGACGACCGCTCGGGTCTTGCCGCGGAAGAGGTCGAAGAAGCTCTTCTTCCCTTCGACGTTCTGGTACTGGGTGATCTTGAGGTACGTCTTTTCCGCCAGCCAGAGGGTGTTGCCGTCGTTGAAGGTCACCTCCACCTTTGTTTTCGCCTTCGTGCGGAGGATGTCCCCGGCGTTGACCGGGTCGTTGACCTTGATGGGGAAGGCCTTGGCGCCCGCGCGGGTGATGTCCGCCTCCCCCTCGATGTGGCTGATCCGGCCGATCGGTGCGGCGAGGACAAGGGCCGGGATCAGGACGAGAACCGCCACCCACGCGACCAGTTGCGAAATTTTGCGAATCATATGCTACCCCCTGAATGCAGAAAGGTTTTCAAAGCCTTGCCGTTAAAATCTGAACTCCAGGCCGACGGAGTAAAGACTGCGAATGTAATCATAGACGAAGATGTTCGAGTCCGCCCGCGTCCCGTTGTACTGGGCGAGGACGCTCAGGTACTTGTTGACGTCCCAGGTGAGACCGGCGGTGCCCGTGTAGATCTCGTCCGAGCGCTTCTTGTTGTCGAACAGGGTGAAGGAGCTTTCGTGCAGGTAGTCCTGCAGGGTCACCTCGCCGCCGAGCTGGAGCTTCAGGCCTTTCCAGATCGGGACGATCGTGTTGACGGTGAAGCGGTGGGCCCGGTTCGTCCAGTTGTTCCCCTCGGCGCGGTCCTCGCTGAATCCGTATTTGAGGTTGAAGATCGCCCCGTTCTGGAAGAGCCACATCCAGCTCACGTAGCTGTCGAGGCCGCGGGAGTTCTGATCCTCGTTGGGGTCCAGGGGCGGGGCCCCCGTCCGCTGGTGGTTCTTGTAAGACTTGTCGGTGTAGCCGCCGTAGAGCTCGAGGATCTGGTTCTGCTGCTCTGTGAACAGGACCCGGACCATCGGGCCTACGCTGTAGGATTGGCTGTACTCGCGGTAGACGGGCTGGCGCTTCAGGATGTGGGTATAGTTCCCCGCGAGGTTGACGGCCACGCGCCCGAAGCTGTAGCCCGGCGCCACCGACAGCGTGTTCGCGAACATGTCGTGGCTGGTCGCGTTGTTCTGGTGCAGGTTCCAGGTGCCCGCGTAGCTCGCGTTGAAGAGCCATCCGCCGGGAAGGGTCGGCACGACGTCCATGCGCAGGGTGTTCAGCATGGCGTAGCTGTCTTCCTTGCCGGTTCTGAGGTCGATCGCGGGATAGCGCGGGTCGTTCTTCTTGGGCTCCGTCAGCATGTTCGTGTCGTACTGCCCCAGGGCGCTCAGAGTCAGCCGCAACGGCCGCTCGACCCACTGGCGGTCCTCGACGAGGTCCTGGTAGCGGCGGGCGAACGAGCCGAGATCGGACAGGGGGTCCTGGGTTACGGCGGCCCGGAAGCGGTCGGAGGCCTTGGCGTATTTCCGGTCGAGCATGTAGCACAGACCGATCTGGAACTCCGCGGACTGGGTGTAGGTTTTGTCGAGGCTCTTGGATTTTTCAAAGGCCTCGACGGCCTCCCCGTACTTCTGCTGCTTAGTGAGAATCATGCCCTTGAGGAAGGCGGTCTTGGCGGGGTAGATCTTTTCCTTCTCCGCCACGGCGATCCATCTGGCGGCCTCGTCGAACCGTTCGAGGCGGTAGAGGATGTCCACCAGTTCCACCAGGGCCTCCTTCAGGGGCGGGGTCTTGGTGACCGCATCGGTCAGGGGGGCGACGGCCTCGCTGAAGTTGTTCTGCTGCTTGTAGGCCATCCCGAGCCAGAAGGCGACGGTGGTGGAGTCGGGGGCTGCCCGGCGCGCCTGCTTGAAGAGCTCCACGGCCTCCTCGTAGTTGTCGGCCTGGTACTCCCGGATGCCCTCCTGGAGGGGATCCGGGGGGGCGCCCGTCTGGCCGTATGTGGCGGCAGGTATCGAAAAGACGAACAGGAGTACGACGAGGAACTGGATGATGGCGGTCGGGCGGCGCTTCTGCATCGTAAATCTTTCCTTTCTCATAGGAGGTGCTGAGGTGACAGTGGGAGCGAATGAGCCGGGAGCGAAAATTACTTAAATTACGACGATCGAGAAAAGAGCCCTGAAAAACAGTCCCAACGGGTCGTTTGGATCACATTCTATAAGGGTGTATGAAGCCTTGTCAAGCGGATTCGTCGACCGAGGGGCGGGTTTGTGAGGCCGACTTCACACATTCAGTGTGAAGCGGTTCACACATCGGGCGGACGGGGAGCGACGGCGCCGGTGGGGCTGCCGCCGGGGTTATTGGGACGGGTCTTGCCGGTCGATCCGGGCCAGGGGAATGGCGCCCTCCCGGAGGAGCGTGGGCGGGTCCGTCGTGACGTCGAGAACGGTCGAACCCCGGCCGCCGGGGGCCGGACCGCCGTCGATTAGGGCGTCCGGTTCCATGTGGCGGAGGTTCGCCCGTACCTCCGCCGCCGAGACGGCCTCCTTCTGGCCGCTGAGGTTGGCGCTGGTGGCGGTCAGGGGGCCGCCGAGACGACGGGCCAGCTCGCGGGCGACGGGGTGGCTGGAGAGCCGGATGCCGATCTTGCCCGTGCCGGCCGTGAGCAGCGAAGGGATGCTCGGCGCGGCCCGGAAGACGAGCGTCAGCGGCCCGGGCCAGAAGTCCCGCATGAGGCGGAGGGCGGCGTCGGGGACGTCGGCGACGAGCGGCGCCAGGTCTTCCCGGGCGCCGATGATGACGGGGAGGGGATTCTGAAATCCGCGCCCCTTGATGGCGAAAATCTTCCCGACGGCCGCCTCGTTCAGGGCATCGGCCCCCAGGCCGTAGAAGGTTTCCGTGGGGTAGGCGACCGTCCCGCCGCGCCTCAGCAGGGCCAGCGCCCGCGCCAGCATCTCCGGCTCGGGCGCCTCCGGATCCACCGTCCAGATCTCCGGCATCTTACCTACCCATTGATTTCACAGTTTCAAATTCTCGTGCTTGCGTTCGATGTCGCGGGCCATCTGCTCGATGTAGGCCTTTAATTTCTCATGCAATTTCTTGTCGGCGAGGGCGAGGAGGCGGACGGCGAAGAGGGCCGCGTTCTTCGCCCCCGGTCGGCCGATCGCCATCGTGGCGACGGGGATGCCGCCGGGCATCTGGACGGTGGCGAGGAGCGCGTCCAGGCCCTTGAGGGCGGTCGCGTCGATGGGGACGCCGATGACGGGCAGGGGGGTCTGGGAGGCGATCACTCCGGCCAGGTGGGCGGCGGCGCCCGCCCCGACGATGATGGCCCTGACGCCCCGGGCGGCGGCGCCGGTCGCGAAGGCGGCGGTCCGCTCCGGCGAGCGGTGGGCGGAGGTGAGAAAGACCTCGCAGGGGATCCCGAAGGCGTTCAGGATGCTGATCGCCTCTTCCATCACGGGCAGGTCCGAATCGCTGCCCATGACGACGCTGACCAGGGGGTGTTTTTTCTCCTTCATCGTGTGTCCTCCGCGTTCCGGGGATCGTTGCCGTTCCCCTGGTCCGTCCTTCCCGCCGGAGCGGGAACGACGAGGATTTGGGCAACCTGAAATGATGGCATCAACCGTCACCCCCGCCGGCGCGGGAGTGACGATGCCCTCAGTGCTTGAAATGACGGACGCCGGTGAAGATCATGGCGATGCCGTGCTCGTCCGCCGCCTGAACGGCCTCCTCGTCGCGGACGGAGCCGCCCGGCTGGATGATCGCCGTGATCCCCGCCGCCGCGGCCATGTCCACGCCGTCCCGGAAGGGGAAGAAGGCGTCGGAGGCGAGGACCGCCCCTTCCGTGGAGAGGATGGCCTTCATCTTCGCGATCTTGACCGAATCGACGCGGCTCATCTGGCCCGCCCCCACGCCGACGAGCTGGTCCTTCGTCGCGTAGACGATGGCGTTGGACTTCACGTGCTTGACGACGCGCCAGGCGAAGTCGAGGGCCTGGTATTCGTCCTCCGTGGGGGCGCGCTTCGTGACGACCTTGGCCTGGCGGATGTCGAAGGGCGCGCGGTCCCGGTCCTGGACGAGGAGGCCCCCCACGACCCGCCGGAAGTCGAGGCCGGCCGGACCCGTGAGCTCCGCCGCCGGGATCTCCAGGACGCGGACGTTCTTCTTCGCGCCGAGGATGGCCCGGGCCTCGTCCGTGAAGGCCGGGGCGAGGATGACCTCGAGGAAGGTCTTGGCCAGCTCCTCGGCGGTCGCCCTGTCCACGGGCCGGTTGAAGGCGACGATGCCGCCGAAGGCGGAGACGGGGTCGGTCTCCATGGCCTTCCGGTAGGCCTCGGCCAGGCTGTCCGCCGCGGTTGCCGCGCCGCAGGGGTTGGCGTGCTTCATGATGATGGCCGCCGGCCGTTCGAAATCGGCGACCATGTTCCAGGCCGCGTCGGCGTCCATGATGTTGTTGTAGGACAGCTCCTTGCCCTGGAGCTGGCGGGCGTTGGCCACGGCGGTCACCGCCGTCGCGGGTTCGCGGTAGAAGACGGCCTGCTGGTGGGGGTTTTCCCCGTAGCGGAGGTCCTGGGCCTTGGCGAACTGGACGGTGAAGGTGTCGGGGAAGGGGCGGAGGCTGCCGTCGGCGTCGATGCGGCCCAGGTAGTTGGAGATCGCCGCGTCGTAGCGCGCCGTGAGCTGGAAGGTCTTGACGGCCAGCGCAAAGGTCGTGGCCTCGGAGACTTTGCCGCCCGTCTCCTTCATCTCCGCGAGAATCCTTCCGTAGTCCGCCGGGTCGGTGACGACGGCGACGAAGCGGTGGTTCTTGGCGGCCGCCCGCAGCATCGTCGGCCCGCCGATGTCGATGTTCTCGACGGCCTCCTCCAGGGTGCAGCCCGGTTTGGCGACGGTGTCCTCGAAGCGGTAGAGGTTGATGACGACCATGTCGATCAGGGCGATGCCGTGATCCTCCGCCGCCTTCACGTGGGCCGGGTTGTCGCGGAGCGCCAGGAGCCCCCCGTGGATCTTCGGGTGCAGGGTCTTCAGCCGCCCGTCCATCATCTCGGGAAAGCCCGTATAGTCGGAGACGTCCCGGACGGCAAGTCCCGCCGCCCGCAGTTGCGCCGCCGTGCCGCCCGTGGAGAGGATCTCCACGCCGAAGTCCGCCAGCCCCCGGGCGAACTCGACAACGCCCGTCTTGTCCGTGACGCTGATCAGGACCCGCTTGATCGTGTTCATGTGCATCG
>DAOPOS010000007.1:0-10916 GCA_035358035.1 Syntrophales bacterium | reverse complement strand
GACGCGCTTGGCGATCAGCGGGGCCGTGCCGATGTCGGAACGGTGGTCCACCGGCCCCCGGATCGCCCCCACCGCCCGCTCGGCGATCGCCTCCGCCTGGGCCAGGTCGCCGGCGATCCCCACGACGCCGATCGCGCGCGAGGCCGTCATGTACAGGCCGTCCGGCCGCTGATCCACCGACGAATGGTAGAGCCGCGCCGCGCCCACGTCGCCCACCTCGATCTTGGCCGACGTGGAGCGGGCGTCCGGGTGATCCTTGGGGAGGCCGTAGCCCTTCGGGACGACGTACTTGCACACCGTCGCCCGCCTCTCGAAGCGGATCGGCAGGGTGTCGAGCGTCCCGGCGATCACGGCCCGGCAGACGGCGACGAAATCCGTCTCCAGCAGGGGCAGGATGTTCATGGCCTCCGGGTCGCCGAAGCGGGCGTTGTATTCGAGCAGCCGCACGCCGTCCGCGGTCGCCATGAACCCGCCGTACATGACGCCCCGGTAGTATTCGCCCGTCTCCCGGTGGATGGCCTCCGCCACGCGCTGGGTGATGGCGAGTCCCGCCGCGACGTCCGCCGGCGCGAGGAAGGGAAGGGTGTGGTCGGCCAGGGAATACGATCCCATGCCGCCCGTGTTCGGCCCCCGGTCGTCGGCGAAGCGGCGCTTGTGGTCCTGGACGGGCGGCGTGGCGACGACGTGGATGCCGTCGCAGAGGCACTGGAGCGAAAACTCCTCCCCCTCCAGGCGCTCCTCGACGGTGACGCTCGGGTGCACCGCGAGGATCTCCCGGACGAGCGCCAGGGCCTCCGCCCTGGTCTCGAAGTGGTCCCCCTGGACGAGGACGCCCTTGCCGCCCGTCAGTCCGTCGGGCTTGAGGACGACGCCGGGGAGCGTCTCCAGGAAGGCGGCCACGCCATCCGTGGACGTAAAGACGCGGTAGGCCACGTTGCCCGGGATCGCGTACTTGGCGCAGAGGTCCCGGGTGAAGGACTTGGAGGTCTCCAGCCGGGCGAGCGAGCGGGTCGGGCCGACGCCGGGGATGCCCGCGGCCGCGAGGGCGTCGACGACGCCGTGGCTTAAGGGGTCTTCCGGGCCGACCACGGCGAATTCGCAGCGGCCCTCCCGGGCGAAGGCGACGATGGCATTCAAGTCGTGGTAGGGGCCGATCAGGTTCCGCTCGGCGAGCGCGGCGAGACCCGGATTGTTGGCCTTCATGCAGGCGAAAAGACGGGGCTTTTCGGACGACCGGACCAGGGCCTCCGCCAGGGCGTGTTCCCGGGCCCCGTTGCCGATGAGGAGGATGTTGACCATGGGGGTGGATTCTCCTTGGGGGTGAAGCAATTTCGGATTCCTTTAACCGAAAACGGCCGGGGCGTCAACTTCTACGCGATTTCCGACAAAACATTTGTCAGTAACCGGCGGAATCTGCTAAAGCTCACCCCATGGACCCCCTGATCACCCTCAAACTCATCGTGGTCGGCTTTCTGTTTCTCCTGTCGGGTTTCTTCTCCTGCTCCGAGGCGGCCCTGTTTTCGCTGACCCCCCTGCACCTGCACAAGATGGCGGAAGACCGCGCGCCCTTTCTCGCCACCGTCCGCGCCCTGCTCGCCCATCCGAAGCGCCTGCTCATCACGATCGTCGTCGGCAACGAGATCGTCAACATCGGCATCTCCGTGTTCATGGCGTCGATCTTCCTCGCCCTCTTTCCGGCCGACGGCGCCTGGATGGCCGTCATCGTCACGACCCTCCTCGTCCTGGTCTTCGGCGAGACCCTCCCGAAGACCTTCGGCGTCGTCTACACCATGAGCCTGAGCGCCTTCCTCTCCCCCCTCCTGAATCTCGTCAGCCGGGTGGAGAAGCCGATCGTCTGGGCGCTCGAGTCGATCTCAGAGCGGTTCGTGTCCCTCCTGACGCGCGGGGGGGAAGGCCGGCGGAGCGCACTGACCGAACAGGAGTTTCGGACGCTCCTGGACGCGGGCGAGCGGGAGGGGGCGATCGAGAGCGCCCAGCGGGACCTGATCCACCGCGTCTTCGATCTCGGGGACAAGCCCGTCGCGGAGGTGATGGTGCCCCGGGTGGACATGTTCTGCCTGCCGCTGTCGCTCGCCCCCCGGGAGATGCTCCGGGAGGTCGTGGCGGCCCGGCATTCCCGGGTTCCGGTCTGCGGGGCCGACCGCGACGACATCGTGGGGATCCTCCTCGCGAAGGATCTCCTGGCCGGGTTCCGGAACGGGGAGACGGTCCCCGGGATCCAGACGCTCCTGCAAAAGCCCTTCTTCATCCCGGAGGTGCGACCCGCAGGCAGCGTCCTCAAGGATTTCCAGGCGCGCCGCACGCAGATCGCCATCGTGGTGGACGAGTACGGCGGCGTCTCCGGGCTGGTCACGGTCGAGGACATCCTGGAGGACCTGTTCGAGGACCTCTACGACGAGCACGGGATCGGGGAAACGCTCTGGCGCCGCATCGACGGGAAGACCCTCGCGGTGTCCGGAAAGATGCCCTTCGACGACCTCCGGGAGCTCCTGCCGGATCTCGCCTCCGACGAGGCGTTCGAGACCGTGGGCGGGTTCGTCTTCCACCTCTTCGGACGGCTCCCCGCCGCGGGCGACGCCGTCGTCCACGCGGGCCGACGTTTCCGCGTGGAGAAGATGGGACGGGCCCGGATCCTCCGGGTGCGGATTGAAACGGCCGAAACGGAGGCGGACGGATGACGCTCGCCGCGACCGTGGCCCTGATCCTCTTCTGCCTGGCCCTGGAAGCCCTCTTCTCCGGCGGGGAGATCGCCCTCCTGTCGTCCGAACCCCACCGGATCCGCCACCGGGCCGAACAGGGGCAGTGGTCGGCCCGCCTGGCCCTGAAACTCATTGAAAAGCCGGAGTGGTTCCTGGCCACGACCCTCACGGGGACGAACCTCGCGGTCGTGACGAGCTCGACCCTGGCCACGGCCCTGTTCATCTCCCTCTACGGCGTCACGCGGGGGGAGGCCGTCTCCGGCCTCGTCATGATCCCGACGCTCCTGATCATGATCGTGGCCCGGAGCGTCTTCTTCCACTACGCGGAGCGCCTGGCGGTGCGGCTCGCCCCGGTCATCTGGCTCGCCTCGTTCATCCTGCTGCCCGCCGTTTATTTCATCTCCCGGCTCTCCCGGGGAACCGTCCGCCTGTCTTCGGGCCGCCGCGAGGCGGCGGCGTCCTACATCACCCGCGACGGCCTCAAATCCCTGCTCGGCGAGGGCGCGGCGGCGGGCGACATGGAGAGCCGCGAGCGGGACATGGTCCGCCGGGTGATCGATTTCTCCGATGTGACCGCCGACGCGGTCATGGTGCCGATCTCCAACACGACGGTCCTTCCCCAGACGGCAACGGTTTCCGAGGCCCTGGCCATGGCGGAGGAGCGCAAGAATCTCCGCATCCCCGTCTACCAGGACCAGGTCTTCAACATCGTCGGCATCCTCAACACCTTCGATCTGCTCGGGGCGCTGGGGGCGGGGGGGCAGCGGCCGGCGCGGCCGGAGGACCCCATCGCGCCGCTCATCCGCCCGGTGGCGCTGTACGTGCCGGAAAAGAAGCCGGCCAAGGAGGCGCTGATCGAGCTGCGCGTGCGGGGCGAGCGGATGGCGGTGGTCGTCGACGAGTACGGGGGCGCGGTGGGCATCGTCACGATTGAGGACATCCTGGAGGAGATCGTCGGCGAAATCGAGGACGAGTACGACAGGGAGGAGGCCCTCTTCCGGACGGACGGGCCGGGGAACTGGCTCTTCAGCGCCCGGATCGGCCTGGAAAAGTTCCGGGAGATCGTCCCCGTGGACATCCCGGAGGGGGAATACGAGACGCTGGGCGGGTTTCTCCTGTTCCGCTTCGGGCGCATTCCCAGGAGGCGCGACACGCTCGCCTGGGGGGGTGCCCGTTTCGTCGTGGAGGACGCCGGGCCCAAGGTCATCCGCGAGGTGCGGGTTCTGATGCCGGTCGAGGCGGGGACGCACGGGGAACAGGCGAGGTAAATCCATGAATGCAAAAAACGCGCTGTCGGCCATCGTGCTGGCGGCGGGCAAGGGAACGCGCATGAAGTCGGACCTGGCGAAGGTCCTCCAGCCGGTCTGCGGCCGCCCGATGCTGCACTATTCGCTGGCGGTGGCCCGGTCGGTCGGGGCGCGGAAGATCGTCTGCGTCATCGGCCACCAGGCCGACGACATCCGCCGCCGCTTCGACGATCCGGGCCTGATCTTCGTCGAGCAGCGCGAACAGCTGGGGACGGGGCACGCCGTGCTCCAGGCGCGGGAGGCGTTCGCGGGCGACGACGGAGGGACGGTCCTGATCCTCTGCGGCGACGTGCCGCTCCTGCGCCGCGAGACCGTGGAGGCGCTCCTGGCGCGGCATGCGGCGGCCGGGGCGGCGGTGACCGTCATGACGACGCTCCTCGCCGATCCGGGCCACTACGGCCGGGTGGTGACGGACGCCGCGGGCCAGGTCGTGAAGATCGTGGAGGCCCGGGACGCGACGCCCGCGGAGCGGGAGATCCGGGAGATCAACACGGGGATCTACTGCGTCGAGGCGGGGTTCCTCTTCCAGGCCGTGGCCGGGATCGGCAACGACAACGCCCAGGGCGAATACTACCTGACGGACATCGTGGAGATGGCCCGCCGCCGGGGCCTTGCGGTCCGGTCCTACGTGGCGGCGGATTCGGAAGAGGTCATGGGCATCAACACGCCGGAGGAACTGGCGCGGGCCTGCCGGCTCATGGAGGCCGGGGGAGGGCGCGATACCGGCCGCCCGGATGCCTGAAGGCGCGGGAAAGGCGTGTACCGAATGAACATCGGATCCCTCGTCGTTGATCCCCCGGTTCTGCTGGCGCCCCTGGCCGGGATTTCCAACCTTCCGTTCCGGGTCCTGAACCGCCGGTACGGGTGCGCCCTCGCGTTCACGGAGATGATCAGCGCGACGGGGCTCGTCCGGAACATGCGGAAGACCTTCCGCTACCTGGAAACGGCGCCGGAGGACCGGCCGCTGGGCGTCCAGCTTTTCGGGAACGACCCCGGCGTCCTGGCCGCCGCGGCGGAAATCGTCGCGGCCCGCGGGGCCGACCTGATCGATCTCAACATGGGCTGTCCCGTGAAGAAGGTGGTCCGGACGGGCGCCGGGGCGGCCCTCATGAAGAATCCGCCGCTGGCCTTCGAGATCATGAAGGCGGTCCGGCGGGCGACGGCGCTGCCGCTGACGGTGAAGATCCGGTCGGGGTGGAGCGACCGGACCGTCAACGCGCCGGAGCTGGCCAGGCTGGCGGCCGAGGCGGGACTGGACGCCGTGATCGTCCATCCCCGGACGGTCGCGCAGGGATTCGGGGGGCGCGCGGACTGGCGGATCATCGCGGACGTGAAACGGGAACTGGCGATTCCCGTCGTGGGGAACGGCGATATCCGCACCCCGGCCGACGCCGCGCGCATGCGGGCGGAAACGGGCTGCGACGGCGTCATGGTGGGGCGGGGCGCCCTGGGGAACCCCTGGATCTTTCAGGGGATCAAGGACGCGGGGGCCGCGCGGGACGACGGCTGGCCCGATCCGGCCGAGCGGGAGCGGGTCCTCCGCCGCCATTGGGCCGCCGAGGCGGACTACGCCGGACCCGCCGTCGCGGTACGGACCTTCCGCAAGCACCTCCTTTGGTACACGAAGGGCCTCAAGGGGGGCGCCGCGTTCCGTCAGGCCGCCGGCCGCCTGACGGACGAAACGGCGCTGCTGGCCGAACTGGACCGGTTCTTCTCGACCCTGGCTGCCGGCGACGGGGGAGCAGGCAATTAAGGCTTGACTTTTTGACTGGGAATGGCATAATCCGATCTCAGAAAAGGAAGAAAATTTTTACCCCCCGCCCAACGGGCGGGAAGGGACGTCAAAATCGAACGGGAGGGCGATAGACGCGGCGTGGAACCGGGGAAATTCGATGAACTGGAAGGCAAGATCAAAACCCTGATGGCCCGGTACGACGGGCTGAAGAAAAGAAACCAGGACCTGGAGGTCCTGTTGAAAAATAAATCGTTGGAGCTGGAAGAGGCAAATAAACAACTAAAGGGGATAAACGAGGAAAGGAACGCGGTACGCACAAAGATCGATTCACTGCTGGATTTGCTTCAGGATATAGGCGGGTAAGGGCAACTCTTGGATGGAGCCTTTGAAAAAGCGCTTCGACATCAAGATACTGGGGCAGGAGTTGTCCGTATCGAGCGATTCAGGGGATGAACATGTAGCAAAAGTCGTCGGGTATGTCGCGGAGAGGGTGGAAGAGATCGGCCGGACGGCCGGCAAGGCGACCACCCTGAACGTGGCCATCCTGACGGCGCTCAACATTGCAGACGAGTATTTTAAACTTAAGGGAGAAAACGAAAGAATCGTCAGGCAGTTGGAAGCAAGATCGGAAAATTTAATTCATCTGATCAATGAATTAAATTGATCCCTGAAATCCCCTGCGATGTGCGTGATTGACCGTTTCTTTTTTGAGCCAACACCTTAACCATGGGGGCCTTTCCTTGTTTGCCGTGTGCACGTCCACCAGAGTCCCTAGCGGGGGTGGAAAGCCTTTAAGGACAACAGGGCACCCACTTTGGCAAAAGGTTCAAAAAGGGGGTTGACACGGCATAGGCGGGGGTTCTTTTTGGTCCGCCATCTTCCCCTGGATTTTTCCTCAACGCCTCTTCCCACCGACAGGCCATAAGTCCATGGCGCGGCCCGGACGTTAACGTCCGGAAGCGCGGAGTGGATATTTTTCTTTGCATTCCGCCTAAGCGGCCGACGCGCGGGCGGGATGAAGTCGTGATGACCCGGTCGTGACGGATTCTATGGAGGTGAAACATAAACCATGTCTGACGGTTTGATCATTTTATTCATCGTTTTGGCGGGCGCTGTCGGGTTGGTCCTGGGGTATGCCCTGAAGCAGAGGCTCTCCCGGAAGCAACGCGGCGCGTCGGAACGCCTCGCGTCCCGCATCGTCGACGAGGCCAAAAAGGAGGCGGAAAACATCAAGAAGGAGGCGATCCTGCAGGCGAAGGAGAACCTTCTCAAGGCCAAGACGGAGTTCGAGAGGGAAGCCCAGGAGAGAAAGACCGAACTCGACAACCTGGAAAAGCGCCTGCGCAACAAGGAAGAGGCGATCGACAAGCGGATCGACGCGATCGGCCAGAAGGAGGCCAATCTGGAGGGGCGGGACAAGGCCCTGATCCAGAAGGAGGCCCAGATCGGCGAAAAGCACGGTCGCCTGGACCGGATGATCGAGGAGCAGCGGGAGCAGCTGGAAAAGGCGGCGGGCATCTCCTCCGAAGAGGCGAAGGCGCTCCTCGTTCAGGCGATGGAGACGGAGGCCAAGCACGAGGCGGCCCTGGCCATCCGCAAGATCGAGGACGAGACCCGGCGGACGGCGGACAAGAAGGCGCGGGACATCCTGGCGTACTCGATCCAGCGCTACGCGGGCGACGTGGTCGCGGAAAACACCGTTTCCGTCGTGAGCCTGCCGAACGACGAGATGAAGGGCCGGATCATCGGCCGCGAAGGGCGCAACATCCGGGCCATCGAGGCGGCGACGGGGATCGACCTGATCGTCGACGATACGCCGGAGGCGGTCGTCCTCTCGAGCTTCGATCCCGTGCGGCGGGAGGTGGCCCGGCTCTCCCTGGAGCGGCTGATCACGGACGGCCGGATCCACCCGGGGCGCATCGAGGACGTCGTCAAGAAGGTGGCGACGGAGGTGGACAACATCATCCGGGAGACGGGGGAGCGCACCTCCTTCGACGTGGGCGTCCACGATATCCATCCGGAGATCCTGAAGCTCCTGGGGAGCCTGAAGTACCGGACGAGCTATTCGCAGAACGTCCTCCAGCATTCCGTGGATGTGGCGCATCTGACGGGCATGATGGCGTCCGAACTCAAGATGAACGTCAAGGAGGCCAAGCGCGCCGGGCTCCTGCACGACATCGGGAAGGCCATCGACCACAAGGTCGAGGGGACCCATGCGGCCATCGGCGCCGACTTTGCGAAGCGCTACGGGGAGTCGCCGCGGATCATGCAGGCCATCGCCACCCATCACGACGACGGGCGGACAAACACCATCCTGGGTGTTCTCGTTCAGGCCGCCGACACCCTGTCCGCGGCCCGGCCGGGCGCCCGGCGGGAGATGCTGGAGACGTATGTGCGGCGGCTGGAAGAGCTCGAGGCCATCGCGAACTCGTTCACCGGCGTGGACAAGTGCTTCGCCATCCAGGCGGGGCGGGAGATCCGGATCCTCGTGGAGAACGAGAAGATTTCCGACAACGACGCGGTCATGCTCTGCCGCGACATCGTGAAAAAGATCGAGGCCGAACTGACCTATCCGGGGCAGATCAAGGTGACGGTCATCCGGGAAACCCGCGTCTCGGAGTTCGCGAAGTGACCCGGGCAAAGGGCGGGGAACGAAGGCAAATGCCGGCTCTCTCCCCAAGCCTGTCCGAAGGATCATCATGAACATTCTTTTCATCGGCGACATCATCGGTAAGCCGGGGCGGCGCGCCGTCCGGGAGCTGCTGCCCAGTCTCGCGGCCGAGGCGGGGATCGATGTCGTCATCGCCAATTGCGAGAATGCGGCGGCCGGCTTCGGCGTGACGCGCGACGTGGTCGAGGAGCTGTACCGCGACGGCGTGCATGTCCTGACCTCGGGGAACCATTTCTGGGACAAGAAGGAGGTCCTCGAATTCGCGGAGGATTATGAAACCCTCCTGCGCCCGGCCAATTATCCGGACGGCGTGCCCGGGTGGGGCAGCGCGATCCTGCCGACCTCGACCGGGGAATACGTTGGGGTGCTCAATCTGGCCGGCCGGGTGTTCATGGCCCCCCTCGACTGTCCGTTCCGGACGGCGGACCGGGAGCTCGCGCGCCTGGAGAAAAAGGCCCGGATCATCATCGTGGACGTGCACGCCGAGGCGACGTCGGAGAAGCAGGCCCTGGGCTGGTACCTGGCGGGCCGGGTCAGCGCCGTCATCGGGACGCACACGCACGTTCAGACGGCAGACGCCTGCATCCGCCCCGGCGGCACGGCCTACCTGACGGACGCCGGGATGACGGGGCCGTTCGAGTCGGTCATCGGCATCGGCAAGGACATCATCCTGGAGCGCTTTCTCTCCCTGACGCCGAGAAAGTACGACGTGGCGAAGGGGGACATCCGCCTCCAGGGCGCCGTCATCACCGTGGACGAGAAGACCGGCCGGGCGACGGACATCCAGGCCGTCAGCCGGAAGCTCGAGGCGGGATAGATTCGGAACGGAGATTCACCATGAGCGTTTTTGATGTCTTTCGCGAGCGGGGATTCATCGAACAGGTCACGGACGAGGCCCTGGTCGAGGACCTGCTCGCCCGGGAAAAGGTCACCGGCTACATCGGCTTCGATCCGACGGCAGCGAGCCTGCACGTCGGCAGCCTGGTGCCGATCATGGCCCTCGCCCACATGCAGCGCCACGGCCACCGTCCCATTGCCCTGATCGGCGGCGGGACGGCCCTGATCGGCGATCCGTCCGGCAAGACGGAGATGCGCCAGATCCTGACCCGCGCGCAGGTCGATCACAATGCCGCCTGCATCCGCGAGCAGCTGTCCCAGTATCTCGATTTCTCGGACGGGAAGGCCCTGATGCTGAACAACGCCGACTGGCTGGCCCGGCTCAATTACATCGAATTCCTGCGCGACATCGGCCGGCACTTCAGCGTGAACAAGATGCTGGCCGCGGAGAGTTACCGGATCCGCCTCGAAAAGGGGCTCAACTTTATCGAGTTCAACTACATGCTGCTCCAGGCCTACGATTTCCTCCACCTCTTCCGGCAGGAGGGCTGCGTCCTCCAGATGGGGGGCAACGACCAGTGGGGGAACATGCTGGCCGGAAGCGACCTGATCCGGCGCCTGGAGGGCAAGAACGCCTTCAGCCTGACGTTTCCCCTGATCACCACCGCCGCGGGCCACAAGATGGGCAAGACGGAGAAGGGGACGGTGTGGCTGGACCGGTCGCTCACCTCGCCCTACGACTATTACCAGTACTGGATCAACGCCGAGGACGCCGACGTGGAGCGCTTCCTGCTCCTGTTCACCTTCCTGCCCGTGGAGGAGGTCCGGGCGGTCCGCGCGTTGAGTGACGCCCGGCTGAACATGGCCAAGGCGGTGCTCGCCTTCGAGGCGACGAAGGTCACGCACGGCGAGGCGGCGGCGGCGGACGCCTGGCGGGCGTCCTGCCAGGCCTTCGGCACGAAGCCGGTGGAAGAGGGGCTGTTCCCGTCGAGCACGATTCCCCGTCAGGCCGAGTCCCGCGACGTGTCGGCCATCCCGTGCCTCGTCAAATCGCGACAGGACATGGACGCCGGCATCCCGGCGTTCGAGCTCTTTCACGAGGCCGGGCTGTGCGCCTCGCGCGGCGAGGCCCGGCGCCTGATCCAGCAGGGCGGCGGGTACGTGAACGACCGTCCCGTCGAACGGATCGACGAGAAAATCGGCCTCGGCCACTGTGACGCGCAGGGGGAAATCCGCTTAAGGAAGGGAAAGAAAACGTATTTTATCGTTCGTGTAAAATAATTCAAATTAATGCTTGACACCCCGGGGAAGAAAGGTTAAAAGCCGCGTCTGTTCTTTGGTAGCAGGCTTTTACTCGAGCGGTTGTCTCCTGGGTTCCTGACGTTTTCACTCTCCGGAAAGGCCCGTCTTTTCCGGAACGGGGTTCAAAATTCCGTTTAAAATAATTTGAAATTGTTCTTGACACAGGGAGAGTTTTGAATTACACATAAAAGCTCGTTTGAAGCACGTTCTTTCAAAAGTGAATAGTGGGATAATCGATTAGCAGGTCCTTTGTTCAACAATTTGAGTGCATGGAGCGCAAGCTCCAAAAAGGATTAAAACTGGAGAGTTTGATCCTGGCTCAGAACAAACGCTGGCGGCGTGCC